>DATJNU010000122.1:0-36231 GCA_035507775.1 Jatrophihabitans sp.
CCGGCGTTTCCGTTGCGGATGTTGTAGACCGCGCCGTCGGTGCCGGTGGCGAAGACGTGCTGGTGGCCGTACTTGTCGAGCATCGCCGAGACGCCGGCCCGCAGCGACGGCCCGTCGATCAGCGTCCAGGAGCCGTCCCACCCGCCCCCGTGGTACTCCTTGACGTAGAGGTTGCCGTTGGTGCCGGTGGCGTAGACGTCGTACTCGTTGAGGTCGGGGAAGTAGTTCACCGCGGTGGCGCCGGTCAGGATGGTGCCGTTCATGTCGCCCCAGCCCCAGCCGTTCACGGTGTCGTAGCGCTCGACCACCGAGCCGGTGGTGTCGGTGGCGAAGATCCGGGTGTAGCCGTTGGCGGCGATCACCACGCCCGAGTTCGAGGCGTCGGTGTAGAGCAGGTTGTCGTAGCGGTAGATGCGGTAGTGCGAGGTGATCTCGCCGCCGACGTAGGTCTGGCCGAAGGTCTCGTTGGTGTGGTGCTCGGGCGGGGCGGTGCCGGAGCTGCCGCCGCCGAAGTTGTAGTAGGACATGTGCACGCCGTCGGCGGCCCAGCCCTCGAACAGGAACGCGTGCCCGTCGGAGGTGTCGTCGAAGACGTCACCCGGGCGCACGTCGGCGGGGGTCAGCGAGCCGCTCGCCCAGCCCTGGTAGCTGAACAGCGAGCTGCCGGCGATGCCGTCGGTGTTGTAGTCGGTGCCCAGGTGCAGGGCCATGTCGACGAAGCCGGAGCAGTCGCGCCGGTAGTTGCGGCTGTTGTCCAGGTCGGAGCTGTAGGCGCTCTGGGAGTAGCTGAGCCCGCGGTCGTACCAGTCGGCTGCACGCTGCATCGCCTCGTTGGCGGTGAGCTGGCCACCGACCTGGGAGTCGGCGCCGGCCGCCGGGGCGTGCCAGGCCACCGCGGTGACGGTGGCGGCGAGCAGCGCGGTCACCGCGGCGAGCAGGAACCCGGTCCGGGAACGGGGGGAGGGACGAGCGAAGGCTGTCATGTGCGGCCATCCGTGAGGTAGCGGTCAATGGTGGAACCGCACGGTAGGTCGCGCTAAACCTCAATTTCACGGATGCTGGAAAGACCGGGATTTATCTGGACGGGGTGCCCGCACCCACCCGGGTCCGGCGCGGCGGGCCGAGCACCCGGGGATCAGCCCCGGGTGATGTAGGACTCCAGCTGCTCCTGGGTCTGCTCCAGCTCGCGCAGCCGCGCCGCGACCGCGTCGCCGATCGAGACGATGCCGGCCAGGGCGCCGTCCACGACCACCGGCAGGTGGCGCACCCGGCGCTCGGTCATCAGGGCCGCGATGTCGTCCAGCGCGTCGCCGGGCCCGCAGGTGATCAGCTCGGTGGTCATCAGCCCGGCGACCGGCTCGTCCAGCAGGCCGGGGCCGTCGGTGGCCAGCCGGCGCACCACGTCACGCTCGGAGACGATGCCGCTCAGCCGGCTGCCGGTCACCACCGGGATCGCGCCGATGCGGTGCTCGGCCAGCAACTGGACGAACTCGCCGACCGTGGTGTCCGGCCCGGTGGTGACGACGTTCGAGCCCTTGCGGGCCAGGATGTCCGAGATCTTCATCGCCGCCTCCTCGCTGACTGTCGAAGTGATCGCTGCCACATCCGACGGTAGCGAGGTCGGTGCCGCACGGCTACCGGCCTCCCGGCACGCGGGACGGCCGGTCAGCGGTAGCGGAAGCCGTCCAGGAACCGGCGGAACACCCCGCCCTGGCGGGGCAGCGGTGCGGCGGCGGGCGGCGCGGTGGCCCGCTGCCGGGCGATCGGCTGGTCGTAGTCGGTGCGGGCGATCGCGTCGACCACCTGCTCCTCGGTCCAGTCCTCCGAGCCCTCGATGTCCGGCACGAAACCGACCAGGACGCCGTCGCGCATCACCTGGGCCTCCAGGCCCAGGGTGCCGTCGGTGTCCCACTCGGCCTCGCGGCCGTCACCCAGGTTCACCCGGACACCGAACCGGTACACCCCGGCGTGCGCCAGCTGCGCGTCCACGCCCCGGTCACGCAGGGCGTCCACCACTCGACGGGCTCTGTTCTCCTCCATGGGGCAACAGTACGGACGCTGCCCGGGCACCCGCTGAGAAGCGGCCGGGTGCGGCCTGCCGCGGCCGGCGTGCCGCGCGGCGATACCAGGACTCGTTTTTCGCGGTGATGGAAGTACGTGCGAACATGGCGGGTAACGCAGGCCGCACCACCCGTTCCGCGCCTTTCCGACCGGCTCACCACCCTCGAGCCTGGACGGGTGCGGCCGACCTAACCCACGGTGTACCGACGCCGCGCGGCGATCCCGCGACCGGCGTTCACGAGGCGAGGAGCGCAGATGTCGCTGCACGGAGACGTCCCACCGGAGCCGGACCTGGTCCAGCTCCTGACTCCGGAAGGCGTTCGGGTCGAGCATCCGGACTTTCCGCTGTCCATCACCGACGACGAGCTGAAGTCGCTCTACCGCGACCTGACGCTTGTTCGGCGATTCGACGCGGAGGGCACCGCGCTGCAGCGCCAGGGCGAACTCGGGCTGTGGGCGTCCTGTCTCGGCCAGGAGGCGGCCCAGGTCGGTGCCGGCCGGGCGATGCGCACCCAGGACATGGCCTTCCCGACCTACCGGGAGCACGGCGTCGCCTGGTGCCGGGACGTCGACCCGGTCACCCTGCTCGGCATGTTCCGCGGGGTCAGCCTCGGCGGCTGGAACCCGAACGAGAACAACTTCAACCTCTACACGATCGTGCTCGGCGCGCAGACCCTGCACGCGGTCGGCTACGCGATGGGCGTGGCCCGCGACGGCGCCGTGGGCACCGGCGAGCTCGACCGCGACACCGCGGTGCTGGCCTTCTTCGGCGACGGCGCGTCCAGCCAGGGCGACGTGAACGAGGCCTTCATCTGGGCCGCGGCCGGCAACCTGCCGGTCGTCTTCTACTGTCAGAACAACCAGTGGGCGATCTCCGAGCCGCTGGAGCGCCAGACCCGGGTGCCGCTGTTCCACCGCGCGGCCGGCTTCGGTTTCCCGGGCATTCGGATCGACGGCAACGACGTGCTGGCCTGCCTGGCCGTCACCCGGGCCGCGCTGGACGAGGCCCGCTCCGGCCAGGGCCCGAGCATGATCGAGGCCTACACCTACCGGATGGCCGCACACACCACCTCCGACGACCCGACCCGGTACCGGCTCTCCGACGAGCTGGAGACCTGGCGGCTGCGCGACCCGATCGAGCGGCTGCGCGCCTACCTGGTGCGCGAGGCCGGCGTCGGCACCGACTTCTTCGGCGAGGTCGACGAGGAGTCCGAGGCGCTGGCGGTCCGGATCCGCGAGGCCTGCCGGTCGCTGCCCGACCCCGACCCGCTGTCCCCGTTCGACCAGGTCTACGTGGAGATGACCGGTGAGCTGGCCGAGCAGAAGGCCGGCTATGCCGAGTACCTCGACTCCTTCGAAGGAGCCCGCTCGTGAGCAACCTCAGCATGGCGGGCGCGCTCAACGCGGCCCTGCGCAACCGGATGGAAGCCGACCCCAAGGTGCTCGTGATGGGCCTGGACGTCGGCAAGCTGGGCGGCGTCTTCCGGATCACCGACGGCCTGCAGAAGGACTTCGGCGAGGACCGGGTGATCGACGCGCCGCTCGGCGAGTCGGGCATCCTCGGCGCCGCGGTCGGCCTGGCCATCCGCGGCTACCGGCCGGTGTGCGAGATACAGTTCGACGGTTTCGTCTACCCGGCCTTCGACCAGATCGTCAGCCAGGTGGCCAAGTTCCACAACCGGTCGCTCGGCCAGGTCAGGATGCCGATCACCGTCCGGATCCCCTACGGCGGCGGGATCGGTGCGGTCGAGCACCACTCGGAGTCCCCGGAGGCGTACTTCGCGCACACCGCGGGGCTGAAGGTGGTGACCTGCTCCAACCCCTCCGATGCCTACTGGATGCTGCGGCAGTCCATCGACTGCGACGACCCGGTGATCTTCTTCGAGCCCAAGCGCCGCTACTGGGCCAAGGGCGAGGTCGACCCGGACGCGGCCCCGCTGCCGCTGCACACCGCCCGGGTGGTCCGCGCGGGTACCGACGTGACCGTGGTCGCGTACGGCCCGATGGTGGCCACCGCGCTGGACGCGGCCAACGCGGCGGCCGAGGACGGGCACGAGCTCGAGGTGATCGACCTGCGCTCGCTCTCCCCGATCGACCTGGCGCCGGTCGTCGAGTCGGTGACCAAGACCGGCCGGCTGGTGGTCGTGCACGAGGCGTCGGTGAACCTCGGCATGGGTGCCGAGATCGCGGCCCGGGTCCAGGAGAAGGCCTTCTACTCGTTGGAGGCGCCGGTGCTGCGGGTCGGCGGTTTCGACACCCCATACCCGGCCAGCCGGATCGAGGAGGAGTGGCTGCCCGACGTGGACCGGATCCTCGACGCGGTGGACCGCACCCTCACCTACTGACCCAGCCGAGACTTGTCGAAAGAGAACCAGAACAGTGGCAGAACTGAAGGAATTCAAGCTTCCGGACGTCGGTGAGGGACTGACCGAGGCCGACATCCTGCGCTGGGACGTCCAGGTCGGCGACGTCGTGACCGTCAACCAGGTGCTGGTCGAGGTCGAGACCGCCAAGGCCGCCGTCGAGCTGCCGTCGCCCTACGCTGGCACCATCCACGCGATCCACGTGGCGGAGGGCGTGACGGTGCCGGTCGGCCAGCCGATCGTCACCCTCAAGGTGGGCGACGGTGAGCTCGCCGACGTGCCCCGGGTGGCCGGCGGCGCCGGTGAGGACCTGGTGCCCGCGCCCGAGATGCCGGCCACCGAGGCCGCGCAGGAGGCGGCCACCGCAGAGCGGCAGGCGGTGTTGGTCGGCTACGGCGTGGCCGGCGAGCGGGCCCGGCGGCGCAAGCGGCTGCAGCCCTCGCTCGAGCAGCCGGCACCGAGCGCCAACCCGGCCTTCGAGGTGACCCCGGGCGCCGGGGCGGCCACTCCCCAGGTCGAGCGGGTGCTGGCCAAGCCGCCGGTGCGCAAGCTCGCCAAGACCCTCGGCGTCGACCTGTCCTCGATCGTGGCCACCGGCCCGAACGGCAGCATCTCGCGCGACGACGTGCAGCAGGCCGCCGCCCGGACCGAGCTCGCCACCCCGGCGGCCGCGGCACCGGTGACCGGCGGCGAGACCCGGATCCCGATCAAGGGCGTGCGCAAGCACACCGCCGCGGCGATGGTCTCCTCGGCGTTCACCGCCCCGCACGTCACCGAGTTCGTCACGGTCGACGTCACCGAGATGATGGAGCTGCGCACCCGGGTGGCCGCCCGGCCGGAGTTCAGGGGCCTCAAGGTCTCGCCGCTGCTCTTCGTCGCCCGCGCGGTGCTCTGGGCGATGAAGCGGACGCCGATCCTCAACTCCACCTGGGATCCGTCGGACGGCGACAGCGGTTCCATCGTCGTCAAGCACTACGTGAACCTGGGCATCGCCGCCGCGACCGACCGGGGCCTGATCGTGCCCAACATCAAGGGTGCGCAGGACAAGTCGCTGGCCGAGCTGGCCGGGGCGCTGGTCGAGCTGACCGAGACGGCCCGGTCCGGCAAGACGCCGCCGGCGGACATGTCCGGCGGCACCTTCACCATCACCAACATCGGGGTGTTCGGCATCGACACCGGCACCCCGATCCTGAACCCGGGCGAGGCCGGCATCCTGGCCTTCGGCGCCATCCGCCGGCAGCCGTGGGTGGTCGGCACCGGCGCCGACGAGCGCATCGAGCCGCGCTGGGTCACCCAGCTCGGCCTGTCGTTCGACCACCGCTCGGTGGACGGGCAGCAGGGCTCGGAGTTCCTGGCCGACGTGGCCGCCGTGCTGCGCGACCCGGGGCTGGCGCTGCTGTAGTCACCCGGCTCGTGCCTGCCGGGCCCGCGCGTCGCCGGAATCGGCGGCGCGGCCCGACAGGCCAGGCACGGGCCCGCGCGAAACCGACGGACGAGCCCGCCGCACGAATACCGTGCGGCGGGCTCGTTCCGCTTGTCTGGCGGGGCTGCTCAGGCGGGCAGCTGGGCCTCGATCGCCTCGATCACCCGCGGGTCCTCGGGCTCGGTGCGCGGGTCGAACCGGGCCACCACGTCGCCGGCCGGGCCGATCAGGAACTTCTCGAAGTTCCACCGGATGTCGCCGGTGTAGCCCTCGGAATCGGGGACGTCCACCAGCTCGGCGTAGAGCGGGTGCCGGCCGGTGCCGTTGACGTCCACCTTCTCGGTCAGCGGGAAGCTCACCCCGTAGGTGGTCGAGCAGAACTCGGCGATCTGCTCGGCCGAGCCCGGCTCCTGGCCGGCGAACTGGTTGCACGGCACCCCGAGCACGGTGAAACCGCGCCCGGCATAGCGCTCCTGCAGCCGCTCCAGGCCCTCGTACTGCGGGGTCAGCCCGCAGCGGGACGCGACGTTGACGACGAGGGTGGCCACGCCCGGGCGAGGTGCCAGGTTGCCGGCCGGCCCCTGCAGCGGGGCGATCGAGACATCGGTGACGGACATGCGGGCAAGCATAGTTCCGGCGCACCGGCCGGCCGCCGGGCTGCCGTCCACCCGGCACTCGTTCGGCAGGGAATGCCATTCAGCGATGAGACGTTAGCCAGCATGAACCCGCTAGCACATATTTGTTCGGCAAGTGTGCTACAGTGGTTAACGAATCGAGGCAGTACCACCGATCGAGCGAACGAAGCTGGACGTTCCAGCGTTGGCCCGATTGCCCCGACCGACAGGGACGTCAGTCAGCAAGCAGGATCACCACCGGGGTTGAGGAGCAGGACATGAGCAACATCAAGCAGCGGATCCGGGCCCACCGCGAGTACCGGCAGTTCGAGCGGGCGCTCCGGGTCGCGTCGCCGACCATGCGCACCGAGCTGATGGCGCTGGCCGCCCACCAGAACTACAACCGCTAGTCGAATCGGCGGCCGCCGCAGGCCGTCCGAGGCACCCGTGGCCCGTCCCCACCAGGGGAACGGGCCACAGCTGTATCACCAGGAATCCGTCCCGCCGGCGCGTGGTTTGCTACTGCCGTGACGACGCAGCAGACCGCCCGGGTGCGGGCACCGGAGTTCCCGCCCGGCACCTGGATCAACACCCGTGCGCCCCTGTCGCTGAAGGAACTCCGCGGCAAGATCGTCCTGCTGGACTTCTGGACGTTCTGCTGCGCCAACTGCCTGCACGTGATCGACGAGCTGCGCGAGCTCGAGCACGCCCATCCCGACGAGCTGGTGATCGTCGGCGTGCACTCGCCGAAGTTCGAGCACGAGAAGTCCGACCGTGCCGTCCGCGCCGCCGCCGAGCGGTACGGCGTCGCGCACCCGGTCTTCAACGATCCGGAACTGCACCTCTGGCAGCAGTACGCGGTGCGGGCCTGGCCGACCCTGGTGCTGATCGACCCGGACGGCTACGTGGCCGCCCAGGCCGCGGGCGAGGGCCAGGTCAGCGGCCTGGCGCTGCTGATCGACGAGCTGATCGCCCGGCACGGCGACCGGCTGCGCCGCGACGACAACCCCTACCAGCCGCCGGTCGCCGAACCCGGCGAGCTGCGCTTCCCGGCCAAGGCGATCCGGGCCGGCGACAGCCTGCTGGTGGCCGACGCCGGGCATCACCAGATCGTCCGGACCGGGCTGGACGGCGAGACCGTCCGGCAGCGGTACGGCGCCGGCACGCGGGGCAGCGGTGCCGACGAGTTCGCCGAGCCCAACGGGCTGGCCGCGGTGCCGCCGGAGCTGGCCGGTGACGAGGCGCTCGGCTTCGACGTGCTGGTGGCCGACACCGGCAACCACCGGCTGGCCGGGCTGCGGCTGGCCGACGGGGCCATCGTCCGGATGGTCGACCTGGCCGCCGGGCTGGCCGAGGTGCGGACGGTCACCGGCGCGATCCCGGACGTGCTCTCACCGTGGGACGTGGCCTGGTGGCCGGCTCGCGGCGTGTTCGCGATCGCGGCGGCCGGCGTGCACCTGCTGCTCGGCTGGGACCCGGCCACCGATGCCGTGACGATCCTGGCCGGCAGCACCGTCGAGGGGCTCAAGGACGGCCCGGCCGCCGACGGCTGGCTGGCCCAGCCGTCCGGGCTGGCGGTGGACGGTGACCGGCTGTGGTTCGCCGACTCCGAGACGTCGGCCCTGCGGTACCTGACCGCGGCCGGTGAGTTGCACACCGTGGTCGGCGAGGGCCTGTTCGACTTCGGCCACGTGGACGGGCCGGCGGCCACGGCCCGGCTCCAGCACCCGCTCGGGGTGCTGGTGCTCGGCGACTCCTCGGTGGCGATCGCCGACACCTACAACTCGGCACTGCGCCGCTACGACCCGGCCACCGGCGAGGTGAGCACGCTGGCCACCGAGCTGGCCGAGCCGTCCGGGCTGGTCGAGGTGGCCGGCGAGCTGGTGGTGGTCGAGTCCGCCGCGCACCGGCTGGTCCGCCCGGTCACCGCCGGCCGGTTGCGGCAGGTGCTCGGCCGGCCGCAGCGCACCCGGCGCCCGGTCACGCCGGTCCGGCCGGGCCGGGTCGAGCTGTCCACCCCGTTCGTGCCACCGCCCGGGCGCAAGCTCGACGACCGGTACGGCCCGTCCACCCAGCTCACCGTCAGCGCCAGCCCGCCGGAGCTGCTGGCCGCCGGGGCCGGGGTCGGCAGCGAGCTGGCCCGGACCCTGGTGCTGGCCGGCGACCCGGGCACCGAGGGCGTGCTGCACGTGACCGCCCAGGCCGCCTCCTGTGACGACGACCCGGCGAACGAGCACCCGGCCTGCCACCTGGCGCGGCAGGACTGGGGGGTGCCGATCCGGATCAGCGCGGACGGCGACGCCGAGCTAGCCCTGATGCTGCTCGGCTGAGGGCGCCGGAACCGGCACGGCCGGCAGCGGGGGCTCGTGCCGGGCGGGCTCCGCGCAGTACGCCCGGATCGCCGCGGCGAACCGGCTGGCCGAGTACCCGTCGACGTAGCGGTGGTCGAAAGTGGCCGTGACGGTCAGCGTCGGCCGCGCCATCACCCGTCCCGACCGGGCCACCGGCCGCGGCTGGACCGTCCCGACGAGCACCAGCACCGGCACCCGGTAGTACGCGGCCAGCGGGGAGTAGGCGGTGCCGACGTCCCACATGCCGACCGAGGTGACCATCGCGCCGCCGAACGCCTGCCGGGGCAGGCCGAGCCGGGGCAGGTGCAGGTTGAGGTCGGAGGTCAGCCACGCCGAGAGCCGGATCCCGCGCCGCAGCACCGGTCCGGGCAGCACGGTGAGCAGCCGCTTCGTCCGGCCGAACTCCGGGTCCCGGCCGCCGGCGATGGCCACCGCCCGGCCGGCGAGCTCGCGGCCGAGCTGCACCGCGGACTTCTCGTCGGCCCGCTCGACCTTCACCCCGGACAGCTCGCCAGCGCCCGCACCGGAGCCCGCCTCCGGGGTGAGGATGAAGAACACGTCGACCGTCTCCCGCGGGTGCTCCCGGCCGAAGGCCAGCCGGACGCGCAGCGACGGCACCTCCCGGAGCGCGTGGGCGACCGCCCGGCCGAGGAGGTGGGTGACGGTCAGGTGAACCCCAGTGTGCGCGCGGGCCCGGTCGACGTAGTCGAGCAGCGCCGCCGCGTCGACGTCCATCGTGCCGTAGAACTGCGGGTCGCTCGGTGCCCGCCAGCTCGCGCCGGCCAGCTTGCGCCAGCCGGTGATCCGCCGGGTGCCCGGGCGGCGGCGCGGTGACCACAGCCCGGCCGTCATGCCCGGCCGGCCGATCGCAGCCCGGTGGCCGGCTCGGCCAGTTCCCGCAGTTCGGTCAGCGAGTCGCGGATGCCGGCCGCGAGCACCTCGACGTCCGGCACCGCCTCGCGGTCGGCGGTGATGCCGAAGGTCAGCCCGCGCCGGTAGGAGAAGATCGCGACGCCGGTGCGCAGCCGGTCGGCGATGGGCACGTACGGCAGGATCTCCAGCAGCGGCCGGCCCAGGCAGTAGAGCGTGGCGCGCGGGCCCGGCACGTTGGTGGTCACGGTGGCGACCTGGTGCTGCGGCAGCCGCCAGCCGAGCCTGATGCCGAGCGTGACCGGCAGGAACGGGCTGGCCGCGGCGAGCGAGGTCAGGTCGGCCCCGGCGTCGGCCTCGTGGGCCCGGCGCAGCGCGGCCAGCCGGCCGGCGATGGTGCGCAGCCGGTCGGCGGCGTCCGGCAGCTCCACCGGCAGGTACGGCAGCAGCAGCGAGATCCGGTTGTCCTGCACCTGCTCGGCCCCGGCCTCGCGGGTCGAGACGGGCACCAGGGAGCGCAGGCTGGTGGCGGCCGGCTGCTCGCCGCGGGCGATGAGCAGCCGGCGGAAGCCGCCGGTGATCGCGGCCATCGCCACGTCGTTCACGGTCACCCCGAACCGGTGCCGGACCGGCTGCAGCTCGCCGAAGCCGCAACTCGTCCAGGCGTAGCGGCGCTGGCCGCAGAGCGGACCGGCCAGCGAGGTCGGCCGGACCGGCCGCAGCGCTCCGGTCATGGTCAGCAGCCCCTGGCCGAACCGGCCGGCCCGGCTGGCCAGCAGCAGCGGGGAGCCCGCCGCGCGCAGCCCGCCGGCCAGCTGCCGGCCGGGGGTGCGGGCCAGCTCGACCAGGGCCTGGGCAGTGAAGCTCAGCCCGGACGGCGGCCGGGGCAGCCAGTCGTCGACCAGTGGCGGGGCCGCCCCCGGGCTCGCGTCGAGCACCAGGTGGTAGAGCTGCGAGCCGGAGATGCCGTCGGCCATGCTGTGATGCAGCTTGGACACCAGCCCCCACCGGCCGCCGGGCAGTCCGGGGCAGAACCAGTAGTCCCAGAGCGGCCGGTCGCGGTCCATCCGGCGCGTCATGAGCCGGCTGAACAGCTCCGCCAGCTGCTGCCGGCCGCCGGGTGGCGGCACCGGCTCCAGGTGCACGTGCCGGCGCAGGTCGAAGTCCGGGTCGTCCACCCAGGCGGGGGCGGCGAGCCGGAACGGCACGGCGCGCAGCCGCTGCCGGTAGCGCGGGATCAGCGGCAGCCTGCTGCCGATGGCCGCGGTGATCTCGGCGAAGGACGGGGCGGGCCCGGCGAACACCGCGAACGACCCGATGGCCAGCGAGGCCTGCGGGTCGGCGTCCTCGGCGTCGAGGAAGGCGGTGGCCAGCGGGGTCAGGCGCTGCACGGCATACTCCTCTCCCCGCCGGTCTCGCGTCCCGGCGACGCCGACCGCGCGGGCCGGCCCATCCATCCGAGCACCGTCCCGCCGGCCGCTCCCGGGCCGAACGTCGCCGGTCGCCGGGACGTTCGTCGCTTCCGGGCCGCCGGGCCGGCTGGTGAGACTTGCCGTACGGAGGTGCGGTGTGACGGCGGTGGAGAGGCTGAACACCCGGGTCCACTCGCTGCGGGTCGACGGACGCCCGGCGGTCTACACCGTGGTCGGCCAGGGTGCGCCGGTGGTCTTCCTGCACGGCTGGGCGCTGGGCACCCGGTCGTACCGGCGCGGGCTGAAGCGGCTCGCCGGGCTGGGCCTGGAGGTGTTCGCGCCGGCGCTGCCGGGCTTCGGCGGCACCGCCGAGCTGCCGGCCGCGGAACGCTCCATCGGCGGGTACGCCCGCTGGGTGTGCCGGTTCCTCGAAGAGCTGGGCATCGTCGAGCCGGTGACCCTGGTCGGGCACTCGTTCGGTGGCGGGGTGGCGATCCAGACCGCCTACGACTGCACCGAGCGGGTGGGCCGCCTCGTCGTCGTCAACTCGATCGGCGGCTCGGCCTGGTCCGAACGGGGCGGCGCGATCCGGTCGATGGCCGAGCGCCCGCTGTGGGACTGGGGACTGCACCTGCAGGCCGACCTGCTGCCCTGGCGGCAGCTCACCCGGGTGGTGCCGGTGGTGATCGCCGACGTGTTGCCGAACCTGGTGCAGAACCCCCGCGCGGTCTGGCAGGTCGGCCGGATCGCCAGCAGTGCCAACCTGATCGCGGAGCTGGAGGCGCTCAAGGAACGCCGGCTGCCGGTCGTGGTGCTGTGGGGCGAGAAGGACACCGTGATCACCCGGTCGAGCGTGGAGTCGATGCGGCGCGCCCTGGGCGATCCGGAATCGGTGATCGTGCCGGGCAACCATTCCTGGCTGATCGCGGATCCGGACGCGTTCGGCGAGGTGATGACCAACATCGTCGGCGTGGTCCGCCCCAGCGCCGCGAGCGACGAGCCCAGCGCCGCGAGCGATGAGCCCAGCGCCGCGAGCGATGAGCCCGGGGACGAGGAGGCTGTGGACGGCGAGCCGCTGGACGGCGACCAGCCGGCGGAGGACGGCGCCTCGCTGGCCGGCTGAGTGAGCGTCAGCGGTCGCAGTCGAGCAGCTTCGCCCGCAGCCGTTCGGTGTCCTGGCCGGTCCAGCCGTGGCCGGCCAGCCAGGCCAGCACCCCACCGTGGTCCTCCTCGATCGCCGCGAGCACGCCGAGCATCTTCTCGGCCGAGGCCGGCGGCACCTTCTCCGGCTGGGTGACGGCGTCGGTGTAGAGGGTGCTGCGGGCCAGGTGCTCCAGGATCGCGCTGATCTGCGACTGGGTCTCGGCGTAGTCGGCCGCGATCACCTCGGCCGGCACGCCGGCCACCGACAGGGCCAGCGCGACGACGACGCCGGTCCGGTCCTTGCCGGCCGCGCAGTGCACCACGGTGGCGCCGTCGGGTTCGGCGATCGCCCGCAGCGCGGCCAGCACCGAGTCGGGCCGCCGGTCGAGGTAGCGCAGGTAGGACGAGACCTGCGGGTCCCGGTCGCCGGGGAACCGCTCGCCGGCCCAGGGCACCACCGGGTCCGGGGTGTCCTGCTCGGCCAGCGTGTCGGGATAGAGCGACAGGTGGTGCACGGTGACCGCGCGGTGCCCGTGCAGCGGCGACGGGTCGGAGGTGCTCACCTCGACGTCGGTGCGCAGGTCGATCACCCTGCGGACCCCGCGCTCGTCCACCAGCCGGATCACGTCGGCCTCGGTCATGTGGGTCAGGCTGGCCGAGCGGATCAGCGCGCCCAGCCGCACCCGGCAGCCGTCGACGGCGGGCAGGCCGCCCAGGTCCCGCACGTTGACCACGCCGTCCAGCTCGATCCAGTTCGTGGCGTGCGCGGTCATGCCGTCCAGCCTAATCCGAGCCCGGCGTCCGAAATGGCGAGTGGCCCGGGCGGCATCACCGCCCGGGCCACTCGTGGCTGCTGGCTCAGAAGGCCTCCTCGGCCACGTCCATGATCGCGTTGTCGGTGCCCTCCACGATCTTGCGGCGGGAGACCAGCTCCGGCAGCACGGTGGTGGCGAAGAACCGGGCCACCGCCAGCTTGCCCTCGTAGAAGGCCTTGTCGGCGGGCGAGAGACCGTTGCCGTCCAGCCGGGTGAGCGCCACGTGGGCCTGCCGCAGCAGCAGCCAGCCGATGGCCAGGTCACCGCAGGACATCAGCAGGCGGGTGGTGTTCTGGCCGACCTTGTAGACGTTGCGGACGTCCTCCTGGGCCGAGGTGAGCTGGCCGATCATCGCCCCCACCATCGTCCCGACCTCGGTCAGCGCCCTGGCCACGGCCTCGCGCTCGACCTTCAGCCGGCCCTCCTCGGCGATGGCGTCCAGGAAGCCCTGGATCTCGCCGGAGAACGCACCGAGGGCCTGGCCCTTGTCCTTGACGATCTTGCGGAAGAAGAAGTCCTGGCCCTGGATCGCCGTGGTGCCCTCGTAGAGCGAGTCGATCTTGTTGTCGCGGATGTACTGCTCCAGCGGGTAGTCCTGCAGGAAGCCGGAGCCGCCGAAGACCTGCAGGGCCTGGCCGAGCTGCTCGTAGGACCGCTCCGAGCTGACGCCCTTGACGATCGGCAGCAGCAGGTCGTTGAGCCGCTCGTCGATCGAGGCCTCGCGCCGGGCCTTCTGCTGCAGCGAGGCGTCCCCGTCGGCCAGGTCGCCGGCCGGCACCTCGGCCGGGTCGCCGGCCTCGGCGAACTCCGCGACCTGGATCCGGTCCTGCACGCTGGCGGTGTAGAGCGCCACCGCGCGCAGGCCCTCGGCGTAGGCCTTCTGGGTCATCAGCTGCCGCCGGACGTCCGGGTGGTGGATGATCGTGACCCGCGGCGCGGACTTGTCCGAGGCCTGGGTGAGGTCGGCGGACTGGACCCGGGTCTTGGCGTAGTCGAGGGCGGCCAGGTAGCCGGCCGAGAGCTCGGAGTAGGCCTTGGTGCCCACCATCATCCGGGCGTGCTCGATCACCTTGAACATCTGCGCGATGCCGTCGTGCACCTCGCCGAGCAGCCAGCCGGTGGCCGGGATGCTCTCGCCGAAGCGCACCTCACAGGTGGTGGAGGCCTTCAGCCCCATCTTGTGCTCGACGTTCGTCACGAAGGCGCCGTTGCGCTCGCCGAGCTCACCGGTCTGCCAGTCGAAGTGGAACTTCGGGACGATGAACAGCGACAGGCCCTTGGTGCCGGGGCCGTGGCCCTCCGGCCGGGCCAGCACGTAATGGACGATGTTGTCGGCCATGTCGTGCTCGCCCGAGGTGATGAAGCGCTTGACGCCCTCGATGTGCCAGGACCCGTCGGCCTGCTGGATCGCCTTCGTGCGGCCGGCGCCGACGTCGGAGCCGGCGTCCGGCTCGGTCAGCACCATGGTGGCGCCCCAGCGCTTGTCGACCATCAGCTGGCCGATGTTGCGCTGCTCGGGGGTGCCTAGTTCGTGCAGGATGTTCGCGAACGCCGGGCCGCAGTGGTACATCCACACCGCGGGGTTCGCGCCGAGCACCATCTCGGCGATGGACCAGACCAGCGACCGCGGGGCCAGCGTGCCGCCGTAGTCCGGCGTGCTCTCCAGCCGCCACCACTCGGCGTCCTGCCAGGTCTTGTAGGACTTCTTGAACGACTCGGGGATCGTGACGCTGTTGGCGGCCGGGTCGAACACCGGCGGGTTGCGGTCGGCGTCGACATAGGACTCGGCCAGCGGGCCCTCGGCCAGCGCGCGGACCTCGCTCAGGATGCCGCGCACGGTCTCCGGATCGAGCTCGGCGAACGGCCCGGTGCCCAGCTGCTGACCGGTGCCCAATACCTCGAACAGGTTGAACTCGATGTCGCGCAGGTTGCTCTTGTAGTGGCCCATCGCCGGTGATCTCCTTGTTACTGGTCAGTAGATCGAGGATATTACTCGTCAGTAACGACCCGCAAGGCAGTCTTCGCAGCATCCGTCACCACGAGCGCGGGTGGGCCGGAACGGCCACGTTAGAGTTGCCGCCATGAGCAATCCCGGCGGCGAGGCCCCCGTTCGAGTCCGGATCGCGCCGTCGCCGACCGGGGATCCGCATGTCGGCACCGCCTACGCCGCGCTGTTCAACTCCGCCTTCGCCGCGCGTTCCGGCGGCAGTTTCGTGGTCCGGATCGAGGACACCGACCGCTCCCGGTTCAACGCCGGCAGCGAGCAGCAGATCTTCGACACCCTGCGCTGGCTCGGCTTCAGCTGGGACGAGGGGCCGGACGTCGGCGGCGAGTTCGGCCCGTACCGGCAGTCCGAGCGGCTGCCGATCTACGCCGAGGTCGCCGAGAAGCTGCTCGCCGCCGGGCACGCCTACCGGTGCTGGTGCTCCTCGGAGAGGCTGACCGAGCTGCGGGCGGTGCAGACCGCGGCCAAGCAGCCGCCGGGCTACGACCGGCTGTGCGTCGGCAAGACCGAGGAGGAGCGCCGGCAGCTGCCCGGCTTCACCGAGACCCCGGTGCTGCGGATGCTGGTGCCCGACGACATCGAGCTGTCGTTCGCCGACCTGGTGCGCGGCACCCTGCACTGCCCGCGGCCGGACGACCAGGTGCTGATGAAGTCCGACGGCTACCCGACCTATCACCTGGCCGCGGTGGTGGACGACCACCTGATGGGCATCAGCCACATCATCCGCGGCGAGGAGTGGGTGAGTTCGACCGCCAAGCAGCTGCAGCTGTTCCGCTGGCTGGGCTGGCAACTGCCGCAGTACGCGCACTTCCCGCTGCTGCGCAACACCGACAAGTCCAAGATCAGCAAGCGCAAGAACCCGGCCGCCCGGCTGCTGTGGTTCAAGGAGGAGGGCTTCCTGCCCGAGGCGCTGGTCAACTTCCTGGCCCTGCTGGGGTATTCGATGCCGGACGACGAGGTCGAGATGTTCGACTTCGCCGCGTTCACCGAAGGCTTTTCCTTCGACCGGATCAACCCGGTCGGGCCGGTCTTCGACGTCGACAAGCTGAGCTGGCTGAACGGGCGCTATGTCCGGGCGCTCTCGGATGCGGAGTTCCTGGAGCGGGCCGCCGACTTCCTGCCCGCCGGGGTGACCGCCGCCGACCTGAGGTGGGTCACCGGGGCGCTCAAGGAGCGGACGAAGCGGCTCAGCGACATCCCCGGCGAGCTGCTCTGGCTGACCGAGGACACCGAGGTCACCGCCGAGCAGCTGACGGCCAAGGGCCTGCCGGCGCCGGAGGCGGCCGCCGCGCTGGCCGGCGTCGCGGAGCTGCTCACCGGTATCGAGGTGTTCGAGCCGGCGCCGATCGACGCCGCGGTGCAGGCGTATTGCGCCGAGCACGACCTGCACCGGCGCCGGTTCTTCATGACGCTGCGGGTGGCCATCGCCGGCCGGCCGGTGTCGCCGCCGCTGCACGAGATGATCGCCGCCCTCGGCAAGGACCGGACCATCGACCGGCTGCGCCGGGCGGCCGAGCAGCTGTCCTGACGCCCGGCCCGCCGGCAGGCGATCAGGGTGTCGTGCTGAACTGGTAGAGGTCGTAGGAGACCATGACCAGCTGGCCGTCCCGGTAGGCCAGCGCGGAACCCAGTGGCCCGGTCAGCTGCTGGTAGCCGACGGGATTGACGGAGTGGCCGGCCGGGCTGCCCATCCAGAGCGCGCCTTCCTCGGTGGAGGCGAACCAGCAGGGAGCGCCGGCGTTGCGGCCCCAGGCGAGGTCGAAGTTGAACACCTGGGGCAGCGACGTGTCGATGACCAGATTGGCCTTGTCCAGCAGGGTCATCGTCCAGCTGGATCGGTCGACCGCGTAATACCAGAGGTTGTGATCGTCCGGCCCCACGGCGCAGTTGGCCACCAGCAGTCGAGCGCCGGTCATCGCCAGGGCATTGATGCCACGCTGGGCGGCCGGGTTGAACACCGTCTGCGAGAGCACCGTCGCCGAGGACACGTCGTAGAAGGTCACGTAGCCGTCCTCCGAGCCCGCCGCGACCACCGTGCCGCCGGCCGGTACGACGTCCTCGATGGTGTGGTCGTCCCACGGGTTGGTCGGGCTCGGGTTCCGGACGTCCACGCTCCGCACGAAGCTCAGCGTCCGGCTTGCCGCGGCGTAGTTCCAGATCGACAGGTACCCGTTCGAGTGGCCGACCACCAGCGAGGTGCCGGTGCCCGACGCCAGCGCCGCACCCGCGGTGGCGTAGCCCAGCGACGAGTCGTAGGAGCAGGTCGCACGGAGGTCGAGCCGGCTCCAGTCCCCGCCCGGGGCGTGCCAGAGCGCCAGGGACGAGTAGTCGTTGGAGGTGACGATGGCGCCGCCCGCCAGCTTGGTGAGCATCTCGACCCCCTGGGAGGCGGGGTCGCTCGTCGCCCGGGCGATGACCGGGCCGACGTAGGGCGCCGTCTCGAACTGGAACACGCTCATCGAGCCGTCCCAGCGGCCGACCGCGAAGTGCTGGGCATCCAGCCAGCGCGTCTCCTGGGCCATCTCGTAGGTGGTGCCGTGCTGGGTGATCGGCAGGCTGGCGGCCGGCGCGCTGAGGCCCAGGGCCTGCCGGGACCGCAGCACCTTCGGCGTCCGGGCGTTCCCGCCGCGCCCGGCAAGGGCGGTCGGCGCCGGCGTCGCGGCGGCCGGCGGCGACGGAAGCAGGACGGCTCCGGCACCTGCTGCCGCCACTCCGGCAGATCCCATCAGGAATCCTCGTCGGCCGATCCGGCGGTCCGTCATGGTGCTGCCTCCTGCGTCGCGTAACCGGGTGACCTGTCCCGATAAAGATAGAATCAAACGGTCGTAGGCAATAGTGAGCTGCCTGCCAAATCGGGCCGGCCGCCCCGGGGTGCCGCCGATGACCGTCGCTAGCGTGTGCGGTATGGGTGCGCTGCTGATCGCGGGGACGTCCTCGGACGCGGGCAAGAGCGTGCTGGTCGCGGGCCTGTGCCGGTGGCTGGTGCGCGAGGGCGTGCGGGTGGCGCCGTTCAAGGCGCAGAACATGTCGCTGAACTCGTTCGTGACCCGGGCCGGCGAGGAGATGGGCCGGGCCCAGGCCGCCCAGGCCCAGGCCTGCCGGATCGAGCCCGAGGCCGTGATGAACCCGGTGCTGCTCAAGCCCGGCAGCGACACCAGCAGCCAGCTGATCGTGCTCGGCCGCCCGGTCGGCGAGCAGGACGCGGCCGGCTACTGGTCGGGCACCCAGCAGGGGCTGCTGGACGTGGTCGTCGAGGCCTACCGCGAACTGGCGCGCCGGTTCGACGCGGTGATCTGCGAGGGCGCCGGCAGCCCCGCCGAGATCAACCTCCGGCAGTCCGACATCGTCAACCTCGGCTTCGCCCGGGCGGCCGGTGTGCCGGTGCTGGTCGTCGGCGACATCGACCGGGGCGGGGTGTTCGCGTCGCTGATCGGGACGCTGGCGGTGCTCGAACCCGCCGACCAGGCGTTGATCGCCGGCTTCGTGATCAACAAGTTCCGGGGCGACCGGTCGCTGCTCGATCCGGGCCTGCGGATGCTGAGCGACCGCACCGGGCGTCCGGTGCTGGGCGTGCTGCCCTACGTGCACGGCATCGGGGTGGACGCCGAGGACGCCATCGACCGGGCGCTGCTGCTGGCCGGCGGCGCGCCGGTCGGCGAGGACGTGCTGCGGGTCAACGTGGTGGCGTTCCCGCGGATGAGCAACCACACCGACCTGGACGCGCTGGCCACCGAGCCGGGGGTGGTGGTGCGGTTCGTCACCGAGCCGGGCGGGCTCTACGACTCAGACCTGGTCGTGCTGCCCGGCACCCGGGCGACGGTCGCCGACCTGGCCTGGCTGCGCGAGCGCGGGCTGGACGCGGCGATCCGCCGGCACGCCGCCGCGGGCAGGCCGGTGCTCGGCATCTGCGGGGGCTACCAGATGCTCGGCACCGACCTCGACGACCCGGTCGAGAGCCGGGCCGGCGTGGTGGCCGGCCTCGGCCTGCTGCCGGTGCGCACCCGGTTCGAGCCGGCCAAGACGCTGGCCCGGCCGGAGCGGGTGCTGGCCGACGGCTCCGTCCTGCGTGGGTACGAGATCCATCACGGGACGGTGCGCCGGGAGGGTGGCGAGCCGCTGGTCGCCGACATCGGCTGCCGGGACGGCGCGGTGGCCGGCACCATCTGGCACGGCCTGCTGGAGAACGACGGGTTCCGGCGGCGCTACCTCGCCGGGGCCGCGGCCGCGGCCGGGCGCCGGTTCACCGTGGCGCCCGGCACCGACTTCGCCGCGATCCGGGAGGAGCGGCTGGACCGGCTGGGTGACCTGGTCGCCGACCACCTCGACCGGGATGGCGTGCACCGGCTGCTGGCCGGTGGCGCCGGCCGGCCGCCCACCCTGGAGCTGGCCCGCCGGCCCGGCTGAACGTCCCGGCCGGGTCGGTGGCGCTCAGCCACTGTTGCGGGTCGGTGGCGCTCAGCCACGCTTGCGGGTCGGTGGCGCTCAGCCGAGTTCGGCTAGCCGCCGCTGCAGGAAGCGTCGCTCGGCGTCGTTGCCGGCGCCGGCCAGCGCGGTCGCGTACTGCTCGCGCGCCCGGTCGGTCTCGCCCAGCCGGCGCAGCAGGTCGGCCCGGGCCGCGGGCAGGTAGTGGTAGCCGGCCAGGGCCCCGTCGTCGAGGGCGGCCAGCTCGGCCAGTCCGGCCGCCGGGCCGTCGAGCATCGCGACCGCGACCGCCCGGTTCAGCCGCACCACCGGGGACGGCCACACCGCGAGCAGCACGTCGTACAGCCCGACGATCTGCAGCCAGTCGGTGTCGGTGTAGCTCGGCGCCTGGGCGTGCACCGCGGCGATCGCTGCCTGCAGGGTGAACCGTCCCGGCCGCCCGCCGCGCAGCGCACCGAGCAGCGTGCGGTGACCCTCGGCGATCAGGTCGCGGTCCCAGCGCGTCCGGTCCTGCTCGGCGAGCAGCACCAGCTCGCCGCCGTCGCTGCGGGTGTCCCGGCGCGCGTCCGTGACCAGCATCAGCGCGAGCAGGCCGCGCACCTCGCGCTCGTCCGGCATCAGGGTGCTGAGCAGGCGGGTCAGGTCGATGGCCCGCTCGACCAGCTCCGGCCGCATCAGCTGCTCGCCGGACGGCGCCGCGTGACCGGCGCTGAAGACCAGGTGGAGCACGGTGAGCACGGCGTCCAGCCGATCGGCGAGTTCGGCGGCGGCCGGCACCCGGTACGGGATGTGGGCCGCCGCGATCTTCTTCTTGGCCCGGGTCAGCCGGGCCGCCAGGGTCGGCTCGGGCACCAGGAACTGCCGGGCGATGTCGGTGGTGGCCAGGCCGCACACCAGCCGCAGGGTGAGCGCCACCTGGGCCTCGCGGGCCAGTGCCGGGTGGCAGCAGGTGAAGATCAACCGCAGCCGGTCGTCGCCGAAGCCGTCGTCCGGAGGCGGCGGTTCCGGGTCGGCGTCGAGGTGCAGCAGCGGCAGCTTGCTGCGCAGCAGCCGTCCGCGCCGGTGGGCGTCGACGGCCTTGCGCCGCGCGGCGGTGGTCAGCCAGGCGCCGGGGTTGCGCGGCACCCCGTCCCGCTGCCAGGCCTGCAACGCGCTGACGAAGGCGTCCTGGGTGCAGTCCTCGGCCAGGTCGAGGTCGCCGGCGACGCGCACCGTCGCGGCGAGCACGGCGGCCCACTCGCGGCGGTGCGCCTCGGCCAGCGCGGCCTCGACGCCGGCGCCGTCCACCGGCCCGGTCAGTCGAAGACCATGATCGGGCGGACCTCGACGCCGCCGGCCCGGGCCGGGCAGAGCTTGCCCACCGCCAGCGCCTGGTCGAGATCGTCCGCCTCGATCAGGTAGTAGCCGCCGAGTGCCTCCTTCGTCTCGGCGAACGGCCCGTCGGTCACCACGTCGTTGCGGATCGTGGTGGCCGTGCCGGTGGGCTGCAGGGCATGCCCGCCCAGGATCTTGGCGCCGAGCGAGGTGGCCTGCTCGTTGAACCGGCCGTGCGCCTGCATGACCTCCTCCAGCACCTGCGGGCTGGCGGTGGCGTAGAACGATTCGTCCTCGTAGATCAGGATCAGGTACTGCGACATCTGGCTAACCCCTCTCGCGGGTAGGTGCGTGCGACACCTTCACGACGAACGGACGGCGCCGAAATCGACAGGCCGCGCCGCCTCGATCCTCCCGCGCCACGGCCAGCACGGCCAGCACGGCCAGGGTCCGCACGGCCAGGGTCCGGCTCTACCGCCGCGCCCGCCGGCCGATAGGTGGGCATGAGCGTGAGCGCCTGCCTGATCGTCCGGGACGAGGCGGCCCGCGTGCTGGGCTGCCTGACGGCCGTCCGGCCGTTCGTCGACGACGTCGTCGTGCTGGACACCGGCTCGGCCGACGGCACCGCAGAGCTGGCGGCCGCCGCCGGGGCCCGGGTGCGGCGGCTGGCCTGGCGGGACGACTTCGCCGCGGCCCGCAACGAAGCCCTCGCCGACTGCCTCGGCGACTGGGTGCTGAGCCTGGACGCCGACGAGGTGGCGACCGGGGTGCCCGCCTGGCTGGCACCGCTGCTGGCCGTCTGCGGCGCCGAGCTCGACGGCCTCAGCGTGCTGGTCCGCAACGCCGGCGGCCCGGACGCGCGCGGGCTGGCCGCCCACCGGGAGGTGAAGCTGCTGCGCCGCGGCCGGCTGCGCTGGGCCGGCCGGGTGCACGAACGGCCGGTGCGCCTCGACGGTGGCGAGCCGCTGGTCGCCGCGCTGCCGGAGCAGACCCTGAGCCTGGTGCATCACGGGTACCTGGAGCCGGCCGTGGTGCTGGCCAAGGCACAGCGCAATGCCCGGCTCAGCCGGCTCGAACTGGCCGAGCTGCAGGCGGCGGGCGCGCCGGTGGAGCGGATCGCGCGGACCGCGCTCGACCTCGGCCGCAGCGAGCTGGCGTCGGGCCGGCCCGACCTGGCGCTGGAACCGCTGCGGCTGGGTCGTGACGCGCCGGTGGGCAGCCCGGTGTGGAGCTGGGCGACGGACTTCCTGCTGCGGCTGGCCATCGAGCAGGGCCGGCCGCAGGAGGCGACCGCGCTGGCGGCGGAGCTGTTCCGCGCCGGGGCGCCGGCCGGCTACTGCCGGTGGCTGCTGGCCCAGGCCCTCATCGCGCAGGGCGAGCTCGGTGAGGCGGCCCGGCTGCTGGCCGGGCTGACCGAGCTGGTGGACCTGAGCGGCAACCCGCTGGACGGCGCTCAGCTCGACCGGGCCAGGGCCGCCTGCGCAGCTCCGGCGCGGCCGGCTGGGCGGCGCTGAGCCGGACGAGACCGGGTCAGTGGATGACCCGCAGCCGGATGGTCTCGGGCATCGCCCGGATCTGGTCGACGATGGCCTGGGTGGTGCCGCTGATCGAGTCGGTCACCAGGTAGCCGACGTCGCCGCTGGTGCCGAGCAGCTGGGCCTCGACGTTGACCTGGTGCTCGGCGAGGATGCCGTTCACCCGGGCCAGCACGCCGGGCACGTTGCGGTGCAGGTGCACCAGGCGCAGCGTGCCGCCGCGGCGGGGCAGCCCCAGGCCCGGCAGGTTCACCGACATCGCGGTGGAGCCCTCGGTCACGAAGTCGACGAACTTGTGCGCCACGAACTGGCCGATGTCCTGCTGCGCCTCCTCGGTGGAGCCGCCGATGTGCGGGGTGAGCAGCACATTCGGCAGCCCGCGCAGCTCGGAGACGAACTCGTCGCCGCGGCCCTTCGGCTCGACCGGGAAGACGTCCACCGCGGCGCCGGCGATGTGGCCGGCCAGGACGTGCTCGCGCAGCGCGGCGTAGTCGACCACGAACCCGCGGGAGAGGTTGAGGAACAGGCTGCCGGGCCGCATCGACGCGAACTCGGCCTCACCGAAGATGTTGCGGTTCTCCGGCCGGCCGTCGACGTGCAGGGTCACCACGTCGGAGTCGTGCAGCAGCTGCTTGAGGCTCTCGCAGCGGATGGCGTTGCCGAGCGCGAGCCGGTCGGCGGTGTCGTAGAAGAGCACCCGCATGCCGAGGTTCTCGGCCAGCACCGAGAGCTGGGTGCCGATGTTGCCGTAGCCGACGATGCCGAGCGTCCGGCCGCGCACCTCGTGCGCCCCGTGCGCCGACTTGTCCCAGATGCCCTGGTGCATCAGGGCGTTCTTCTCCGGCAGCCGGCGGGTCAGCGCGATCAGCTCCGACAGCACCAGCTCGACCACGCTGCGGGTGTTGGAGAACGGCGCGTTGAAGACGGTGACCCCGTGCTCGGTGGCCGAGAGCAGGTCGATCTGGTTGGTGCCGATGCAGAACGCGCCGATGCCCAGCAACTGCGGCGCGGCCGCCAGCACCCGGTCGGTGACGTGGGTCTTGGAGCGGATGCCCAGCAGGTGGACGCCCTGGATCGCCTCGATCAGCTCGTGCTCGTCCAGCGCCCGGTCGACCGAGGTGACCTCGAAGCCGGCACTGCGCAGCAGCTCGGACGCCTCCGGGTGGATCTGCTCCAGCAGCAGCACGCGCAGGGTGTGGACTCGCACTCGGTGGACCTCCGCCGCGGTCGGGTGACGCGCCGCGCGGGCAGCGGGCAGGCGCCAAGGATGCGGACCTGGCGACACTGGCAGCGACCGTTCGCGGCCGAGTCTAGTCGGGGCGCCGGGCCGGATTCGCTGCCGTGGCACCCGGGGGCGGCCTACCCTTGACTGGCCCGGGGCGGGCCCGCTCGACGCGGAGCGGCACCTGCCGGGCGGGAATGGGTGACATGACTGAGCGGGACGATCCCACCGTGGACGGCGCCGCGGCGCCGGAGCCGCGCTGGCTGACCGGCGACGAGCAGTGCGCCTGGCGCAGCTTCATCGAGGGCGTCCGGTCGCTGATCGACGCCCTGGACCGCCAGCTGCAGGTCGACAGCGCGCTGCCGCACGCGTACTTCGAGGTGCTGGTGCCGCTGTCGGAGGCACCCGACCAGCGCCTGCGGATGAGCGAGCTGGCCAGCTCCACCCGCTCCTCGCGCAGCCGGCTCTCACACGCGGTGTCCCGCCTGGAGGAACGCGGCTGGGTCCGCCGGGTGGACTGCCCGACCGACAAGCGCGGCCAGCTGGCGATCCTCACCGCCGAGGGGATGGACGTGGTGCGCTCGGCGGCACCCGGCCACGCGGCCGCCGTCCGGCGGTATCTGATCGACCGGTTGACGCCGGAGCAGCTCCGGGCGCTGGGTGAGATCGGCCGGGTGATGCTCGACAGCACCTCGGCGTGCGCGCAGCCGCCGCGCCCGGTCTGAGAGAACGGCGACACGATCACGCTGTATCGCGATGTATGCGGTGAGCGCTAGAAAGCCGGATACATTGCCAGCGTGGATCCCGTTCGCAATCCGTACGCCCCCGGCGCCGGCCAGCGGCCCCCGGAACTGGCCGGCCGCGACGCCGAGCTGGCCGCGTTCGAGGTGGTCCTCGAACGGGCCGCCCGCGGACGTCCCGAACGGTCGGTGATCCTGACCGGGCTGCGCGGTGTCGGCAAGACGGTGCTGCTCAACACGCTGCGCTCGGCGGCGGTCCGGGCCGGCTGGGGCACCGGGAAGCTGGAGGTGCGCCCGGACCAGTCGCTGCGCCGGCCGATCTCGGCCGCGCTGCACATGGCGATCCGGGAACTCGGCCGCGGCCCGGACGCCGACCAGGTGCTCGGGGTGCTGCGTTCCTTCGCCCAGAAGGGCCCGGCGGAGGCGAAGCTCCGGGATCGCTGGCAGCCCGGCATCGAGGTGGCCGCGGTGCCCGGCCGGGCCGACTCCGGCGACATCGAGATCGACCTGGTGGAGCTGTTCGGCGACGTCGGGGGCCTGGCCGCCGACGCGGGCCGCGGCATCGCGCTGTTCCTCGACGAGCTGCAGGACCTCACCCCACCGGACGTGTCTGCCCTGTGCGCGGCCTGCCACGAGCTGAGCCAGAACCGGCTGCCGCTGATCGTGGTCGGGGCCGGCCTGCCGCACCTGCCGGCGGTGCTGTCGGCGAGCAAGTCCTACAGCGAACGGCTGTTCCGCTACCTCCGGATCGACCGGCTCGACCGGCCCGCCGCGTACCGGGCCTGGGAGCTGCCGGCCACCGAGGAGGAGGCCGCCTTCGAGCCGGACGCGCTGACCGAGCTCTACGAGCTGACCGGCGGCTACCCGTACTTCGTGCAGGCCTACGGCAAGGCGGTCTGGGACATCGCCCCGGCCTCGCCGATCTCCGCCGCGGACGTCCGGATGGCCGCGCCCGAGGCCGAGGCCGAGCTCGCGGTCGGCTTCTTCGGCTCCCGGCTGGAACGAGCCACGCCCGCCGAGCGGGAGTACCTGCACGGCATGGCCGCGGTCTCGCAGGAGGCCGAGCTGGAGTCGGTCCCGACCTCGGCGGTGGCCGAGCTGCTGGGCCGCAAGCCGCAGTCGCTGTCGCCGGCCCGGGACGCGCTGCTGAAGAAGGGGCTGATCTACTCCGGTGAGCGCGGCCGGATCGCCTTCACGGTGCCGCACTTCGGCCGCTACCTGCGCACCCAGTCCGGGCCGTGACGGAACGTGAGATGACGTGCCGGTCACGGGCCGGTTGCAGTTGCCGTGACTACGTCGCGTAACCAAAGGGCGTCCAGTAGACCGTAGCTGTGGTCCTCACCACCGCTCCGTGGCGAGCCGGCAGCACCGGCCGCAACGCTGCCGCGCGGGCGGCCCGGCAGGCGCGGCGGGAGTCCCGCGACGCGCGGCGGGCGCAGCGGCCGGAACGGTCGAAGGGCGCCGCCGCCTCCACCGAGGACTGGTTCCTGGACGCGGTCGTGCTGATCTCGGTGGTGCTCTTCGTGCTGCTGGCCGCCGGGATCGGGCTGCTCGCCCTGGGGATCTCGGTCACGCTGCCCTGATCGCACCGAGTGCGCGTCCACGCCCCGGCGGTGGCCCATGCCTGAGAGGATCGTCGGCGTGCCCGCGTCCGGCCGGCTCGCGATGACTGGAGTACCTATCCGTGGCTGAACCACCGCCGTACCCGCCGTACGGGCAACCCACCTACGGCCAGCCGCCCTACGGCCAGCCGCCCTACGGTCAGATGCCGGCGTACGGGCAGCCACCGGATCCGTTCTACGGCCAGTTCGCGCCGAAGCCGGGCTGCATCCCACTGCGGCCGCTGGCGGTGGGCGAGATCATCGGCGGGGCGTTCGCCGCGACGCGTCGCAACGCCCGGGTGGTGCTCACGCTGTCCGCGCTGGTGGCCGTGCTGCAGGCGCTGGCCGGCATCTGGTTCGGGTTGTCCGGCGGGGCGTCCGGCGGTGGTTACCACCCCGGATCGGGTGCCAGCCTCGCTGGTGTGCTGATCGGCGCGGTGGCGGCGTCCATGCTCAGCGGCGGGCTCATCGTGGTGGTCACCGAGGATGTCGTCGGTCGCCGAGCCGGCTTCGCGCTGGTGTGGCGCAAGGTGCGATCCCGGTTCTGGCGGCTGGTCGCGGTATCGCTGATCACCAGCGTGCTGGAGTTCGTCGGCCTGGTCCTGTTCGTCGCGCCCGGCGTCTGGCTGTGGGGGATCTGGGCCGTTGCGGTGCCGGCGCTGATGATCGAGAACCCAGGCATCGGCGGGGCGCTGCGGCGCTCGCGTGAGCTGGCGCGCGGCATGTTCTGGCGGGTGTGGGGCGTGCGGGCACTGGGCTACCTGGTCAGCTTCGGGGTCTCGTTCGCCGTCTCGCTGGTCTTCGGCGTGCTCACCATCGCGGTGGCCGGCAGCCAGGTGCAGTCGCAGTTCCAGTTCGGCAGCGGTGGCTATCACCCGGTGGCGCTGCCGACCTCCGCGCTGATCCTGATCGAGATTGGTTCGGCCATCGGGGCGTTCCTGTCGGCGCCGATCAAGGCCGGTGTCGACTCGCTGCTCTACGTCGACCAGCGGATGCGCCGAGAAGGCCTGGCCCAGGACCTGCAGCAAGCCGCTGCCACGATGCGGCGCGACTAGTCGGTATGGCGACGGCGATCAGTTGATAGTCGGCCCGATCGGTATAAACCAGGCCTGCCGCCCGATGCTGGCGAGCGATCCTGCCGCCGATGCCCTGGCCGATCGTCGGTCGACATGTCAGCGAGGGAAAATGCTGATGCCGAGGAGGGCGACGAACCTGAGTCAGTCGACCCAGCGCTGGCGGCGGGTCGCAAAGACCGAACGGCCCCGTAGTCCGACCTAGTGCGGCGCGTCGTTAGTTTGTAGGCGCTTGGTGGTGGGTGAGAATGGTTTATGCCTGCTCGTCCTGCACCGCCTCTTGCTTTGCGTGATGGCGATCGTCAGCGGTTGCTGGCCTGGTCGCGGTCGATATCGATCCGGGCTGGGCTGGCTCAGCGTGCGCGGATCGTGCTGTTGGCCGCTGACGGGGTGTCGAACACCGAGATCGCCGGACGGGTGGGGGTGGCCCGGCAGACGGTGATTGATTGGCGGGCCGGCTATGACCGTGCGGGTCTGGCAGGGCTGGATGATGCGTCTCGCTCGGGCCGGCCGCGGACGGTGGACCGGAAGAAGATCATCGCGGTGACGTTGCTGGCGCCGCCGAAGAAGTACGGGGTCACGCACTGGTCCTCGCGCCTGCTCGCCCAGCATTTGAAGACCAGTTCCTCCACGGTGGTCAAGGCCTGGCGTGAGGTCGGGGTGGCTCCCTGGCGGGTGGAGACGTTCAAGTTTTCCACCGATCCCGAGCTGGTCGCCAAGGTGACTGACGTGGTCGGGTTGTATCTGGCGCCGCCGGAGAACGCGATCGTGTTATGCGTGGATGAGAAGTCCCAGATCCAGGCGCTGGACCGAACCGCGCCGATTCTGCCGATGCAGCCGGGGCTGGCCGAACGGCGCAGCCACGACTACGTCCGCCACGGCACGACCACCCTGTTCGCCGCGCTGGAGGTGGCGACCGGGAAGGTGACCGCGCGCTGCCAGCCGCGGCACCGGCACCAGGAGTTCCTGCGGTTCCTCAGGCAGGTCGCTAAGGCCTACCCCGAACGGGAACTGCATCTGGTGATGGACAACTACGCCGCCCACAAACGCGTGGAGATCCGCGACTGGCTCGCGGCCAACCCTCGCATTCAGGTCCACTTCACCCCAACCTCGGCGTCCTGGATGAACCTCGTCGAGGTCTGGTTCGGCATCATCGAACGCCAGGCCATCCATCGCGGCACCTACCGTTCCGTCAAAGACCTCAACGCCAAGATCCGCGCCTTCATCGACGGCTGGAACGACCGCTGCCACCCCTTCATCTGGACCAAAACTGCCGACCAGATCCTAACCAAAGCCAAGCGTCCAACAACTAAGAACTCAGGCCACTAGGGGATCGCTCGAACGCTGCGCGCATGGTGGAGCGAATTTATAATGATTTGCCAAACTTCATCGTTATAGTACACCTGACAATTACGAGCGTTAGGTGAAGCTATGCGCATCCGGGCAGCTGTCGTGGGGCACGTGAGATCTCGGGCCGTTCTGCTGGCGCTTGTTCTAGGCGCGGCGGCGACGGCGGGGATTACCCCGGCGCAGGGCGAGTCAAGCCGTCCAGTCATTGTTGGCGACGTTGTAGACCGCTTGGCGGCGGCCCAGCTCGCACGTGATTTCCGGCTACCCCCACGCGAGGCGTTAGCTCGAATTGAGCGCCAACCGCGTGTCTCGGCGCTGGCTGATACTCTACGTGGCCAGACGCGCAGTTATGCCGGGGTCTGGGTCGATCAGGTCCACGGCGGCATAGTGAACGTTGATCTGACAGGCGCTGCGGATGACGAAGCAGCACGGGCTTCTGCCGACCATTACGGACTTGGTGCAGTCGTCCATATCATTCATGTAGAGCACTCCATGGCGGTTCTGGAGTCCGTAATGCGCGCCGCTCAGACTGAACTCGCCCCGGAAAACTCGGTCGCTGGCGCTCCCTTCGATTTGGATATAGATGTTCCTCGGAACGTGGTCCAGGTCAACTTTGCGGACAGTGCGAAATTGAATGCCACCCAATCGGCCTGGCTATTCTCGGCGGTTGCGACGAATCTTCCGCTGATTCGCGGCCACGCCGAGCCTTCGATGCTGTCCGCCTGTCAATGGCCCACCTGCGATCCGCCCTTTCGTGGCGGAGTGTGGCTCAGTGTCGCAGCCAGCGGTCAGGGCTATGGATACTGCAGCTCCGGTTTCAATGCGGTCCAATGTCACAGGTGGCTCCTATGTCATTACAGCCGGGCACTGCGGAGTCAATACGTGGTATGACGAATTCAGCAGCGATCTGAGCTGGCACGTAGTGGGACCAACGCATCAGGTGGTCTACGGGACGGATTTAGGCGACGAGCAACTGCTCTATATCAATAACTCGATCGGCTGGCAGGAGCCGAACAATTACGTGCTGGTCTATTCGTCTAGTGGAGCGAGACCGACCACAAGTGCTCCGCTATACACCATCACTGGTTGGAATGGTGGTGACACTCCCTACGGAACCTATGTCTGTCACACCGGCGCGACGAGTTTGACGAGCTGTGGCATGGTCGTCGACGATCGCGCACAAATGACACCACAGGACGGATATCACCAGGTAGACCTGCTGAAGGTGGAAGGCGGCACGGTGTGCGCAGGTGATAGCGGCGGAGCTGTGTATGCCGGGCATCTTGCATACGGCATCGTCATGAGCGGCTCGCTGAGTAGCGGCAGTACGGAAGGAGGTCCGAACGGTGTACTCCAGCCATGCACCTCGGGGACCAGTGGTGGCGTCAGCGACACCTGGTACGTGACCCAAATCGGCAACATTCTGGCGCAGTGGAATATCTCCCTCGTTACCCGCTAGCAGGCTCAGGTGGCAGTCACCACGCCCCCTGGCTCGCCGACTCGGTCGCCCACGAGGCCTGTCAGTAGACCGACGAGGGTAACGGTGCGCTGTGCGGTCAGCGAGCCATTGCTCGCTCCGAGTGCACCGCACCAACCAAGGCGTGCCGCCACTACAACCGACGGCCCTGCGGGATAGGAGGCTTCGAGTCGATATGCCTGGCTGTCGTCGACCGTCGCGCCATTCACCGAACCGAGGCCGGACGGCGGCTTGCAGGCGCTGGCAGGGACTCTGTCGGTGCTGCGGCTGAGCCCGGCGGGCTGGGCATTGAGCGCAGCGACGAAGTCGCGCAGCTGGCCACCGGTCAGCCGAGCGCCTTGTTCCAGTCGACCGCCTACATATCGGCACAGCGTGACCGCTGCGGGGCCTGGAGGTATGAGTGCCCCCGACGCGCCCTTCCGCTGCGCCGGTGCGCGACCGGTCAGTGTGCGGACGTCGTTGACCGAGGACCTGCAGCCGTGGCTGTCGACGCTGTTGACCGCAAGTGTGCGTGCCAGCATGTCAGCCACGGCATCAGTGCCGGGTCGGATCACCACGTCAACCTGCAAACTGGGCACGACGTAGGCGAGGACAGGACGATCTAGGACGCCTTCAACACGCGTCGCCGCCACCCCGTCCAGCATGAGGTCCTGTCGCGAACGCACACCAGCAACCGGGATCGGGTTCTCACCGCCGTCACCGAACTCGACGAATGTCAGCGCCGGTGTCGCCCCGTGGCCACAGGCGTCGGATTGACCCGGCAACTCCACCGTGCTTACCTTCGGCGAACATGGGTCACCGACTGTGAGCGCCCACGAGCTTGGCACGGTGATACTCAGCCCGTGAAAGGTGACGACCCGCTCACCGGCGCCGGCGTGTGCCGTGCTGTTCACCCCGCCGAGAGAGGGAGCGGCGGGAACGCCGCGCCGGCCGAGGTGACCCGGCAGGACAATGACGATGGCGGCGGCCAGGACGACCAGCGCTGCGCCGCCCGCCAGCTGAATCGACATCCGCTGCCTGGTGACGCCGACGCGGCCAGCTGGCTGCAGCGTCGGCAGGTCGGTTACGCCCTCACGCGCGGCACGTCCCCAACGGAGCAGCTTGTCTTCAAGGTCGTCGTCGTGGTCTTGACGGCTCATCGCGGCTCCTCCAACAAGGCCCGAAGTTTCGCCCGGGCCGCAAACAAATGCGCTTTCACGGCCGATGGAGTGATGCCCAGCACGGCTCCCACCTCGGAGACCGGCAAGTCAGCGAGATAGTGCAATGTCACGACCTCGCGCTGCCGTCGCGAAAGCTGGCGGATCGCCCGCTCCATATCGAGACGGCTTCCATCCGGCGGCTGCACCGATGCATGTGGTGACAAGTAAGCCGGCCGTCTCCGGAGCCGATGTCGCCGAGCCTGATCGAGCATGATCGCGATCAGCCACGCCCTCGCTGAACCCCGCTCCGGTTGGAACGTTGCCCGCCGCCGCCAAGCGCGAATCAGTGTCTCCTGCACGACGTCGCCGGCCGCGCCCCGACCGACCTGCCGCTCGGCAAGTGCGACCAGGACCGGCAGGTGCGGGGCAACCCACGACTCAAGATCCGCTGCCCCTGACGGCGGGTCAGGGTCGACGGAAGCTCCGAACCACATCGGCTTCCTCTCCACCACGATCACACCTCTTATACGCCAGGCGAGCATCGAAAAGGTTCAGCCAACCGGCGCAAAATAGCTTTAAGGGAGTCACCCTCCACTGTGGGGTCGTTCGATGCATCGGCCGGACTGCGGTCGAGTCCCCCGGCACGGGCATCTCGCCGCCAGCGCCGTCGAGCTGGTTCTCGGGCGAGTGAAGAAGCGGTGCCGAGCCGAAGGCCACGGCGAGTACCAGCCGGTCCGGCGGCGCAGGCGACGGCTCGGCCCCAGGAGCGCCCGATCACTGTGCGCCCGGTCATGGCGCGCCCGACGGGTGTGGGTCCCCGCTGTCACTCCCACGAAATAAGGCCTCCCACAACGGGGAGGCCTTCTCGATTGGAGCGGGTGACGGGAATCGAACCCGCGCCGTCTGCTTGGGAAGCAGAAACTCTGCCATTGAGCTACACCCGCGTACCCGGACGCAGCCGGGACGGCCACCATCGTAGCGAACCGGCGTTGAAGTAATCTCCGCCCCATGCTGCTCAGCGATCGCGACATCCACGCCGAGGTCGAGTCCGGCCGGCTGGCCCTCGATCCGTGGGACCCGGAGCTGGTGCAGCCGTCCTCGATCGACGTCCGGCTCGACCGGTACTTCCGGGTCTTCAACAACCAGCAGTACACGCACATCGACCCGGCCCAGCAGCAGGACGACCTGACCTCGCTGGTCGAGCCGGACGGCGACGGGCCGTTCGTGCTGCACCCGGGCGAGTTCGTGCTGGGCTCCACGCTCGAGGTGGTGACGCTGCCGCACAGCCTGGCCAGCCGGCTGGAGGGCAAGTCGTCGCTGGGCCGGCTCGGGCTGATCACCCATGCCACCGCCGGGTTCATCGATCCCGGCTTCTCCGGCCACATCACGCTGGAGCTGTCCAACGTCGCCAACCTGCCGATCACCCTGTGGCCGGGCATGAAGATCGGCCAGCTGTGCGTGTTCCGGCTCTCCTCGCCGGCCGAGCACCCGTACGGCAGCGACCGGTACGGCTCGCGCTACCAGGGGCAGCGCGGCCCGACGCCGAGCCGGTCCTACCTCAACTTCCGGCGCTGGCCCACCGGCTGAGCGCTGGCCCACCGGCTGAGCCGGATCAGCCGGCGGTGACCCGGACCGTCGAGCGCCACCAGTCGGCCAGCGGCAGCTCGCCGCGCAGCGACACCTCGTCGTCGCCGGCCCGGTTCCATGCCCACCGGTAGAGGTCCGAGGCCATCCCGAAGACGCTCAGGTCCGCGTTCGAGGCCGGCTCCCGGCGGGCCAGCAGCCCGTCCGGCGCGAGCCGGAGCGTCCAGGCGGCGTTGACGTCCAGCGGCTCCAGCAGCACCGTGTACGACCGGTCCAGCCCGGCGCCGGTCAGCCGGCTGGACAGCATGCCCATCACCAGCTCGTCCAGCCCGTCCGCGGCGAAGTCCGGCTCGACGTCGAGCACCCCGTACCCGGCGGCCAGTTGCAGGTCCACCCGGTGGATCGCGGTCTCGTGGGCCTGCCGCCGGGCCCAGAACAGCCGCGGCGACCGGGCCGGCCACAGGGTGTGCATCGGCTGCCCGTCGGTGGCCCGGGCCAGCGCGGCGGCCAGTTCGGTCAGGCCGGCCCGGAAGAAGTCGAGCAGCTCCTCCGGCGCCGGTCGCCGGTACTGGAAGTCCTCCGGCGCGCCGCCGCGCGCGATCCAGCACACCCAGCGGTGCACCTTGGCGAGGTGGCCGACCGCGGCGCCGGCCGTCCAGCCCGGGCAGGACGGGACCGGGGCGTCGGGGCCGGCGAACTCGGCGGCCTGGGCCAGCTGCTCGCCATTGACGCGCAGCTCGTGCAGGTAGCGGTCGAGGTTCATGCCGGCCCCGTTCAGCCGTGCGCGGTGAGCACGGCGGGCAGCGTCGAGGTCAGCACGTCGAGCAGTTCCCCTTTCGAGATCTGCGGATCCGGCACCCAGGCCAGCACGATCTCCTCCACCATCGCCGACCAGCCCCGGGCGAGCAACTGTTCGGCGGGCCCGCCGGTCAGGCCGAAGACGTCGAGGTTGTCGGTGATCCTGCGGGTCAGCACGTCCCGGGTGCGGTCGAAGATCTCGCGCAGCGCGTCGTCGCCGCTGGCCGCCCCGCGGACCAGCGACAGGTAGGAGCGATGGTTCTTCTGCACGTAGTCGACGTAGTGCTCCAGTGACAGGGTCAGTCGCGGGATCGGGTCGAGCCGGGTGTCCGGTGCGGTGGTGTCGAGCAGGTCGTCGGCGGCGCGCTGCACCACGGCGCGGTGGAACTCCTGCTTGTTGCGGAAGTAGTGGAACAGCAGGCCGCGGGAGATGCCCGCCTGCTCGGCCAGCTCCTCGACGGACAGCTCGTCGAGCGTGCGGGTGGTGAGCATCTGCAGGCCCAGTTCGAGCAGCTGTTCCCGGCGCGCCTCCGGGCTCAGCCGAACCCGCTTGGCAGTCGTCATGCGGCCTATCTTAGGAGTCCGTTATTGACTGAAGTTCAATTGGTGCCTACGCTGGTCGGCATGACTTCGGTGCTGCCGCCCTTCGTCAACGTGTTCGTGATCGGTGCCGGCTTCGGTGGCCTGGGCGCCGCGATCAAGCTGCAGGAGTCGGGGGAACGCGACTTCCTCTGCGTCGACCGGGGCAGCGAGGTGGGCGGCACCTGGCGGGACAACACCTATCCGGGCGCCGCGTGTGACGTGCCGTCCCAGCTGTACTCGTTCTCCTTCGCGCTCAACCCGGACTGGTCGCACTCCTTCTCCCGGCAGCCGGAGATCCAGGACTACCTGCGCCGGGTCGCGCACGAGGCCGGCGTGCTCGACCGGTTCCGGTTCGGCGTCACCTTCGACTCCGCGGCCTGGGACGCCGAGTCCGAGCTGTGGCGGATCGAGACCTCGGCCGGCCCGACCACCGCCCGGCTGATGGTCGCCGCGGCCGGTGCCCTCTCGGACCCGAAGATGCCCGACATCGAGGGCATCGACTCCTTCGGCGGCGAGATCTTCCATTCCTCGCAGTGGAATCACGACTACGACCTCACCGGCAAGCGGGTCACGGTGATCGGCACCGGTGCCTCGGCGATCCAGATAGTGCCGGAGGTCGCGAAGCAGGCCGCCCGGCTGGACGTCTACCAGCGCACGGCCCCCTGGGTGATGCCTCGCCGCGACCGTGCCTACCGCGGCTGGGAGAAGCGGCTGCTGCGCCGGATCCCCCTGCTGCAGCGGGCGGTTCGCGCGGGCGTCTACCTGATGCGGGAGGCCACCGTCCCGATGTTCATCGCGCTGCCCGGCATCGGCAAGGTGGCTGCCCGGGGCGCGAACGCCAACATCGACCGGGCCATCTCGGACCCGGAGCTGCGCGCGAAGGTCACCCCGCACTTCGCCCTCGGCTGCAAGCGGGTGCTGCTGTCCAACGACTGGTACCCGGCGCTGGCCCGGCCGAACGTCGAGCTGGTCACCGACCGGATCCGGCGGGTGACGCCGGCCGGGGTGGTCACCGCCGACGGCACCGAGCGCCCCGTGGACGTGCTGGTGGTGGCCACCGGCTTCATGCCCACCGAGCTGCCGATCAGCCAGCACATCAAGGGAACCAGCGGGCAGACGCTGCGCGATGCGTGGTCCGAGCACGGCGTCCAGGCGTACAAGGGCAGCACGGTGGCGGGCTTTCCGAACCTGTTCTTCCTGGTCGGCCCGAACACCGGCCTCGGCCACTCCTCGATGGTCTACATGATCGAGTCGCAGGTGGCCTACCTGGTCGACGCCTGGCGGGCGATGCGCCGGCACGGGCTGGCCAGCGTCGAGGTGCTGCCCGAGCGGCAGCGCGGCTGGAACGCCGAACTGCAACGCCGCATGCGACGCACCGTGTGGAACACCGGCGGCTGCCAGAGCTGGTACCTCGACGAGCACGGCCGCAACGTCACGCTGTGGCCGCGCACCACCTTCGCCTTCCGCCGGCTGACCCGCAGGTTCGAGCTGGCCGACTACCGCAGCACCGCCACCGTGGATCGAGGAGTGACCGCATGAAATCCGTCGCGGACCGGGTCGTCGTCGTCACCGGGGCCGGCTCCGGGATCGGGCGGGCACTCGCCCAGAACCTGGCCCGGCGGGGCGCGCTGCTCGCCCTGTCCGACATCGACCCCGACGGCCTGGCCGGCACCGTCGCCAGCCTCGGCGCGGCCACGGTGCGCAGCGACCGGTTGGACGTCCGGGACCGGGCCGCGATGGCGGCCTACGCGGCATCGGTGGCCGAGGAGTTCGGTGCGGTGCACGCGGTGATCAACAACGCCGGCGTCGCGCTGACCGGCCAGGTCACCGACCTGACCTACGCCGACCTGGAGTGGGTGCTCGACATCGACTTCTGGGGCGTGGTGCACGGGACGAAGGAGTTCCTGCCGCACCTGATCGCCAGCGGTGACGGGCACCTGGTGAACATCTCCAGCCTGTTCGGGCTGATGGCGGTGCCCGGCCAGAGTGCCTACAACGCGGCCAAGTTCGCCGTCCGCGGGTTCACCGAGTCGCTGCGCCAGGAGATGCTGGTCGGCCGGGTGCCGGTGCGGGTCTCGTGCGTGCACCCGGGCGGCATCCGCACCGCGATCGCACGCAACGCCCGGGTGGCCGAGGGCGAGGACCAGGCCGCGCTGGCCGCGTACTTCGACGGCACGCTGGCCAAGACCTCACCCGAGCGGGCGGCCGAGATCATCGTGACCGGCATGCTGGCCGGCAGGCCGAAGATCGTCGTCGGCCCGGATGCGAGGTTCCTCGACCTGTTCGTCCGGCTGGTCGGCGCGCGCTACCAGAACGTGGTGGCCGCGGCGACCCGCC
>DATJNU010000123.1:0-35135 GCA_035507775.1 Jatrophihabitans sp.
CGTAGTTGAACTCGTGGTTGCCCAGCGCGGCGGCGTCGTAGCCGATGGCGTTCATGGCCGCGGCCATCGGGTGCACCGGTGCCTTCGGCGAGGTGATCGGGTCGACCCGGGCGTAGTAGTACGACAGCGGGGTGCCCTGGATCGTGTCGCCGGCGTCGAGCATCAGCGTCGAGCAGCGGCCGCGCTCGGCCCGCATGGCCGCGACCAGGGTCGAGATCTTGGCCAGGCCGACGTCGTTGTGCTGGGCGTCGTCGTACTCGCGGTCGGAGAAGTAGTCCCAGTTCAGGATGTTGCCGTGCGTGTCGGTGGTGCCGAGCACGGTCAGCCGGAAGCCCTGGCCGTGGCTCGCGGCGGGTTCGGCGGAGGCGGCGGCCGGCATGGCTGAGAAGAATGCCGCACCCACGCCGCCGACGGCGGCCGAGGTCAGCAACTGGCGACGGCTGAGGGTGATGCGATCCACGTAGGTGTCCTATCTGACGAGTCGGGCGGAATGACCGGAGGTCACTGTAGAGAGCGCGCTGTGCGTTCCGTGTGATCATGACGCCGGCAGGTCGCCGGGTCGCCGCCGTCCGGGTGACCTTCCCGGTACGGGAGAATGAAGCCGTGACGAACAAGCCCGCGATTCCCGATGTCCTGGCTGCCCGGTACGCCTCGACCGCGATGGCCACCATCTTCAGCCCCGAGCACAAGGTGCTGGCCGAGCGGCAGCTGTGGTTGGCGGTGCTGCGCGCCCAGGCCGAGCTCGGCATCCCGACCCCGGACGAGGCCGTGGCCGCCTACGCCGGGGTGGTCGAGGCCGGCGTCGACGCGGTCGACCTGGACTCGATCGCCGCCCGGGAGCGGATCACCCGGCACGACGTGAAGGCCCGGATCGAGGAGTTCAACGCCCTTGCCTCGGCCGACGGCGCGCACGAGCTGGTGCATCGGGGCATGACCAGCCGCGACCTGACCGAGAACGTCGAGCAGTTGCAGGTGCTCTCGGCCCTGCGGCTGACCCGCACCAAGGTGCTGGCCGTGCTGGTGCGGCTGGCCCGGCGCGCTGCCGAGTACGCCCAGCTGGCGCTGGCCGGCCGCTCGCACAACGTGGCCGCCCAGACCACCACGCTCGGCAAGCGGTTCGCCACCGTGGCCGACGAGCTGCTGATCGCCCTGGCCCGGCTCGACGACCTGCTCGACCGCTACCCGCTGCGCGGCATCAAGGGCCCGGTCGGCACCGGCCAGGACATGCTCGACCTCTTCGGCGGCGACAGCGCCAAGCTGGCCGAGCTCGAACGCCGGGTGGCCGCCCACCTCGGTTTCCGGCACGTGCTGACCAGCGTCGGCCAGGTGTATCCGCGGTCGCTGGACTTCGACGTGCTGTCGGCGCTGGTGCAGGTCGCGGCGGCCCCGTCCAGCTTCGCCACCACGCTGCGGCTGATGGCCGGCCACGAGCTGGTGACCGAGGGCTTCCGGCCGGGCCAGGTCGGCTCCAGCGCGATGCCGCACAAGATGAACACCCGCTCGGCCGAGCGGATCAACGGCTTCGCGGTGATCCTGCGCGGCTACGCCGGCATGGTCGGGGAGCTGGCCGGCGACCAGTGGAACGAGGGCGACGTCAGCTGCTCGGTGGTCCGCCGGGTCGCGCTGCCCGACGCGTTCTTCGCCCTGGACGGCCTGCTGGAGACGACGCTGACCGTGCTCGACGACTACGGCGCCTTTCCCGCGGTGATCGCCCGCGAGCTCGACCGCTACCTGCCGTTCCTGGCGACCACCAAGGTGCTGATGGCCGCGGTCCGGGCCGGCGTCGGCCGGGAGCAGGCGCACGAGGCGATCAAGGAGCACGCCGTCCGGGTCGCGCTCGACATGCGCGAACGCGGAACCGCCGAGAACGACCTGCTCGACCGGCTGGCCGGCGACGAGCGGCTCGGGTTGGATGCCGGGTCGCTGGCCGACCTGCTGGCCGAGCCGCTCGGTTTCACCGGGGCCGCGCGGTCGCAGGTGCAGGCGGTGATCGCCGCCATCGACGACGCGCTCGAATCCGAGCCGGCCGCGGCCGGGTACCAGCCCGAGCCGATCCTCTAGTTGCCCATTCTCTAGCTGCCTGGCCACGGCTGGGCAGCGACCTGCCCGTCGATCAGCTTGGTCACCTGGCCGGTCAGCAGCTGGTAGCTGTACGTCTCGTACTGGTACGTCCCGTTGCCGCAACCGCTCGGCGTCCGGTGCGCGAACATGGCGACGTCCCCGGACACCCCGCTGACTTCGGACAGCGGGGGAACGCCACCGGGCCACCGCAGCGGCCGGATCACGCCGGTGCTGCCGTCCAGGATGTCGTACGTGCTGCCGCCGCAGTCGCCCCAGTTCTCCAGCAGCACGTCGCCGTTGCTGATCGGCCAGGCGTCCCAGTAGGCCTCGTTGGTGCCGGTCGGCGCGTTGGCCAGCACCTGCGAACCTGCTCCGGAGAGCGGCTGCAGGACGAGCGCCTCGCCCGACTGGGGTGTCTCGGGCCGCCGGCATCTCTCGAGCAGTCGCCCGTCCGGCCAGAGCTTGACCGGCCCGCAGCCCGCGAAACCGGCTGGCACCGGGAAGGTGCGGATGACGTGGCCGTCGTTGCCGACCAGCACCGGGGTGCCGTCGCGATCGTTCGTCCGGACGAGTTCGCTGCCATCGGCCGAGTAGATCGCGCCGGTGGTGCTGAGGTCGATGCCGTTCACCGTGCGGGGATAGGTGAGTTGCAGGGTGCCGTCGGCTGCGTACCGGCGGAGGTCCGTCGCGGTGCCGACCAGGAACGCCTCACCGTTCGGCCGGGTGTAGGTGACGAAGCTGGCCTGGACCGAGCTGCGCAGGACGAGGACCGCCGACCCCGAACGGAGGTCGACCTGGTAGAGCGCTTCGGGTGCTCCCTGCCTGACCTCCACCATCGCCCGGCCGCCGTCAGGCGACCACCCGACGAGGTGAGCGCCGGCCGGCAGCGCATCGGTGATCCGATAGCGGCCACCCGCCGGGTCGTACAGGTAGAGGCTGCGGCTGTACGGCAGGGTGGAGCTGGCGGGCAGGGTCTGCAGCAGCTGCCACCCGGCGCCGACGCGCGACCACGGCACCTGGTCGCGGCTGCCGGTCTGCCCGGCCGGCAGGTACGGCGGAGCCACCTTCGTCGGCGAGCTGCTGGCGCTCGGCGCGGCACTCGCGGTCGAGCTGGCCGCGCTCTGGCTCGGTGCCGGGCTGGACGCCGGGCTGGACGCCGGGGCGACCGGGCCGGCGTGCTGCTGGTGCCGGCCGGCCAGGCTCAGGCCGCCGGCGGTGAGCGCAGCCACCACCGCCGCGGCGATGACGGGGGCCAGCCAGCGCTGCCGCCGGTGCCCGGCCGGCGGCACGGTCGCGGCCGGCAGCTCGATCGGTGCCGGGTCGCCTGGCAGCGGGCCGTGGAGGAGCGCGTCCACGCCTTGCTCGCGGTCGGCGGCCAGCTGGTCGAGCCGGCGCTCGGTCAGCTGCTCGGCCCGGGCCTGGTAGGCCTCGCGCAGCCGGTCTTCGATCTGGCGGCTCATGTCGCTGCTCCCAGCATCGCCTCGAGTTTCGCCATCCCCCGACTGGCGTTGGACTTCACCGAGCCGCGCGAGATGCCCAGGGTGTCGGCGATCTCGGCCTCGGAGAGGTTGCCCCAGTAGCGCAGGGCGAGCACCTCCTGCTGCCGGCGTGGCAGCCGCCGGACGGCGGCCAGCACCTGCTGCTGCCCGTCGGCCAGCAGCAGTTCGCTGTCGGCCGGGTCGGCATGGCCCTCGTCCCGGACCAGGGCCAGGTGCTTGCGCACGGTCTGCCGGCGGCGCAGCACCGATCGCGACCCGTTGACCACGGTGGTGCGCAGGTAGCCGAGTGCCGCCCCGGGGTCGCGCAGCCTGCCCTGGTGCTGGTGCAGCGCGACGAACGCGTCGTGCACGACGTCCTCGGCGGTGGCCATGTCGTCGACCAGCAGCAGCGCCAGCCGGGCCAACGGCAGCCGGTGCTCGCGATAGAGGGCGGTGAGGTCGACGGCCGTCGCGCTGCGATCGCGGATGGTCGCCTCACCTGCCCCCGTGCCCGGCCTGCCTGGTGAGGAGAGTGTCACGCTTGTCAGACGTGGGCCACCGGGGAAGGTTGCATCACGTTTCGGTGAAGCCGGGCTCAGGTCCCGGGCGTCGGGAACTGGCCGGCCAGGAAGCGGTCCCAGACCGCGTCCGGCAGCACCCGCCGGGCGCCGATCAGCAGCCGAGCCGACGGGGTGACCCGCACCCGGATCGGCGCGCGGTCGGCGGCGATCACCTTCTCGATGGCCTTGGCGACGTCGTCCGGGGTGCCGCCGAGCCGGGCCAGCGGGCCGCGGGTGTAGACCTCCTCGGTCGAGGTGGCGACGGCCGCGTTGAACTCGCCGTACGGGCCGCTGCGGTCACCGATCTCGCCGGCCGCGGTGGCCGAGAACTCGGTACGGATCAGACCCGGCTGCACGATGGTCACGCCCACCCCGAAGCCGCGCACCTCGAATCGCAGCGCGTCGCTCAGGGCCTCGACGGCGTACTTGGTCGCGTGGTAGGCCCCACCGCCGGGGAAGGTGAAATTGGCCCCCATCGAGCTGAGGTTCACGATCCGGCCGGTGCCGCGCTCCCGCATCGCCGGCAGCACCAGCTGGCACATCCGCACCAGGCCGAAGACGTTCGTCTCGAACTGGCGGCGCAGCGCGTCCATGCCGACCGTCTCCAGCGCGCCGGACTGGGAGTAGCCGGCGTTGTTCACCAGCACCCCGACCACACCGTGCTCGGCCTCGACGTGCGCGACGGCGGCGGCCATCGAGGCCTCGTCGGTCACGTCGAGCTGCAGGGGCCGGCAGCCGGGCAGGTCGGCGACGGCGGATTCCTGCCGGGCGGTGGCGTACACGGTGTGCCCGGCCCGCGCCAGCCGCTGGGCGGTGGCCCGGCCGATGCCGGTGGAGCAGCCGGTGATCAGCACGACCTGCGGTGCGCTCGTCATGCCGGCCAGCCTAACCACGCCGTCCCGATTCGCGAGGGTGGAGGATTTCATCGCTCGGGCCGACGAAATCCTCCACTCCGCGCAAGCTCACCCGGTGGGCTCCTGCCGCAGGCAGTGCAACTCTCCGCCCCTGCAAGGCCAGCTCAGCGGTGCGCTGGCTGCCATTGCGTCATCCAGAAAATGGTCGTCCCCGGGGGTCGGTTCGTGTGCAGGTCGACGACCTTCCCGCTCAACACGTCCCACTTGAGCATGGTGTCGTGGTCGGTCGCTTCCGGGGTGATCAGCTCCGCCAGGAAGTCGTTGTCGGAGAGCCAGGTCAGCTCCCAGTCGCCTTGCCGCAGTGGAGCGGGCACCGCGATCCGGGCTGACCCGGCCTGTCCAACGCGGGTCGCGTACCGGATGAGCACCGAGTGGTTCACTCGTACGCCGCCCTCGATGAGTCCGAGGTCGGACCAGATGGCAGGCACCGCCAGCGGGGTGGGCGGCCGACTCCGGTCGAGGGGGAAGGAAAGCGCTCGGCCCGGATTCGGGGCACCGCGCCGCTCGCATTGAGCGATGACGGCTGCGTCGATCGTTGTCCAGTAATTGGGCAGACAATAGTGGTATCCAGTCGGGGCGGGCAGCGTCTGTAGCAGCTTGCCAGTGGCCAGGTCGAAGATCTCCAGGCTCGACTCCGTCCCCATGGCGAGCTTCGTACCGTCGGGCGACGGGGCGCTGCCGAAGTGATCCTTACCAGGAAAGCGTGTCTCCACCCGGCCTGTCAGGTCGACCTTCACCGTCGCGGTCCACGGATTGCTCAACAGCAAGGACCTGCCGCTGTCGACGGGCTGCACGCTGCTCCACGCGCCCGGGATCGTGAAGCTGTGCAGGCGTCCTCGGTGCAGGTCGATGTCGAGGATTATGCCCGCGCCGTTGACCTGATTCTGGACGGCGAACGCCCGGCCCGTATCTCGCGACCACGCCACATCCCCGAAGTAGAACTCGCGGCCTACGTCACAAATGCGATACCACTGCTGGCCGGACGGATCGACCATGTACAGCGTATGGGAGGCGTTGATATTCACCATGGGCGCGACGAGTTCGAGCACCCAGCCCGGGCCGACCTGATCCCACGGCACGGCGGAGCGCGGTCGGACGTGCGCCGGGTCGACGGAGCTGTTGGTCGCCTGTCGGACCGCCGCCGCGCCGACCGCCACCAGCACCATCGCCGCGACGGCCACCGCGATGGCCACCACCCGGCGGGACCGGTGCGACCGGTGGGGCGGTAACGACAGCACCTCGGCCTCTGCCGGAACGTGAGCCGCCGCCAGCATCGATGGGGTCACCCCGTCGGCCTTCGCAGCGAGCGCCCTGCGCAGCCGATCCTCCAACGCGCTCATGCCGACACCCCCAGGATCTCGCCCAGCCGGCGCATGCCCCGGCTGGCATTCGACTTCACCGCACCGCGCGAGATGCCCAGCGCCTCGGCGATCTGTGCCTCCGACAGGTCGGACCAGTAGCGCAGCGTCAGCACCTCGCGTTGCCGGTCCGGTAGTTTGCGCAGCGCCCGCAGCACCTCGCGGTGTTCGTCGGCCAGCAGCGCCTCGGTGTCGGCGCCGGCCTCGTCCGGTTGCAGCCCGACGTGCGAGTACCGGCGTGCCACCTGTCGCCGCCGGAGCGCCGACCGGGCGCCGTTGACCACGCAGACCCGTAGGTAGCCGAGGGCCGCGTCGGCATCGCGCAGTTGGTCCACCCGGCGGTGGAACGCGATGAATGCGTCCTGCACGACGTCCTCGGCCGAGGCGAGGTCGTCCACCAGCAGCACCGCCAGCCGTACCAGCGCGAGGCGATGCGTGCTGTAGAGCGTCGCCACGTCTGCCGGGCCGGTCGCCGTGGTCATCTGCCCACCATGCCGGATCTGTTCATATTTCCAGGACGCCTCCCTCGCAGGTGAGGTTGCAGCCAGTTCGGACAGCTGTGACACGATGCGGCGGTGAGCTCGAAGACGCCCGCCTCGAAGACGCCGGCCGCTGAGGCCACTACGCCGCCCGGCCTGACCCACCTGCACTCCGGCAAGGTGCGCGACCTGTACGCCACCGACACCGGGCACCTGCTGATGGTGGCCAGCGATCGCATGTCCGCCTACGACCACGTGCTGGACACGCCGATCCCCGACAAGGGACGCATCCTGACCGCGATGACGGTCTGGTGGTTCGCACAGTTGGCCGGCGTGGTCGACAACCACCTTCTCAGCTACGACGACGACAGCATCCCGGCCGAGTGGCGGGGCCGGGCGATGCTGTGCACCCGGCTCGACATGGTGCCGGTCGAGGCGGTCGCCCGGGGCTACCTGACCGGCAGCGGGCTGGCCGACTACCGCGCCACCGGAGCGGTCTGCGGCATCGCGCTGCCGGACGGCCTGCAGGACGGTTCCCGGCTGCCCGAGCCGATCTTCACGCCCGCGTCCAAGGCGCCGGTCGGCGAGCACGACGAGAACATCGACTACGCCGAGGTGGAGCGCCAGGTCGGCCGCGAGACTGCGGGCCGGGTGCGTGAGCTGACTCTGGCCGTCTACCGGCGGGCCGCCGACCTGGCCGCCGAGCGCGGCATCGTCGTGGCCGACACCAAGTTCGAGTTCGGCAGCCACCCGTGCACCGGCCAACTGCTGCTCGCCGACGAGGTGCTCACCCCGGACTCGTCCCGGTTCTGGCCGGCCGAGTCCTGGCAGCCCGGGCAGGTCCAGCCGAGCTTCGACAAGCAGTACGTCCGCGACTGGCTGACCTCGTCGGCCTCCGGCTGGGACCGGGCCTCGGACCAGCCCCCGCCGCCGTTGCCCGACGACGTGGTGGCCGCCACCCGGGCGCGCTACCTCGAGGCGTACGAGCGGCTGACCGGCCTGTCGTTCGCGGACTGGATCGGCGCGTGATCCGGGGCGAGCGGGTGCTGCTGCGCCCGGTGACGCCGGACGACCACTCCCGGCTGGTGGAGTTCAAGAACGACATCGAGCTCGACCTGCTCGGTGGTGGCCCACCGCCACGGCCGATCACGCTGGCCCAGGTCGGCCTGTTTCTCGACGGCATGGCCAGGGAGGGCAACCTGCTCTTCGCGATCGAGGCCGACGGCCGGTTCATCGGCTACTGCGGGTTGCTCGACTTCGATCGGGTCAGCGGCACCGCCGAGTTCAGCATCACCATCGGCGACCGGGCGTACTGGGGCAAGGGGTTCGGCCGCGAGGCGGCCCGGCTGCTCGCCGACTACGGCTTCCGGCTGCAGAACCTCCGCAAGATCACCCTCAAGGTCTTCGCCGGCAACGAACGGGCCATCAGGTCCTACCTGGCGGCCGGCTTCGTCGAGGAGGGCCGGCAGCGGGCACAGGTGTGGTCGGCCGGTGGCTACCAGGACGTGGTGCTGATGGCCGCGTTCCGTGACGGCGCCGGCGGCTGAGCCCGTCAGCCCGGCGTCCGGCCCCCGCTACCCTGAGCACGGCAACTCCCGAGCTGCCAATCCCCGACGACAACCCCAATGACAATGAAGGAGCGCCGGTGGCCCGCGTGGTGGTGGACGTTGTGATGAAGCCGGAGATCCTGGATCCCCAGGGCCAGGCCATCCTGAACGCGCTCGGCCGGCTCGGCATCGAAGGCGTCTCGTCGGTGCGGCAGGGCAAGCACTTCGAGCTCGAGGTCGCCGACGACGTCGAGGACGCCGACCTGACCAAGATCGCCGACACGCTGCTGGCCAACCCGGTCATCGAGGACTTCACCATCCGCCGCTGAGCCATCCGGTGCCGAGCCGGCCGCCGCTGAGCCGCCCCGGTCCACCGCTGCGACCCCCGGGTTTCGGGCCCCGGTAACCTGCACTCGTGGCTGTGCGCGTCGGTGTGGTGACCTTTCCCGGAAGTCTGGACGACCGCGATGCGCTGCGCGCGGTGCGGCTGGCCGGTGCCGAGCCGGTGCCGCTGTGGCACGGGGAGAAGTGGCTGTCCGACGTGCAGGCGGTGGTGCTGCCCGGCGGCTTCTCCTACGGCGACTACCTGCGCTGCGGCGCGATCGCCCGGTTCTCGCCGGCGATGGACTCCATCGTCGACGGCGCCCGGCAGGGCATGCCGGTGCTGGGCATCTGCAACGGCTTCCAGGTGCTCTGCGAGGCCCACCTGCTGCCCGGCGCACTGATCCGCAACCGGTCGCAGAAGTTCATCTGCCGCGACCAGGCCGTCCGGATCGAGAACGCCGGGACGGCCTGGACCGCCGACTACGAGGACGGCCAGCAGCTGGTGATCCCGCTGAAGAACGCCGAGGGCTGCTACGTCGCCGACGAGCGCACCCTGGACGAGCTCGAAGGCTCCGGCCGGGTGGTCGCCCGCTACCTCGACGGCAACCCGAACGGCTCGCTGCGCGACATCGCCGGCATCTGCAACGCGGAGGGGAACGTGGTGGGCCTGATGCCGCACCCGGAACATGCCACCGATCCACTGGTCGGGCCGGGCACCGACGGCCTGCCGTTCTTCAGCTCGGTGCTGCGCGCGCTGGTCGGTGCCGCGTGAGCCGGCCGGCCGTCGACACCGTCGAGGTCGCGGCGACGAGCCCGAGCCAGTCGCAGCCGTTCAAGGAACTCGGCCTCAACGCCGAGGAATACCAGCGCATCAAGGACATTCTCGATCGCCGCCCGACCAGCTCGGAGCTGGCGATGTACTCGGTGATGTGGTCCGAGCACTGCTCGTACAAGTCCTCGAAGGTGCACCTGCGCCAGTTCGGCGACAAAGTACCGGCCGAGGCGAAGGACATCCTGCTGGTCGGCATGGGCGAGAACGCCGGCGTGGTGGACGTCGGGCACGGCCTGGCGGTGACCTTCAAGATCGAGTCGCACAACCACCCGTCCTACGTCGAGCCGTACCAGGGCGCGGCGACCGGCGTCGGCGGCATCGTCCGCGACATCCTGACCATGGGCGCCCGGCCGGTGGCGGTGCAGGACGCGCTGCGCTTCGGCCCGGCGAACGCCCCGGACACCGCGCGGGTGCTGCCTGGGGTGGTGGCCGGCATCGGCGGGTACGGCAACTGCCTCGGATTGCCCAATGTCGGCGGGGAGATCTCGTTCGACCCGAGCTACCTGGGCAACCCGCTGGTGAACGCGCTCTGCGTCGGGGTGCTGCCGGCCGACGGCATCAAGCTGGCCAAGGCCGACGGCCCGGGCAGTCACGTGGTGCTGTTCGGCGCCCGGACCGGCGGCGACGGCATCGGCGGTGCCTCGGTGCTGGCCAGCGCGAGCTTCGAGGCCAAGGGTGAGAAGAAGCGGCCGGCGGTGCAGGTGGGCGACCCGTTCGCCGAGAAGGTGCTCATCGAGTGCTGCCTGGAGATCTTCGCCGCCGACCTGGTCACCGGCATCCAGGACCTCGGTGCGGCCGGGCTGTCGTGCGCGACCACCGAGCTGGCCGCGGCCGGCACCGGCGGCATGGACGTCGACCTCGACCTGGCCCCGCTGCGGGACGAGACCCTGACGCCCGAAGAGATCCTGATGAGCGAGTCCCAGGAACGCATGATGGCGGTGGTCACGCCCGAGAACCTGGAGAAGTTCCTCGAGGTCTGCGCCAAGTGGGAGGTGACGGCGACGGTCATCGGCACCGTCACCGACACCGGCCGGCTGGTGATGCGCTGGCACGGCGAGACGATCGTGGACGTGCCGCCGCGGACGCTGGCGCACGAGGGCCCGGTGTACGAGCGCCCGGTCCGGCGGCCCTACGACCAGGACGCGCTGAACGGCGAGCACGGCAACGGCCTGCCCCGGCCCAAGAGCGGCGAGCAGCTGCGGGCGACCGCGCTGAAGCTGATCAGCTCGGCCAACCTGGCGGACAAGTCCTGGGTGACCGACCAGTACGACCGGTACGTGCTCGGCAACACGGTGCTGGCCCAGCCGGAGGACTCCGGCATGATCCGGCTTACCGACCGTGCTCTCGACGGCTCGGGCGAGGCCGACCTCGGCGTCGCGGTGTCGGTGGACGGCAACGGCCGCTACACCCGCCTCGACCCGTATGCCGGGGCCCAGCTGGCGCTGGCCGAGGCGTACCGCAACGTCGCCACCACCGGCGCCCGCCCGCTGGCGGTGACCAACTGCCTCAACTTCGGCTCGCCGGAGGACCCGGCCGTGATGTGGCAGTTCGCCGAGGCGGTGCGCGGCCTGGCCGACGGCTGCCAGCAGCTGGGCGTCCCGGTGACCGGCGGCAACGTCAGCTTCTACAACCAGACCGGCAGCACCCCGATCCTGCCCACCCCGGTGATCGGCGTGCTGGGCGTGATCGACGACGTCAGCCGGCGCACCCCGATGGCGCTGCGCGGCGACGGCGCCCAGCTGTACCTGCTGGGCGACACCCGGGACGAGTTCGGCGGCTCGGAGTGGGCGAACGTCGTGCACGGCTTTCTCGGTGGCCGGCCGCCGAAGGTGGACCTCACGCGCGAGAAGCTGCTGGCCGACGTGCTCATCAACGCCTCCCGGGACGGCCTGATCGACGCCGCGCACGACCTCTCCGACGGCGGGCTGTTCGTGGCGGTGGCCGAGGGCTGCCTGCGCGGTGAGGTGGGCGTCCGGCTGGTCGTCCCCGAGGGGCTGGACCCGTTCGTCTTCCTGTTCTCCGAGTCGGCCGGCCGGGCGATCGTCGCGGTGCCGCGCACCGAGGAGGTGCGGTTCACCGACATGTGCACCGCCCGCGGGCTGCCGGCCACCCGGATCGGCGTGCTCGACATCCTCGAATCCGCCATCGAGGTCCAGGGCCAGTTCCGGCTGCCGCTGTCCGAGCTGCGCACCGCATGGGCGGCCACCCTGCCCGACCTGTTCGGCTGAGCGGTGCCGGCGGATCCGGGCGCGCCGCTGCTCGCCCAGGCGGCGCCCATGCGGGAGTGGCTGGCCGCGCTGCCGTTCGAGGATTTCGGCCGGCCGAGCGTGCTGCCCGGCTGGGACGTCCGGCGGCTCACCGGGCACGTGCTGATGGTCTTCCGCGGGCTGCTCGGCGTGCTGGCCGCCCCGACCGAGGATCCGCCGCTCCAGCTGCATGACTATGTCGCCCGCTACCGGGCGCAGGCCGACGAGATCGACACGACCACCACGCTGATCGCGGCCGACCGCACCCCGGACGACCTGCTCACCGAGCTCGACCTGCTGCTCAGCCAGGCCCGGTCCCGGCTGGCCGAGCCGCTGCCCAAGGTGGTGCGGGCGCCGCGCGGCCCGCTCACCGCCACCGACTACCTGATGACCCGGATCCTGGAGGTGCTGGCGCACTCGGACGACCTCAGCCGGTCGCTGCCCGCGCGCGAGCCGATCGCGTTCGACCGCACGGCGCTGGCCGCCGGGGTGCGCGCGCTGGCCGGCATGCTGGCCGCCAGGTACCCGGGCCGGTCGGTGGAGGTACGGGTGCCGCCTTTCACCGCGGTGCAGGCCATCGCCGGGCCCCGGCACACCCGCGGCACCCCGCCGAACGTGGTCGAGACGGACGGGCTGACCTTCCTGCGGCTGGCCACCGGCCGCGCAGAGTGGCCGGCCGCGGTCGCCACCGGGCAGGTACGGGCCAGCGGCAACCGGGCCGACCTGTCCGAGCAGCTACCGCTGCTGTAGCCGGGTGCCGTCTACCCGGCCTGCCGGCGGATGAAGTCGGCCATGCCCGGAACGGTGAAGGCCACCATCCCGTACTCGGGCGCGTAGATGAGCCCCTTGCCGATCAGGCCGGCCCGGATCGGACCGAGGTTGCTGGGCTGCGCTCCATCCTGACCGCGATGTCGGGCGTCCTGCTCGGCTCGCCACCGTCCGCTGCCATGGCCGCCAGGTAGAGGCGTTCGGTGGGGGTGGCGCGATCCCAGCGCGACCGGAAGAAACCCCCGTCGAGCACCACCAAGCCGATCTTGATCCCGCCGCGGGCCTCGGCCTCGGTGATCGCATCCGGTCCCGCAGCCAGGTCCCAGGTGGCGGCGCCGAATTCCTGCAGGAAGTAGGGGTAACCTCCGGCCGCGTCGATCACCCGGCGGACCGCCCCGGCCTGCCAGCTGACGCCGATCTCGTCGGCCGGCGAGACCAGAGCCTCGGTCGCGGTGGACGCGGCCAGCTTGTCGAGCAAGCGATAGTCGAAGAGGCGTTCGGAGTACGACTTCGCCTCGGCCAGCTTGCCCGGCAGGTTGGGCAGCCCGGCGCCGACGATCAGGAACGGCACGCCTCGCTGACCGGCGGCGTGCGCAGCGGCCGAGACAGCAGCCATGCTCCCGGTGTCGAGACCCTGCAGTTCGTCGATGAAGACGGCCACCCCCGTGCCCAGCTCCTGCGCAGCCCTGCCGACATCCTGCGCAACCAAGGTGAAGTCGACCTCCAGGTCGCCACTGCCGACGGCGTCGATGAACTTGCTATATGACAGCCGTTCGGCCGGTGTGGGTTCTGGCGGGCGGTGGGCTCCCGGGCTACCCGTAGACTGCGCACTGTGGCGCGCGGAGACGGCAAGCTCACCCATGACCTCAACCCGGCCGAGCAGGGCCCGCAGGACGCCTGTGGCGTCTTCGGGGTCTGGGCACCCGGCGAGGAGGTCGCCAAACTCACCTATTTCGGCCTGTACGCCCTGCAGCACCGGGGCCAGGAGGCAGCCGGCATCGCGGTGAGCGACGGCACCTCGATCCTGGTCTACAAGGACCTCGGCCTGGTGTCCCAGGTCTTCGACGAGGCGACGCTGGCCACCCTGCGCGGCCAGATCGCGGTCGGCCACAACCGCTACTCGACCACCGGGTCGTCCACCTGGGAGAACTCGCAGCCCGCCTTCCGCACCACCAAGACCGGCACCGGCGTGGCGCTGGCGCACAACGGCAACCTGGTCAACACCGCCGAGCTGGCCGAGCAGCTGCGCGGTGAGCGCAGCCGCGGTGCCCAGCCGGTGGCCACCACCGACTCGGACCTGCTCACCGAGCTGCTGGCCGCGCACCCGGACGTCTCCCTGGAGGAGGCGGCGATGCGGGCGCTGCCGACCTTCCGCGGCGCGTTCTCGCTGGTCTTCATGGACGAGCACACCCTCTACGCCGCCCGCGACCCGCAGGGTGTCCGGCCGCTGGCCCTCGGCCGGCTCGAACGCGGCTGGGTGGTCACCAGCGAGACCGCCGCGCTGGATATCGTCGGCGCGTCGTTCGTCCGCGAGATCGAGCCGGGCGAACTGCTCGCCATCGACGAGGACGGCCTGCGCTCGCAGCGCTTCGCCAACCCGGACCCGAAGAACTGCGTCTTCGAGTACGTCTACCTGGCCCGGCCGGACAGCATCCTGGCCGGCCGTTCGGTGCACTCGTCCCGGGTCGAGATCGGCCGCCGGCTCGCCCGCGAGCACCCGGTCGAGGCCGACCTGGTGATGCCCACCCCGGAGTCCGGTACCCCGGCCGCGATCGGCTACGCCGAGGAGTCCGGCATCCCGTACGGCATGGGCCTGGTCAAGAACGCCTACGTCGGGCGGACGTTCATCCAGCCCTCCCAGACGATCCGCCAGCTCGGCATCCGGCTGAAGCTCAACCCGCTGCGCGATGTCATCCGCGGCAAGCGGCTGGTCGTGGTCGACGACTCGATCGTGCGCGGCAACACCCAGCGCCAGGTGGTCCGGATGCTGCGGGAGGCCGGCGCGCTCGAGGTGCACGTCCGGATCGCCTCGCCGCCGGTGAAGTGGCCGTGCTTCTACGGCATCGACTTCGCCAGCCGGGCCGAGCTGATCGCCAGCGGCCTGGACGTCGAGGGCATCCGGGCCTCGATCGGTGCCGACAGTCTCGGCTACCTCTCCCAGGAGGGGATGATCGCGGCCACCGAGCAGCCGAAGTCGCGGCTCTGCCTGGCCTGCTTCGACGGCAGCTATCCGATCCCGCTGCCGCAGATGATCGGCAAGCACGTGCTCGAAGGCATCGAACGGGGTGTGAGCGAGCCGGCGCGCGAGCCGATCGCCGAGAACCGATGACCGAGCAGGTATCCTACGCGGCCGCCGGCGTCGACATCGAGGCCGGCGATCGCGCGGTCGAGCTGATGAAGGCCTCGGTGAAGCGCACCGACCGCGCCGGTGTGCTCGGTGGGCTGGGCGGTTTCGCCGGGCTCTTCAGCCTCGACCTGGCCCGTTACCCGCAGCCGGTGCTGGCCACCGCCACCGACGGCGTCGGTACCAAGATCGCCATCGCCCGGGCGCTCGACCGGCACGACACGGTCGGCATCGACCTGGTGGCGATGGTCATCGACGACCTGGTCGTGGTCGGCGCCGAACCGCTCTTCATGACCGATTACATCGCGACCGGCAAGGTGGTGCCGGAGAAGATCGCGGCCATCGTCAGCGGCATCGCCGAGGGTTGTGTGCAGGCCGGTTGCGCCCTGGTCGGCGGCGAGACCGCCGAGCACCCGGGTGTGATGGAGCCCGACGACTACGACATCTCCGGGGCGGGCACCGGCGTCGTCAACGCCGACCAGGTGCTCGGGCCGGACCGGGTTCGCGACGGTGACGTGCTGATCGCGATGGGCTCCTCCGGCGTGCACTCCAACGGCTTCTCCCTGGTCCGCCACGTGCTCGCGGAGTCCGGCGCGCAACTGTCGGACACTCCCGCCGAGCTGGGCGGCGCCGCGCTCGGCGAGGAGTTGCTCACCCCGACCCGGATCTACGCCCAGGACTGCCTCCGGCTGATCGCCGACGGCGGCGTGCATGCCTTCGCCCACATCACCGGTGGCGGCCTGGCCGGCAACCTGGTGCGGGTGCTGCCGGCGGGGCTGGACGCCGAGGTGGGCCGGGCGACCTGGTCACCGCTGCCGATCTTTCAGTTCCTGGCCCGGGCCGGCGGCATCGAGCGGGCCGGACTGGAACCTGCCTTCAACCTGGGCGTCGGGATGGTCGCGGTGGTCGCAGCCGATGCCGCCGACGCTGCCGTCGCGACCCTTCGTGCGGCGAGCGTGCCGAGCTGGCGGCTCGGCCGGGTGACGGCCGGCTCCGGTCAGGTGCGGATGCTCGGGGACTACCGGGACTGCGCGTTCTGAGCCTGCGCGTCCTCGGACGGGCCCACCGGAAAGGGCTCCCGGACAGGCCGGTCGTGCCGAGGGATTCGAACCGAACAGCGATGCCGGCTGGGCGACGGCATCGCTGGGGGAGAGGCGCCTCGCGGGCACGACGGGCGAGGTGGCGGTCAGACCGGCTCAGCGTGAACCGCGGACCCAGCTGTCGTCTTCGTCGTACTCGTCGTCGGCGTACGGATCGCCGGAATCGCGAGCGCTACCGGACTGCGAAGCATGTCCGAGTTCTCGTTGGAGAGCAGAGAAGTCGGTGCTCTGAGTGTTGTACTTGAGCTCCCGGGCAACTTTCTGCTGCTTTGCCTTGGCACGGCCGCGCCCCATGGCTCGACCCCCTCGCTCGCACAGTCATCCGGGGGATGCCTTTCCTACGACCGAATTTGCTCGGCGTGCGGAGGCGATGCCCCGGGAATCGGTTGTCAGTTTCGTGGTTCGAGAGTACATCCCGGACGACGCTTCGCGCACACCACCCGGCCGGTTGTGCCGGAGGTCGTCGGAGGCGTCGGGGAGGTCTCGCCGGCGACCGCGACACCTGCCGGGTCCGGTCCGCCGAGTCAAGATCAACATGGTGTAGTGCGATGGTCAAGAAGGACTGTCGGCCCAGATCGGGATGGTTCGGACGGGCTGCCGTTTCTGGCACCGATCTGCGCGCCCCTCTGCTGCTCGGGGGGAGGTTCGGGTTAGAGTGGGTACGTCGCCGATCGGCATGACTGCTTACAATCCGTGACGCTGTGAATACAAGGCGTATCGAAAATACGTATGACGAACCCTTCGTTACGAAATCGTTACCCCCTCGGATAAACTTCACACCAGTTAGACAGTAGGTCGCACAGGAAACTGGTGCATACTTCGTAGGACGACGCAACGGGATGCGCGTTATGAATATCCAGGAAGGGGGCGAGGGTCAATGACCAATCCTCGTCAACGCACAGAGTCTGAGCCGCTGCTGACTCCGTCAGAGGTGGCGACGCTTTTCCGGGTCGACCCCAAGACGGTCACCCGGTGGGCGAAGGCTGGCAAGCTCACCTCGATCCGCACGCTGGGCGGCCACCGCCGCTACCGTGAGTCCGAGGTTCGCTCGCTGCTCGAAGGCAACACCAACGCTTCGGTCGAGGTGTAGAGCTCACACTCTCGGTACGAACGCCGCAGTCCACCGACGGACTGCGGCGTTCGTCATTTCCGGGCCAGTTCCTGCACGCTTGCGAATGGCATTGTCTGGCGCCGCCCCGCCGGTACGGGTTCAATCCGAGAATGACCATCGCCCAGCCCAGCGGCTCCCCGATCAGCACGCTCCCGCTGTCCTATTCCAGCGGCACCGCCGAGGTGAGCCTGCTCGGCGACACCATCGGCGACAACCTGGCTCGTACGGCGGCCCGATATCCCGACCGGGAGGCCGTGGTCGAGTTCGCCACCGGCCGGCGCCTCAGCTACGCGCAGTTCGACGCCGAGGTGGACCGGCTGGCCCGGGGATTGCTCGCCCGCCAGGTGCGGGTCGGCGACCGGGTCGGCATCTGGGCGCCGAACTGCGTCGACTGGATGCTCGTGCAGTACGCGACCGCCCGGATCGGCGTCATCCTGGTCAACATCAATCCCGCCTACCGCAGCCACGAGCTGTCCTACGTGCTGCAGCAGTCCGGCATCTGCCTGCTGTTCTCGGCGGTGGAGCACAAGGGCAGCGACTACCGGGGCATGGTCGGCGAGGTGGCCGGGGACTGCCCGGAGCTGCGCGAGGTGGTCTACCTGGGCACCGAGAGCTGGGCGGCCGTGACCGCAGACGGTGAGGCGGTCCCAACAGAAGAGGTCCGCGCGGTCGCCCAGCGGCTCGACCCGGACGATCCGATCAACATCCAGTACACCTCGGGCACCACTGGCTTCCCGAAGGGTGCCACGCTTACCCACCACAACATCCTGAACAACGGCTACCTGGTCGGTGCGGGCTGCAGCTACACGGAGGCCGACCGGATCTGCGTGCCGGTGCCCTTCTACCACTGCTTCGGCATGGTGATGGGCAATCTGGCGGCCACCAGTCACGGTGCGTGCATCGTGATCCCTGCCGCCGGCTTCGACCCGGCAGCCACCCTGCGGGCGGTGCAGGAGGAGCGCTGCACGTCCCTCTACGGCGTCCCGACGATGTTCATCGCGGAGCTCGCGCTGCCCGACTTCGCGCAGTACGACCTGACCAGCCTGCGGACCGGCATCATGGCCGGCTCGCCGTGCCCGGTCGAGGTGATGAAGCGGGTGATCGCCGAGATGCACATGTCGGAGGTGACCATCGCCTACGGCATGACGGAGACCTCGCCGGTCTCGACGCAGACCCGTGCCGACGACTCGCTGGAGCGCCGGACGGCAACGGTAGGTCGGGTGCACCCGCACGTCGAGGTGAAGGTGATCGACCCGGCGACCGGGCTGATGGTGCCGCGTGGCGAGACCGGTGAGCTGTGCACCCGGGCCTACTCGGTGATGCGCGGCTACTGGAACCAGCCCGACAAGACCGCGGAGGTGCTCAAGCACGGCTGGATGCACACCGGCGACCTCGCGGTGATGGATGCCGACGGGTACCTGGCCATCGTCGGCCGGAGCAAGGACATGGTGATCCGCGGCGGGGAGAACGTCTACCCCCGCGAGGTCGAGGAGTTCCTCTACACCCACCCGCAGATCGAGGACGTCCAGGTGGTCGGGGTGCCGGACGAGAAGTACGGCGAGGAGCTGCTGGCGGCCGTCCGGCTGAAGCCCGGGGCCGAGCTGACCGAGGAGGACGTCCGGGACTACTGCCGCGGCCGGCTGGCGCACTACAAGGTGCCACGCTACGTCCGGTTCGTCGCGGAGTACCCGATGACGGTGACCGGCAAGATCCAGAAGTTCAAGATCCGCGACGCGGCGGTGGCCGAGCTGGGCCTGACCGCGCCGCGGTGAGCGCTCAGGCCAGCAGCGCGGCGATGCGGGCGTCGATGGTGCCCAGCAGGGCCTGCTGCAGCAGCTCGCGCTGGTAGACCGTGATCGGGCAGTGGACGATGGCGGCCAGCTCGTCGATGAACGTGTCGAGTTCGGCCGGGATCGGTGGCGTGGCGACCTCGGCCGCAGCCAGGGCGGACCAGGCCGCGCGACTGCTGGCTGCCGAGGCAGCGGAGGACAACCGCAGGCCGTGCTCGATGCCGTCCGGCTCGAACCCCTCGACCTGGCTGCCGTGCAGACTGGCTGCGCTCAACGTCGACTCTCCTTCTTCGCCTCCGTCCCGCGGGCGCGGTACGTGCGAGCTCTGAATGGGCTGCCATCCTTTCGGCAGTCGCGGGCGACAATCGAATGATCGGGGCGGCCAATTTCTCACGTGCCGGGACCGTGCGGTCGCCGAGCGCCCGCGCAACCGCCTGATTAGGCTGGATCGGGTATCGGAGAGAGGGAGGCAGATGCCCGGAGTCACCATCTCGGCCGGGTACGGCGCCGGCGGCAGCCTGGTAGCCCCCCGGGTCGCCGAACTGCTCGGGTTGCGGCTCATCGACCGGGCGATCAGCTCCACCGTCGCCACCGAGCTGCGGTGCAGCGTCGCCGAGGCGCAGCAGGGCGAGGCCCGGCGCTCGACGGTCGACCGGTTCTTCGGCAGCCTCGCGCCGCTGACCGGGATCACCAACAGCCCGATCGAGTACGGGGGCGCCGACGGCGCGACCGCGTTCCGGGACCAGACCGAGCAGCTGCTGCGGGACGCCCTCGACGCCGGCGCGGTGATCCTGGGCCGGGCGGGTGCGGCCGCGTTCGCCGGGGAGCCGGCCGTGCTGCGGGTGCGGTTGTTCGGCCCGGCCGAGGCGCGGATCCAGCAGGCGGCGATGGTCGAGGCGGTGCCGGAGGACGTCGCCCGGCAGCGGCTGCCCGAGGTCGACCAGGCCCGGGCGGACTACGTTCGGCGGCTCTACCATGCCGACCTGGACGATCCCGCGCTCTACCACCTGCAGCTGGACAGCACCGCGCTGCCGCTGGCGGCCTGTGCCGGGCTGATCGCCGACGCGTACCGGGCCCTCGTCGCCGGGTGACCTCTCGCCGGCGGCGGGTGACCTCTCCTCGCCGGAGGAGGTCAACCGGGGCGTGCCCGGCCTGCCCCGGTCAGCCGACGGTGCCCTCGGACCGCAGCGCGGCGATCCGACCGGCGTCGTAGCCGGCCGCGCGCAGCAGCCGGTCGGTGTGCTCCCCGACGGCCGGCGGTGCGCCGGCAACCTGGCTCGGCGTGCCGCGGAACCGGGGCGTGGGTGCGGCCACCGTCACGCCGGCCACCGGCAGGTAGCTGTCGCGGGCCCGGTTGTGCGGGTGCTCCGGCGCCTCGCCGAGGGTGAGCACCGGTGCCACGCAGGCATCCAGCGGTTCGAGCAGCGCGGCCCACTCATCCCGGCTGCGGGTGGCGAAGACGGCGGCCAGCTGTGCGGTCACCGCCGCGTGCTGGGCCGGGTCGTACGGCGAGCCGACCGCGGCCGGTTCCAGGCCGAGCGCGGTGAGCAGGACGTCCCAGAACTTCGGTTCCAGCGCGCCGACCGCGACGTACCGCCCGTCGGCGCACCGGTAACACCGGTAGTTCGGTGCCCCGCCGTTGAGGATGTTGGCCTCCCGGCCGTCCGTCCAGAGCTGGTGGCCGTAGAGCGCCCGCACCATGGTGGCCAGGTACCCGGCGCCGTCCAGCATGGCCGCGTCCACCACCTGCCCGCGGCCGCTCTCCCGCGCGCTCAGCACCGCGGCGAGGACCCCGACCGCCAGCGACATCGCGCCGCCGCCGAAGTCGCACAGGTAGTTGGCCGGCGGCGTGGGCGGCCCACCCGCCGGGCCGAGGTCGTGCAGCAGGCCCGAGACCGCCAGGTAGGTGATGTCGTGCCCGGCCCGGCCGGCCAGCGGGCCGTCCTGCCCCCAGCCGGTCATCCGGCCGTAGACCAGTCGCGGGTTGCGGGCTAGTGCCGGTTCCGGCCCGATGCCCAGCCGCTCGGCGACGCCGGGCCGGAATCCCTCGATGAGCACGTCACATTCGGCGACAAGGTCGAGCACCACCGCCGCGCCGGCCGGCCGGCCGAGGTCGACCCCGATGGACTGCCGGCCCCGTCCCAGCGGGCCGCCGGCGCCGACCGGCAACTCGCCGAACGGCTCTTCGGTGCCGGGCACCCGGTCGATCCGGATCACCCGCGCGCCGAGATCGGCCAGCAGCATGCCGAGGAACGGCACCGGGCCCAGGGCCGGCAGCTCCAGCACGCGGAGGCCGGCCAGCGGGCCGGTCACCGGGCGCTCGGGATCAGAACTGCTCACCCGTCTCGGCCCGGCGCCGCAGCGAATCCGGCACGCCGAACCGGTCACCGTAGCGGGCGGCCAGCTCGTCGGCCCGGACCACGAACTTGCCGATGCCACCGGGGTAACCGTTGATGTACTGCAGCACGCCGCCGGTCCACGGCGGGAAGCCGATGCCCATGATCGAGCCGATGTTGGCGTCCGCGGCGGTTGTCAGCACGCCCTCGTCCAGGCAGCGCACCGAGTCGATCGCCTCGACGAAGAGCATCCGCTCGGAGAGCTCGCGCAGCTCGACCTGGTCGGGACGCCCGGTCACCGGGAACTCGGTGGCCAGCCCCGGCCACAGGCCGACGCGCTTTCCCTCGGCGTAGTCGAAGAATCCGGCACCGCGCAGCCGGCCGGCCCGGCCGAGCGACAGCATCTTCTCGACCACCGCCTCGCCCGGGTGGTCCGGGTAGCGGTCGCCGGCGGCGGCCCTGGCCTCGGTGCGGATCTTGGCCATCAGCTCCAGGTTCAGCTCGTCGGCCAGCTGCAAGGCGCCGACCGGGTAGCCGGCCTGGGTGGTGGCTTGCTCGATCGAGGCCGGCGGGACCCCCTCGCCGAGCATCGCCAGTGCCTCGTTGATGAAGGTGCCGATCACCCGGCTGGTGAAGAAGCCGCGGCTGTCGTTGACCACGATCGGGGTCTTCTTGATCTGGGCGGCGTAGTCCAGCGCGCGGGCCAGCGCCTCGTCGGAGGTCTGCTCGCCACGGATGATCTCCAGCAGCGGCAGCTTGTCGACCGGGGAGAAGAAGTGCAGGCCGATGAAGTCCCGCGGCCGGCTCACCCCCTCGGCGAGCGAGGTGATCGGCAGCGTCGAGGTGTTCGAGCCGAGCAACGCGTCCGGCGCCAGCACCGGCTCGACCTCGGCGAAGACCTGCTTCTTCAGCTCGGCGTTCTCGAACACGGCCTCCACCACCAGGTCGCAGCCGGCCAGGTCGGCGGCGTCGCCGGTCGGGGTGATCCGGGCCAGCACCTCCTCGCGCTGCGCCTCGGTCAGCCGGCCGCGGGCCACCGCCTTGTCGAGCAGGCTTCGCGAGTAGCCCTTGCCGCGTTCGGCAGCCTCGGCCGAGACGTCCTTGAGCACCACCTCGATGCCGTTGCGGGCCGAGACGTAGGCGATGCCGGCGCCCATCATGCCCGCACCGAGCACCGCCACCCGGGTGACCGTGCGCCGCGGGTGGCCGGCCGGCCGGCTGCCGCCGGCCTTGATCGAGTTCAGGTCGAACCAGAAGGCCCGGATCATGTTCTTGCTGATCTGGCCGCGCGCCAGGTCGGTCAGGTACCGGCTCTCGATCCGCAGCGCGGTGTCGAGGTCGACCTGGCTGCCCTCCACCGCCGCGCACAGGATGTGGTGCGGGGCCGGCATCGGCGCGCCCTTGAGCTGCTTGCGCAGGTTGGCCGGGAAGGCCGGCAGGATCGCCGCGAGCTTCGGGCTGGCCGGGGTGCCGCCGGGGATCTTGTAGCCCGGCTGGTCCCAGGGCTGCATCGCCTCCGGGTGATCGAGGATCCACTGCGTGGACTTGGCGATCAGTTCCTCGGGGCTGCTGGCCAGCTCGTCCACGATGCCGGTCTCGACGGCGGCGGCCGGCCGCAGCCGCTGACCCTGCAGCAGCAGCTTGAGCAGCGCGTCGGCGATGCCGAGCATCCGCACCGTGCGGGTGACGCCGCCGCCGCCGGGCAGCAGGCCGAGGGTGACCTCGGGCAGCCCGAACTCGAACGGCCCGTCGAGGGCGATGCGGTGGTGGCAGGCCAGTGCGATCTCCAGCCCGCCGCCCAGCGCGCTGCCGTTGAGTGCCGCGACCACCGGCCGGCCGAGCAGCTCCAGCCGGCGCAGGTTGGCCTTGACCCGTTCGGCGTTGGTGAAGAACTCCTCGGCGGTCTCGTCGGTCACCTGGCTGAGCAGCCGCAGGTCACCGCCGGCGAAGAAGGTCTTCTTGGCCGAGGTGATCACCACTCCGGCGATCTCCTCGCGCTCGGCGTAGAGCCGATCCACCGTCGCGGCGAGGGAGTCCTGGAACGCCTGGTTCATCGTGTTGGCCCGCTGGGTCGGGTCGTCCAGGGTCAGGGTGACGATCCGGTCGCCGTCCACCTCATACGTGATCATGTTCTCGCGCGGCTCCGTTGTCGCCTTCGGGTTCTCGCCCGGCTCCGTTGCTGCCTTCGGGTTCTCGCTCATTCAGATCCGCTCCACGATCGTCGCCACGCCCATGCCGCCGCCGACGCACAGCGTGGCCAGGCCGTACCGCAGGTCCCGCCGCTCCAGTTCGTCGACCAGGGTGCCCAGGATCACCGCGCCGGTGGCGCCGAGCGGGTGGCCGAGCGCGATCGCCCCGCCGTTGACGTTCACCTTCTCCGGTGGCACGTCCAGGTCGTCGAGGAACTTCAGCACCACGGCGGCGAAGGCCTCGTTCACCTCGAAGAGGTCGATGTCGTCGATGCTCAGCCCGGCCTTGTCCAGCGCCTTGCGGGTGGCTGGGGCCGGCCCGGTGAGCATGATCGTCGACTCCTGCGCGACGACGCCGGTGGCGACCACCCGGGCCCGCGGGGTCAGGCCGAACTGCTTGCCGACCTGCTCGCTGCCGATCAACATCAGCGCGGCGCCGTCGACGATGCCGGAGGAGTTGCCGGCGTGGTGGACGTGCTCGATCCGCTCGACCCAGTGGTACTTCTGCAGTGCCACCGCGTCGAAGCCGGCCTGCTCGCCCTGGACGGCGAAGGACGGCTTGAGCTTGGCCAGCGACTCCATGGTGGTGCCGGCCCGGGGGAACTCGTCCCGGTCGAGCACCACGATGCCGTTGCGGTCGCGGACCGGGATGAGCGACCGGTCGAAGGCGCCGTTCGCCTGCGCCTTGGCGGTCTTGGCCTGGGAGTCGACCGCGAACGAGTCGACGTCCTCGCGGGAGTAGCCCTCCATGGTGGCGATCAGGTCGGCGCTGATGCCCTGCGGCACGAAGCTGATGCCGTACGCGGTCTCCGGGTCGGCGGTCCAGGCGCCGCCGTCGGAGCCCATCGGCACCCGGGACATCGACTCCACGCCGCCGGCCAGCAGCAGGTCCTCCCAGCCGGAGCGCACCTTCTGGGCGGCGATGTTGACCGCCTCGAGCCCGGAGGCGCAGAACCGGTTGAGCTGCATGCCCGCCCCGGACAGCTCCAGTCCCGCGCTGAGCGCGGCCGTCCGGGCGATCACCGAGCCCTGGTCGCCGATCGGGCTGACGACGCCGAGCACCACGTCCTCGATCCGGGCCGGGTCCAGCGTCGGGTTGCGTCGGGTCAGCTCGGTGATCAGGCCGGCGACCAGCGAGATCGGTTTGACCTCGTGCAGCGCCCCGGACTGCTTGCCACGCCCGCGCGGGGTGCGGATCGTGTCGTAGATGAAGGCTTCGGTGGGCATGGCTGGTCCTCCGGCTCGCGGCAATTAGTGACACCGTAACTGTCACAGTCCTGCGGTGACAGTGTTAGTGCCATCACGCCTATAGTGTGCGGCGTGCCCCCAGCCCAGGCCACCGCGACCGAGCACGGCGAGCTGCTCACCATCGACGAGCTCGCCGCGCGCACCGGCCTGACCGTGCGCACGATCCGGTTCTACGCCGCTGAGGGCCTGCTGCCGGCGCCGGTGCGCCAGGGCCGGCTCGCCTACTACGGCCCGGCACACCGGATGCGGCTGGACTTCGTCCGGGAGCTGCAGGAGCACGGCTACACGCTGGCCGCCATCGACCGGGTGCTGTCCCGGATCCCGGCCGACGTCTCGGCCGCCGACCTGGCGCTGCACCGGGCGCTGCTGGCGCCGTGGGCCCCGGAGCCGGGGGAGGAGCTGGACCCGGCGGCGCTGCGGCAGCGGGCCGGCCGGCCGCTGGACGACGGCGCGCTGGAGTTCCTGGTCGCGATGGGCGCGCTGGAGCCGTGCGCCGAGGGCCGGTACCGGACCACCTCGTCGCTGTTGGCGCTGGGCATCGAGCTGCTCGACCTGCCGGTGCCGCGGTCGGCACTGGTCGAGGCGGGTGCGGTGATCTCGCACCACGCCACCGCGGCCGCGGCCGAGCTGACCGAGGTCTTCCGGCGCGGGATCTGGGAGCCGTACCGGCGCGGCGAACTCGACCAGCTCGGCGAGGACCGGCTGGCCGCGGTGATCGCGCGGATGCGCCCGATCGCGCTGCAGACGCTGGTCACCGCGTTCGAGCGGGCCGCCGACCGGGCGATCAGAGAACCGCTGCAGCGCTGAGGCTGCTCACTGCCCACCGGGGAGCTGTAGCAGACTCGTGGGCATGACGACTCGGTTCGGCATCTTCGTCCCGCAGGGCTGGCGGATGGATCTGGCCTACTTCGACGATCCGGTCGCCAAGTGGGAGGCGATGACCGCGGTGGCCAAGGCCGCCGACGCCGGCAGCTGGGACTCGATCTGGCTCTACGACCACTTCCACACCGTGCCGGTGCCGACCGCCGAGGCGACCTTCGAGTGCTGGACCACCACCGCGGCGCTGGCCCGGGACACCCGGCGGGTCAACCTCGGCCAGATGGTCGGCTGCAACGGCTACCGCAACCCGGCGCTGTACGCCAAGATGGCCTCCACCGTGGACGTGGCCAGCAACGGCCGGCTGTACGCCGGCATCGGCGCCGGCTGGCACGAGCAGGAGTGGCGCGCGTACGGCTACGAGTGGCCGGAGCTGAAGGACCGGATGGGTGCCTTCGGCGAGGCGGTGCAGATCATCGACGGCATGTGGACCCAGGACGCCTTTGAATTCAAGGGAAAGTACTACTCGGTGGACAAGCCGTACAACGAGCCCAAGGGCGTGCGCACGCCGCACCCGTCGCTGTGGATCGGTGGCGGTGGTGAGAAGGTGACCCTGAAGCTGGTGGCCCAGTACGCGGACGCGACGAACGTCGGCGACGGCGACACCGAGGTGATCCGGCGCAAGCTCGACGTGCTCCGGAAGCATTGCGAGACGGTCGGCCGGGACTACGACGAGATCATCAAGTCCACCTCGCTGAACGTCTTCCCGCTGGCACCGGGGGAGGAGCCGCGGACGGCCGCCGACGAGCGGGTGCGCGGTGGCCGGTCCTGGGAACAGTTCAGCGACGGCATGGTGATCGGGGACGAGCAGATCGCCGAGAGCATCGCCGCGGTGATCGAGGCCGGCATCGACTACGTGCTGCTCTACGTGCCCGGGGTGGCCTACGACCTGGAGCTGGTGTCGCGGGTGGAGGAGATCACCCGGCAGTTCTGCTGACTCGGTTTATCGCTACTGCGAAAGGGGATTGCCGTGCGGACCATCACGCACTGGATCGACGGGCGGCCGGCCACGGGTGGCTCGTCCCGGACCGCATCGGTCTACAACCCAGCCACCGGAGAGGTGCAGGCCGACGTGCTGCTCGCCTCGGCCGACGACGTGCGGCTCGCGGTGGCATGTGCCGCCGAGCGGTTCGGCTCCTGGTCGCAGAGCTCGCTCAGCGCGCGTACCGAGATCCTCTTCGCCTTTCGCAACCTGGTGCGCGAGCACAAGCAGCAGCTTGCCGAGCTGATCTCCGACGAGCACGGCAAGGTGGTCTCCGACGCGGCCGGCGAGGTGCAGCGCGGGCTGGAGGTGATCGAGTTCGCGTGCGGGATTCCCACGCTGCTCAAAGGTGATTACTCCGACCAGGTGTCGACCGGGGTGGACGTTTTCTCGTTCCGGCAGCCGCTCGGCGTGGTCGCCGGCATCACCCCGTTCAACTTCCCGGCGATGGTCCCGATGTGGATGTACCCGGTGGCCATCGCCTGCGGGAACACGTTCGTGCTCAAGCCCAGCGAGCGGGACCCGGGCGCCTCGGCGCTGGTCGCCGAGCTGTGGCAGCGGGCCGGCCTGCCGGACGGCGTCTTCAACGTCGTGAACGGCGACCGGGAGGCCGTCGACGCGCTGCTGGACGCGCCCGAGGTGGCCGCGGTGTCGTTCGTCGGCTCGACCCCGATCGCGAGGTACATCCACGAACGGGCCAGCGCGAACGGCAAGCGGGTGCAGGCCCTCGGCGGCGCGAAGAACCACGCCGTGGTGCTGCCGGATGCCGACCCGGAGTACGCCGCCGACCATCTGGTGGCCTCGGCCTTCGGCTCGGCGGGTGAGCGGTGCATGGCGATCTCGGCCGCGGTCGCGGTCGGTGCCGGCGCGGACGAGCTGATGGCGACCGTCGCGGCCAAGGCGCGGGCGGTGAAGGTCGGCCCGGGACGCGCAGCGGACAGCGAGATGGGCCCGGTGGTCACCGCGGCGGCCCGGGACCGGATCGTCGGGCTGATCGGCACCGGCTCCGAGCAGGGCGCCGACCTGCTCGTCGACGGCCGGGGCCTGACAGTGCCCGGGCACGAGAACGGCTTCTTCGTCGGTCCGACCGTGCTCGACCGGGTCACCCCGGCGATGGACGTCTACCGCGAGGAGATCTTCGGCCCGGTCCTCTCGGTGGTGCGGGCCGCCGACGTGGACGAGGCGATCGCGCTGATCAACGCCAACCCGTACGGCAACGGCACCGCGATCTTCACCTCGTCCGGGGCTGCGGCGCGGACGTTCCAGCGCGGCGTGCAGGTCGGCATGATCGGCATCAACGTGCCGATCCCGGTGCCGATGGCCTACTACTCGTTCGGCGGCTGGAAGGAGTCGCTCTTCGGGGACAAGCACGTGCACGGGCCCGAGGGAATCTCCTTCTACACCAGGGCGAAGGTGGTCACCGCGCGCTGGCCGGAATCCTCGCTGGGCAGCGGTGCCAGCTACCACTTCCCGACCAGCAGCTGACATCTCGGGCGGCTTGGCAACCTCGGCAAGCTGTCATGAAGTTCGATCGTCATGGCGAGCGAATTTCATGACAGCTCCGGGGTGCGAGCCGGTACGTCAGACCGGGACGCCGCCGAGCCAGGTCTGGTGGATCAGCGGCACGCCGGGACGGTAGGCCAGGTGCAGGTAGGACGGCGCGTCGAGCACGACCAGGTCGGCGCGCCGCCCGACCGCGAGCCGGCCGATGTCGTCCCGCCGCAAGGCTGCCGCCCCGCCGACCGTCGCCGCCCGCACCGCCTCGGCCGGGGTCATCCGCATCTCCCGCACCGCCAGCGCGATGGCCAGCGGCATCGAGGTGGAGTAGCCCGAGCCCGGGTTGCAGTCGGTGGCCAGCGCGACGGTGGCGCCGGCGTCGAGCAGCGCGCGGGCGTCCGGGTACGGCGAGCGGGTGGAGAACTCGACCAGCGGCAGCAGCGTCGCCACCGTGCCGGAGCCGGCGAGGGCGTCGAGGTCGGCGGCGGTGAGGTGCGTGCAGTGGTCGGCGCTGGCCGCGTCCAATTCGACCGCCAGCTGCACCCCACCACCGGCGGTGAGCTGGTTCGCGTGCAGCCGCGGCAGCAGCCCGGCCGCGATGCCGGCCCGCAGCACCGCGCGGCTCTCGTCCACGTCGAAGGCGCCTCGCTCGCAGAAGACGTCCACCCAGCGGGCATGTGGCGCGCAGCTGCTGAGCATCTCGCCGCACACCAGGTCGAGGTACTCGGCCCGGTCGGTGTCGGCCGGCACCACGTGCGCGCCGAGGAAGGTCACCTCCGGCGTCTGCTCGGCGGCCAGCCGTACCGACCGCAGCTCGGTGGCGGTGTCGAGGCCGTACCCGGACTTGCACTCGAAGGTGGTGACCCCGGCCGCGTGCAGCTCGCCGGCCAGCCGGGCGAGGTTGGCCCGCAGCAACGCGTCGGGCGCCGCCCGGGTGGCCGCCACCGTGGACCGGATTCCCCCCGCGGTGTAGGGCTGCCCGCTCATCCGGGCGGCGAACTCGGCGGCCCGGTCGCCGGCGAAGAGCAGGTGCGCGTGCGAGTCGACGAAGCCCGGCAGCACGCAGCGCCCGGCCAGGTCGTGCGCCCGGTCGGCGGCCGGGGCGCCGGCGGCCGGCCCCAGCCAGCCGATCCGGTCGCCGTCGATCAGCAGCGCTGCGTCGGTGAGTTCGCCGAACTCGTCGTCCTGGGTGGCCAGCAGGCCGATGCCGGTCAGCAGCGTCGTCGTCACCTGAGCAGTATGGTCACCCGCGATGCGCGGCGAGGTGCCGGACCACCTCGTCGTCCGAGGTCTGCTCGAACTGCAGGTAACCCTGGCTGACCGCGGCGAAATCCGCCGGCTGCGACGGGCAGACCAGCTCGTCGACCGAGCCGGCCAGCTCGCGGCAGGTGCGGCGCGGCGCGATCGGCACGGCAAGCACCAGCCGGGCCAGGCCGGCCGGGCGCAGCACCGCCAGCGCCGCCCGCATGGTCGCGCCGGTGGCGAGGCCGTCGTCCACCACGATCACCGTCCGGCCGGCCAGCTCGACCGGCGGCCGGCCGTCCCGATACCTGGCCTCGCGGTCGCGCAGCACGGCCAGCTCCCGCCCGCAGCCGGCCCGGAACTCCTCGTCGGTGATCCGGTCGGCGGCGAGCACCTCCTCGTTGCGGACCAGGTCGATCCGGCCCGCGATCGCCGCGACCGCGCCCATCGCCAGCTCCGGCTGCCACGGCAGGCCGACCTTGCGCACCAGCAGCACGTCGAGCGGCGCGCCCAGCCGGTCGGCGACCCGGGCGGCGACCGGCACCCCGCCGCGCGGCAGCCCGAGCACCAGCAGGCCGGGCCGGCCGGCGTAGCCGGCGAGCCGGTTGGCCAGCGCGTCGCCGGCGGCCGCCCGGTCCGGATAGAGGAGGTGCTCGGTCACCCCTCCAGCCAAGCACCGTCGCGCGGCGGTGCCCAGGGTCTCCGTGCCCTCGACGGTATCCGGCTGTTCCCGCAACCTGCTCGCCGCGACGATCCGGGTGGCTGGCAGCTGGTGCTGGCGCCGTTCCCCTGCGTGCTGACTACCGCTTCGCGGCGGCCTTCTGCTCCTTCTTGAACGCGCGCACCTTGACCAGCGAGTCGGCGTCGACCACGTCGGCCACCGAGCGGTACGAGCCCTGGTCGCCGTAGCTGCCGGCCGCCTCGCGCCAGCCGTCCGGCCGCACCCCGAGCTGCTTGCCCAGCAGCGCGGTGAAGATCTTGGCCTTCTGCTCGCCGAAACCGGGCAGGCCGCCGAGCCGGGCGACCAGGTCGCGACCGGAGCCCGCCTCGGTCCAGAGCCGCCGCGGGTCGCCGTCGTAGCGCTCGACCAGCGCACGGCACAGTTCCTGGACCCGCTTGGCCATCGCGGCCGGGAACCGGTGCAGCGCGGGCACCTCGCGGAACAGCTCCTCGAACGCGGCCGGGTCGTGCTCGGCGATGGCGTGCGCGTCCAGCCGGGCGGTGCCCAGCCGCGCGGCCAGCACCTGCGGCGAGGTGAACGCCTTCTCCATCGGGATCTGCTGATCGAGCAGCATGCCGACCAGCAGGGCCAGCGGGTCGTCGGCGAGCAGGGCGTTGGCTTCGTCGGTGGTGGCAAGGCGCATGTCCGGATTTCACCACACGACGGGACGGATTGTCAGGACACCTCGGATTGTCAGGGCACCTAGGGTGGTGAGGTCGCGTCGGGCGGGTCGCGTCGTCAGGTCCAGTCGCCGACGCCGGCCAGCCAGGTCGACTCGGTCCACCGGGTCGTTGCGGTTGAGCGCGCGCCGGCCGGCGAGTGCGTACTGCTCGAACCTTCGCCGACGGCCGGCACACCTTCTGCAACGCCTGCAACCTGAGCGTGGTGAACTCCTTCGGCATCGCGGCCTCCTACGACGCCGGCGCGGACCTGGCCGCCCGCCGGGGCTGCCACGACGTGCCCGACCGGCTGCGGTTCTTCTCGATCTGCGACGACACCGAGTACGCCTCGGGCGACCACATGGAGTTGCTGACCGGCTTCCTCCAGCCGCGCAACCGGGTGCACCGGCCCGGAGACGGCCGGATCGTCGACACCGAGTACACCCTGGGCGCCAACGTGATGCCCTACAACCGGTAGCTCGACCTCCGGCGCGTTGCCAGGCGGCCTCTCCCCGGGCCGCCCGGCAACCCTTCTCCTGCACCGGGCACGCCGTTCACCCGATGCAGACGGCGAATCAGCTCGCCGGGCAGCTCGCCAGGCTGAGGCGGGCTCGTACAGCGGCAGGGCAGCTCACCGCGGTTGACGGCTTGCACCAAGCGGCCGACGCTCCTGTCAACCGGACCGAGGGCAGCCGGCTTGCGGGCCGCTCCTGTCCGGCCTCGTCACATCGCTGGGGGCCGCTCTTCGCCGGTCGGGTGGACGCGTGTCATGTCGAGGGACGTCCTGGGGACGATCACTTTCACCACGGAGAAGTCCGCGCGGGTGCTGAGATCCACCATCAATGGTTCTGCACCGAGCACGGTACGGACGGTGCCGCAGAGCCAAGAGAGTTCCTCCGTCAGGTCGGCGAACGCGTTCTGGCCAGTCGTAGCGCACTCTGCCCACGGGAACAGCTCGGTAGGGGCCGGCGGAGGCTCGTTCGCGCCGTGCTTGGCATAGTCATAGACCGGAGGCAGATCGTCGCGACTGCCGACAATGGCGGTAAGCCGGCTCTGCGCTGCCTCAGTTATCGCACGCGAGACCGCGATGTCGGCTGCAAGATGGGCTCCCCAGCCAAGGGTGATCACCGGGAAGTCCGGACTCCAGACCTGGGCGCCGAAGCAGGGGACGCCAAATCGATTGGGCAACTGTGTGACGAGCAGCGTCGCGCCAGCCCGGCGAATCTGCTGCACCATCTGCGCGCAGGCGGCGTTGTCGACCGAGTCAAGGTCAACATACCTCTCCGGGGCGCCTGGAACTTGCTGGCTGATCGCATCCCGCTCGATCACCTCGTACAGAGCGTGCAGCGCAGCTTCGGGCAGACAGTTGCCGGAGGCGAGGCCGTTGCTGGTCGGCCACAGTCCTGCTGGCCTCCAGGTCTCCTCGTCCGGAGCGGTGAAGCAGACGAGGTCGATCGGCAACGGCATCCGCCGTCCACTGGACAGCCCGACAGCGTCGACCCAATCCAGGGGTGTCGTCCCAGTGAGCAGGCTGGGCCTGGTCGTAACCTCCTCGATGTGGCAACTGAGGTCCAGCTCAGCAGCCGGGATCCGGCGGTGCGTGACGGGCGGGTGGGCATATTCGGCGTGCCAGAGCTCGATGCCCTCCATCACCGCGGACACCTTGGCCAGCAGCAGGCTCTGACCCTTGCCTTGTGACACGCTCACCATCTTCGCCAGTGGTCGGACGGCCATGGCCACGGGAATGCCGAGCAGATCGAGGCCGGTGACGTCGGCGACCCGGGTGATGCCGAAGGCCGCGAGATGGGGTGCGACGACGCTCCAGGTCTCCTCGGGGTGCCGGGTGCGGTGTGTGCCGGTGAGAAAAGCCTTGGGGGTGGTGAGCACCGGAGTGCTGACGTCGGGCACGGCTCAACTCGCTTCTGCGGAGGTCACGGTCGAGTCCGCAACAAGAAAGTGGTTTCTGAGAAAGTACAGCCGTGCGGCCGCGACCGCGTCCTCGATCATGCTGAAACCCCGATCACGCGCCGCGGCAAGCAGGGTCTCGTCGTCCTCATCAGCCAATTGCCAGGTCGACACGAGGTGATCCCGAAGCGTCGAATAGCGAAGGTGGTTCACGGTCTGTCCCGCTTCCCAACTCGCCACCTCCGCGTTCACCTGATGGCACTCGGCCACCGCAGCCCGAGTGGTGGGGTCAGCGGTGAGGCTCGACCACTCGGTCATCAGGTCATAGTCCTTCCGCGGCGGCCGGTACGACCGGACGAGCATCCGCACGAGAGCGTCCCGACGCGGCAGGTCGGCAGCTTCCCGGCTGGTCAGCCACGTCCTGAGATGTCGAGGTCTCACTGTGTCCGCGGCAACTCCGTGCCGCGCGGCCGCATCGAGCGCGCCAGCCGTGGGGTCATGCTCCGCCGCCCCTCCTGCCTGCGCGGACTGCGATTTCTCGATCTGGGCCAACGCGAATCGTTGCCACCGGTCAGGGAAATCCGCACGGTACAGCTGGCAGTAACGCAGCACTTCGCCATGACTGACATGAACGTCCTGGACCGCTGTTCCGGTGAACGCGGCCCGCCAGCCGTAGAGGGAGTGGCTGCGCCAGCCCTTCGAGAGGGACCATTCCACTCCTCGACCGCGGGCCGGGTTGATGATCTCATCCAGCCGCGACAGCGTGTCAATCGCATCCGCAGCCTTGATATCGGCGTCATCCGGATGGCTAGCCAGGAAGGCACGGAGCCGGTCGAACGTGTCGGCTGCCGACTCGTCGGTTGCCGCGTAGGTGTGCTCGATGGCGCGCCAGCTGCGTGCCGTGTACGGGATCGAGCGCGCTGCCGCAATCACGCGGTCGGCTTCATCCGCGGACAGCACCTGCGCCTCGTGGGCCGCGCTCACGGCGTGCCGGACATTGACCAGCGGCTCGCCGAATCGGCGGTAGTCGGGTTCTTCACCGTGCGCGACAGCCACTTCGTCGTCGCCGTCGATCACGCCGTCGCGATACATGCCGAAGACAACACCGTTGCCGATCATGCCTAACGTATGCAGCTCGGCAGCCCGAAGCGCGCCCATGCTCGCACAACCTATGACCGTTACACGGTCAGCCAGGAGCTGCAGCACCTCTTTATGGCGGACAGCTCCGGTCTGGTGGTAATAGCCGTCGACAATCACCACCACATCGTCTGCGGACCATGGAACGCGCATAAGGTCGCCATGCTCGATAGGCGGGTGGATGATGGCGCCAGGAAGCTCGGCAGCAACACGTTGGGCGGCCAAGGTCGGCCCGACATACACGTGGATAGGCAAGATACCTCGCAGCAAGCATGGAACAGGGCAGAAGATTGATGGCCTATCTGTCGGTGAAAACGCAATCATCGCGTTCGGCACAACCAGCGTGCCGAACGCGATGACTCACGCGTCGTCAGTTGCGACGTGACCGTGTGCAGCGGGGATTAGCTGCAGGAGACGGCACTCGCCGCGGCCTTGGCCGACGTCTTCGAGAAGACGTTCGCCAGCTCGGCCTTTCCCTTCAGAGCCTGGATCTTCATGTTCACCCCCTAACGTCGTACTCGTGAGGCAGTTACTGCGACAAGCTATCTTGGAGCGGACAAGTTTGACAATAGCCACAGTGCGCCATCTATGCCCTTATCGAGTTGGGTTTGCGCACGGAATTACGCGTGCCCCGAACGGCGGCAGGGTGCCGTCCATGAAGCGAGGTCCGAACGCCGGTCGGCCTGTCCGGCGCCCGGTCATGTCTCGCTCAGCACGTGGGCGCCGGCTTGCATAACCAGGGAATAGGTCGACTGCAAAAGGCGAGTGCCGTCGGCCTCGCTGACGCCCATAATGCGCAGGTAGACGATCAGGGTGCCGTTGGGCGTTTCACCCACCCGGAGCATGCATTGCGGGCCAAGGGTATTGAACGCGGAGCGCCAACTGATGGTCGGCACGTCGCCGTCCTGCACCGGCGAGGGCTGCGAGCTCCAGGCAGGTGCGATGTTGTAGAGGTAGGTGGGCGCGGGGTCGGTGTCGTCAGGCAGGCCCAGCCTTGCCGGACGAACGGCGTCGTAATCGTGCATCGCAAGACGGTAGGCCCGGAGCGTCTGCGCTTGCAGTGCCTGCAGCGCCGGCTGCCGCAGGCACTCGCCGCCGGGCTCGACAGGAATCGAGATCATCTGGTTCATCGAGGTGACCAGACCGCCCCACCGCTCGCCGAACCGATTGGAGGCAACCAGCCCGACCCGTATGGGGAAGTCGGTGCACAACGTGGTCAGTGCTCGGGAGAAGGCGGACATGATCACGGTGGACAAGGACACATGGGAATCCTCCCCAACCTGGGTCGCCACCGCGTACAGCCGAGCCGACTCGAAGTAACCGAGCAGCACACCGTGCGCCGGATCCTGGTCGCGAAACCTGGCCGCCGGAGTGCTGAGCACCGAGCGGATGTGCCGCTCGGAAGCCTCCCGACGGCGATGCCAGGAAGGT
>DATJNU010000124.1:0-28429 GCA_035507775.1 Jatrophihabitans sp.
TGACCGGCGAGGACGAGCCGGTCTCGGACTACGTGCTCAGCCAGGAGTCGGCGGGCGAGTTCCTGGACGCCTACCTGCGGATCCTGCAGATCATCGGCGCCGGCTACCAGCGCGAGGGCAAGCAGTACCTGACCCTCGCGGTCGGCTGCACCGGCGGCAAGCACCGGTCGGTCGCGATGGTCCGGGAGCTGACCCGGCGGCTGACCGAGCTCGGCGTCCGGGCCACGGCCGTGCACCGGGACCTGGGCCGCGAGTGAGGCCGGCCTCGACGCCGGGCCGGCCGCGGGTGGTGGCGCTGGGCGGCGGGCACGGCCTGTACGCCTCGCTGTCGGCCCTGCGCCCGCTGGACATCGACATCACGGCGGTGGTGACCGTGGCCGACGACGGGGGTTCGTCCGGCCGGATCCGCCGCGAGCTCGGGGTGCTGCCGCCCGGTGACCTGCGGATGGCGCTCGCCGCGCTGGCCGGCACCGGGCTCGACCAGGCGGGTGCCAGCTGGCCGGAGCTGCTGCAGCACCGGCTCGGCGGCACCGGCGCGCTGGCCGGCCACCCGATCGGCAACCTGCTGCTCACCGGCCTGTTCGACCTGCTGGCCGACCCGGTGCGCGCCCTCGACCTGCTCGGCGAGCTGACCGGCGCCCGCGGCCGGGTGCTGCCGATGGCGGCCGGCCCGCTCGACCTGCTCGCCGAGGTGGCCAGCGTCGACCCGGACGATCCGGTGCGGCAGCGGCGGATCCGCGGCCAGTCCGCGATCGCGGCCACCGCCGGCCGGGTCACTTCGATCCGGCTGGTGCCCGAGCGGCCCCCGGCCTGCGCCGAGGCGGTCACGGCCATCGAACGGGCCGACGCGGTGATCCTCGGGCCCGGTTCGTGGTTCACCAGCGTGATCCCGCACCTGCTCGTCCCCGAGCTGGCCCGGGCACTGGCGGTGACCGGCGGCCGCCGCATCGTTATCCTCAACCTGGAACAACAGGCCGGTGAGACCGAGGGATTCTCGCCCGAGCAGCACCTGCGGGCGTTGCGGGACCATTGCCCGGCGCTGCCGATGGACGTGGTGATCGCCGATGCCGACTCGGTGCTCGACCCCCGCGCGCTGCGGCGGTTCACGGGCGAGCTCGGTTCGCGGCTGCTGCTGGCCGAGATCGCCGCGGCCGGGGCGACAGCGCGGCACGATCCTGGCAAGCTCAGCTCGGTGATCGCCGACGCGATCGGGCTGCCGGCGGCGGGCACGGACGGCGAGGAACGGCACCCGGGCGCGACGGACCGCCCCGGCACGGAACAGGGAGTGCGCTGATGGCGATGACGGCCGCGGTCAAGGACGAGCTCAGCCGGGTCTCGGTGAGCAGGGCGCCGGCCCGCCGTGCCGAGATCGCGACGATGCTCCGCTTCGCCGGTGCGCTGCACCTGGTGGCGGGCCACATCGTGGTCGAGGCCGAGCTCGACACCGGCTCGGTGGCCCGCCGGCTGCGCAAGGAGATCGCCGAGGTCTTCGGCCACAACGCCGAGATCCAGGTGGTGACCGGCGGCAGCCTGCGCAAGGGCACCCGGTACCTGGTGAAGGTGGCCAAGGACGGCGAGGGGCTGGCCCGGCAGGCCGGCCTGGTCGACCTGCGCGGCCGCCCGGTACGCGGCCTGCCGACCCAGATCGTGGCCGGCACCATCGCCGAGGCCGAGGCGGCCTGGCGCGGCGCGTTCCTGGCGCACGGCTCGCTGACCGAACCGGGCCGGGCCGGCTCGCTGGAGATCACCTGCCCGACCAACGAGGCGGCGCTCGCCCTGGTCGGCGCCGGCCGCCGGCTGGGCATCCTGGCCAAGGCGCGCGAGGTGCGCGGCGCCGACCGGGTGGTGGTCCGCGACGGCGACGCGATCGGCGCCCTGCTCACCCGGCTGGGCGCGCACGACTCGGTGATGGCGTGGGAGGAGCGCCGGATGCGGCGCGAGGTCCGTGCCACCGCCAACCGGCTGGCGAACTTCGACGACGCCAACCTGCGCCGTTCGGCCCGGGCCGCGGTGGCCGCCGGCGCCCGGGTGGAGCGGGCGATGGCGATCCTGGGCGACGACGCCCCCGACCACCTGCTGCAGGCCGGCCGGCTGCGGCTGGAGCACAAGCAGGCCTCGCTGGAGGAACTGGGCAGCCTGTCGGACCCGCCGATGACCAAGGACGCCGTGGCCGGCCGGATCCGCCGGCTGCTGGCGATGGCCGACAAGCGCGCCGCCGACGACGGCATCCCGAACACCGAGGCCGCGGTCACCCCGGAGATGCTCGCGCCCTGAGCCGGCCCTGAGCCGGCCCTGAGCCGGCCCTGAGCCGGCCTGGCCGATGGCGGGGGTGATCCCGGCAGGCCGGGGAGAACCGATAGGGTCGAAGGCGACAACGAACGGCCCGCAGCGCCGCGGCCGGCTCGGCTCCACCTTCCGGCGCGTTCGACCTGCCCTCGGGCACGCCAGACAGCGATGGGGGGCCATCCACCGGCCCCGATAGGACAAGGAGACACGCAGTGACTGTTCGGGTTGGTATCAACGGCTTCGGCCGGATCGGCCGCAACTTCTACCGCGCCGCGCAGGCCTCCGGCGCCGACCTCGAGTTCGTGGCGGTCAACGACCTCACCGACAACAAGAGCCTGGCCCACCTGCTGAAGTACGACTCGATCCTGGGCCGGTTCCCGGCCGAGATCGGCTACGACGACGAGAACATCCTGGTCGGCGACACCAAGATCCGCGCCCTCGCCGAGCGTGACCCGGCCAACCTGCCGTGGAAGGACCTCGGGGTCGACGTGGTCGTCGAGTCCACCGGCTTCTTCACCAAGGCCGCCGACGCCCGCAAGCACCTGGAGGGCGGCGCGAAGAAGGTCATCATCTCCGCACCCGCCACCGACGACGACATCACCGTGGTGATGGGCGTCAACCACACGTCCTACGACCCGGCCAACCACCACATCATCTCCAACGCCTCCTGCACCACGAACTGCCTCGCGCCGCTGGCGAAGGTGCTGCACGACGGCTGGGGCATCGAGCGTGGCCTGATGACGACCATCCACGCCTACACCCAGGACCAGAACCTGCAGGACGGCCCGCACAAGGACCTGCGCCGGGCCCGGGCCGCCGCGCTGAACATCGTGCCGACCTCGACCGGCGCGGCGAAGGCGATCGGCCTGGTGCTGCCGGAGCTGAAGGGCAAGCTGGACGGCTACGCCCTGCGGGTGCCGACGCCGACCGGCTCGGCCACCGACCTGACCGTCACCCTGGGCGCCGAGGTGACGGTGGACGAGGTGAAGGCCGCCTACCGGGCCGCCGCCGAGGGTGAGCTCAAGGGCTACCTGACCTACACCGAGGACCCGATCGTCTCCTCCGACATCGTCACCGACCCGTCGTCCTGCATCTTCGACGCCGGCCTGACCAAGGTGATCGGCAACCAGGTCAAGGTGGTCGGCTGGTACGACAACGAGTGGGGTTACTCCAGCCGGCTGGTCGACCTGATCGGCTTCGTCGGCGCGAGCCTGTAAGCGGGGCCGGCCGAGATGCGCACAGTCGACGATCTGATCCGGGTCGGCGTCCGGGGCCGGCGGGTGCTGGTCCGCTGCGACCTGAACGTCCCGTTGTCCAAGGACGACGTCCCCACGGTGACCGACGACGGCCGGATCCGGGCATCGCTGCCGGTGCTGGTGCGGCTGCTCGAGGCCGGCGCCCGGGTGATCGTCACCGCGCATCTCGGCCGGCCGAAGGGCGAGCCGGACCCGCGCTACTCGCTGCGGCCGGTGGCCGACCGGCTGGCCCAGCTGCTCGGCAGCCCGGTGCGGTTCGCCCTCGACACGGTGGGGGAGAGCGCCCGGCTGCTTGCCGAGGAGCTGCACGACGGTGAGCTGCTGCTACTGGAGAACGTCCGGTTCAACCCGGGCGAGACCGCCAAGGATCCGGCCGAGCGGGCCGGCTTCGCCCGGGCGCTGGCCCAGCTCACCGGCGGCGAGGACGAGGGTGGCGCCTACGTCGACGACGCGTTCGGCGCCGTGCACCGGGCCCACGCCTCGGTCTACGACGTGGCCGAGCTGCTGCCGCACTACTGCGGCGACCTGGTGCGGCGCGAGGTCGAGGTGCTGCACCAGCTCGCCGGCGAGTCCGGCGAGCTGGCCCGACCGTACGTGGTGGTGCTCGGCGGTTCGAAGGTGTCGGACAAGCTGGCGGTGATCTCCTCGCTGCTGCCCAAGGTCGATCAGCTGCTGGTCGGCGGCGGCATGTGCTTCACCTTCCTCAAGGCGCAGGGGCACGAGGTCGGCGACTCGCTGCTGGAGGACGACCAGGTCGAGACCTGCCGGCGGCTGCTGGCCGAGTCCGGCGACAAGATCGTGCTGCCCGTCGACGTGGTGGTCGCGGCCGAGATCAGCGACGACGCCGAGACCCGGACGGTGCCGGCCGACGCGATCCCGACCGGGCAGAAGGGCCTGGACATCGGCCCGGAGTCGGTGGCCCGGTTCGGCGCGGCGCTGGACGGCGCGGCGACCGTCTTCTGGAACGGCCCGATGGGCGTCTTCGAGGTGGCCCCGTTCGCCGAGGGCACCCGGGGCGTGGCCGAGGCGATCACCAAGGCATCCGGGCTGACCGTGGTCGGCGGTGGCGACTCCGCGGCCGCGGTGCGGGCGCTGGGCATCGACCAGAACCGGTTCTCCCACATCTCCACCGGTGGCGGTGCCTCGCTGGAGTACCTGGAGGGCAAGCAGCTGCCCGGGCTCACCGTCCTCACGTCGGCCGGGGAGGCGTGAGTTGGCGAAGGCGCCGCGCCGGCAACCGTTGATCGCCGGCAACTGGAAGATGAACCTGAACCACTTCGAGGCCATCGCGCTGGTGCAGAAGATCGCGTTCAGCCTCAAGCCGCAGCACTACGACGCGGTCGACGTCACCGTGCTGCCGCCGTTCACCGACCTCCGCTCGGTGCAGACGCTGGTGGACGGCGACAAGCTGCGGCTGACCTACGGCGCGCAGGACCTGTCCCCGCACGCCAACGGCGCCTACACCGGAGACGTCGCCGGCAGCATGCTCGCCAAGCTCGGCTGCACGTTCGCGGTGATCGGCCACTCCGAGCGGCGGCAGTACCACGCCGAGTCGGACGCGCTCGTCAACGCGAAGGTGAAGGCGGCCTACGCGAACGGGCTGACCCCGATCCTGTGCGTCGGCGAGCCGCTGCCGGTGCGCGAGGAGGGCCGGCAGGTCGAGCACTGCGTCGACCAGCTGGCCGCGGCGCTGGCCAAGGTCGGCGAGAACGAGGCCGCCTCGATCGTCGTCGCCTACGAACCGGTCTGGGCGATCGGCACCGGCAAGGTCGCCACGCCCGCCGACGCCCAGGAGGTGTGTGCCGCGCTGCGGTCCCGGCTGGCGGAGCTGTACTCGCCGGAACTGGCCGCCGGTGTCCGGGTGCTCTACGGCGGTTCGGTCAAGTCGACCAACGCCGGCGACCTGCTCGCCCAGCCGGACGTCGACGGGGCGCTGGTCGGCGGGGCAAGCCTGGACGGCGCGGAGTTCGCCGGCATCTGCGTCGCGGCCGCCGGCGGCCCGACCGGCTGAGGCGCGGTCGGGCCGAGGCTCGCCGAGCCGCATCGGCACACCAGGTATTCTCTGTGCTGCGCCGGCCGGCGCACGCGAACGTCGAGATGTGAACGAGGCCGAGAACCCCATGATCCTCACGCTGTCGATTGTCCTGATCATCGTGAGCCTGCTGCTGGTGGTACTGGTGCTGCTGCACCGCGGCAAGGGCGGTGGGCTCTCCTCGATGTTCGGTGGCTCGCTGTACTCCAGCCTGTCCGGTTCGTCGGTGGTCGAGCGCAATCTCGACCGGCTGACCATCGTGTCCGGCGTCGTGTGGTTCATCTGCATCATCGGCCTCGGGCTGCTCTACAAGAACAGCTGACCGGCACCCTTTCCTCGATTTCCAGTCCGACCCCGCCTGCCCTGGCCCGGGTCGGCGTCGGCAACCCCCACGGCAGCGCCAGTGGCTGCCAGGCACGAAGGAGCACTACGTGGCCACAGGAAGCAACGCCATCCGGGGCAGCCGGGTCGGCGCCGGTCCGATGGGCGAGCGGGAGCGGGGCGACACCGCACCGCGACAGCACGTCTCGTTCTTCTGCGCGAACGGTCACGAGACCCGGCCGGCCTTCGCCCTGGAGGCCGCGGTCCCGGACACCTGGGACTGCGTCCGCTGCGGTTTCCCGGCCGGGCGCGAGTCGGCCGAGCCGCCGGCCGCGCCGCGGAACGAGCCGTACAAGACCCACCTGGCCTACGTGAAGGAGCGGCGCTCCGACGCCGACGGCGCCGCACTGCTGCAGGAGGCGCTGCAGCGGCTGCGCGCCCGCCGCGGCGAGGTCTGAGCAGCCCCCCGCCGGCACCCGAAAGTCGTGGGCGGCGAGGTATTGATCAACCCGCGGCGGTCTGTCACCCTTGCGGCCGGAGGCCACGATGGTGCAGCCCGTTCCGCCGATCGCAGCCGATGGCGACGCCGACGCATCTGTCATCGCCGACCCGAAGCGGTCGGGTGCGCGATCAGGCTCGTCCCTGGTCCTTACCATAGGCGGCGGCACGGTAGTCGGCCTGGGCATCGTGGTGCTGTTCTCGATCAGCCGGCATCCCTTCTGGCAGGTGCTGGCCACCTCGGCCATGTTCGCGGCGGCATCGATGGCGGCCGGCGGCCTGCTCGGCCTGCTCTTCGGGGTGCCGCGCAGCATGGCCACCGGGCAGCAGGGCACGCCGGGCCTTGCCGGTATCGCGGCCAACACCAACCTCGAGCAGATCTCGGACTGGCTGACCAAGATCATCGTCGGGGTCACCCTCACCCAGCTGGTCACGATCAAGAAGGGCGCCGCGCACCTGTTCGGTGCGATGGCGCCGATGCTCGGTGGGCCGCCGGACGGCTCGGCCTTCGCCGGTGCGATCGTCGTCTACTTCTCGGTGCTCGGCTTCTTCGCCGGCTGGCTCTACGCCCGGCTGCGGCTGGGGGTGGCGATGAGCTCGGCCGACGCCCTGCTGGTGCTGTCGCAGCGGGCCAGCAAGGCCGGCGACGACAACACCGCGGCGGTGGCCAAGGCACAGGCTGCCGCCATCATCGGCGCGGCGGCCACGCCGAGTGTCGCGACCCCCGGGGCGGCGGCCCCCGGCACCGCGACCGGCCCGGACGGCGCGACGGCGGATCGGCCCGTGACCGCCCTGTCGCTGGCCGCCAGCTACAACCAGCTGCGCGCCACCCTGGCCACCGGAACCTCCCGGACCGCGCGGCTGGAGGACATCATCAGGCAGGCCCGCCGGCTCGGTGCCGGCCACACCTTCACGGTGCAGGACGTGCGCAGCATGTTCCTCACCGGCGACCCGGGCAGCCGAGTGGTGGCGCTGGGCATCATGCAGGGTGACCCGACCTGCGGGGACCCGAGCACCGTCGAGTCCGCTATCAGCCGGCCGATGTCGGCGTTCGAGCAGTATCACGCCCTGGTGGTCGGCAGCCAGCTCGCCGCCACGCTCGACGCCGACGGCCGGGCCCAGCTCGCCGCCGCGGTGAACACCGCGATGAACGATGCCACCTACCCACTGCAGGCCGGCATGAGCCGCTACGACGTGGCCCGGCAGATCCTGGACTCGATCGACCGGCTCGACCAGGCGGACGCCGGGGGCGCCCAGCCCGCGGCGCAGGACCCCGGGCAGCAAGCAGCAGCGCAGCAGGCCGCCGGGCAGCAGGACGCGGGACAGCAGAACGCCGGGCAAGAAGCAGCCGGACCGGAGGCCGAGGACGGCCAGGCCAGTCGGCCGACCGATGGCGGGTAGCCGCGGTTAGAGCAGCGCCGCGGCGTCCCGGTCGAGCAGCCAGAGCGTCCGGTCGCGGCCCCTGGGGCCGGCCGAGGGCACCTGCTCCCGACTGGCCCCGCTGTGCGCCAGCGCGACCGCGTCCGCCTTGCCGCTGCCGGAGGCCACGAACCAGATCTCGGCAGCCTCGTCGAGCAGGTCGAAGGTGAACGAGAGCCGCTCCGGCGGCGGCTTGGGGGAGTTGCGGACGCCGATCACGGTGCTGCCGGCGACCAGGGTGCCGGGATGGTTCGGGAACAGCGAGGCGCAGTGGCCGTCCGGGCCGAGGCCGAGCAGCACGACGTGCGGCCGCTCCAGTCCGGCCAGCTGCCCGGCATACCAGCGGGCTGCCTCGTCCAGGTCCGGGTGCGGCCCGTCGCTGGCCGGCATCGACAGCTGCCGGGCGGCCGCGAACGGCTGGTGGCCGAAGAGGATCCGCTGCGCCGGGCCGTCGTTGCGGTCCGCCGAGGCGGCCGGCACGAACCGTTCGTCGGCCCATACCACGTCGACCCGGCCCCAGTCCACCGAGCCCGCGCCCTGCGAGTCGGCGCCGGGGGTACCTGCGCCGGGGGTACCTGCGCCGGCCGAGTCCGCACCGGGGGAATCTGTGCCGGGGGTACCTGCGCCGGCCGAGTCGGCGATGGCCTGCCAGACCTGCTCCATGATCGAGCCCGCTGTCAGCGCCAGCACCGCCCGGCCGTGCCTGGCCTGGGCGGCGGCCAGCGCGGCGAGGGCGCGGCGGGCGACGTCTGCGGCCAGCGCCGGCGCGTCCTCGGCGACGACGATCTCGGGCGCGGCGGCCACCCTCAGATCTCCTGGTTGGCCAGCGCCGGGTCCACCCAGATGTGGGTGCGCACCGCCGGGCGCTTGGCCAGATCGGTCATCCCGGAGACGGCGCCGAGCGCCTCGGCGTACGGCTCGTCGGCGTCGAGGCGGCGCAGCTCCTCGGCGAGCATGTCGCCGGTGGTGCGCTGCGGGAACGGCTGGATGGTGTCGGCCTGGCCTGGCCGGCGCATCAGCAGCTTGTAGCCCTCGTTGGTCATCTTCACCTCGCGGCCGTCGGTGAACTGCACCGAGACCGCGGTGATGTACTTGCCCTCGGCCCGCTCGACCGGGACGTAGATGCCCAGCCGGGACGACAGCCAGCCGGCCAGCAGCTGGGCGGACGGATCCACCGGGTTGCCGTAGACGGTCACCGACCGCGCCGGCGCCGAGGCGGTGTCGAAGGCGGCGGCCAGCGCGGCCCGCCACGGCGTGATGACCGTCCAGGTCAGGTCGGTGTCACCCGGGGCGAAGTCGACGGCGCGCTGGCGCAGCGAGGCGGCGGGGTCGGAATCCCTTATCACGTTGGTGATCCGGCGGTCGGCGAAGACACCCAGGGGGTCGTGCGCGATCACCTTGGGGGTCTCGGAGTACCACCAGGTGACCACCGGGGCGTCCGGCGCCAGCAGCGGCAGCGTCACCGACTCGGCGTGCAGCGCCAGCCGGCCGAACATCCGCAGCACCACCGACTCGCCCGGGCCGTACCGGCCGCCCATCGAGACCTCGGCGTCGAGCCGGGGGACCGGGGCGTCGATGTTGTGCCGCAGCACCATGATCACCCGCATCGGGTGCTTGGCCGCCGCCGTCGCCACCGCCGCCTCGACGTCGCCGGTGTCCTTCTCCTCCAGCACCACGACCAGCGTCAGCGCCAGCCCGCTGGTCACCGCGCCACCGGTCCGGCGTTCGGCCGCCAGGGCCTGCACCACCGCGGTCCCGGTGGTGTCCCAGAGTGTCGTCACCGCGATTCCCCCTTGCCGCTAAGGCCACGCACCTCGATGAGCCCGGTCACGGCCGCCGCCAGGCGCGGCCGTCGCGGGCCAGCATCTCGTCGGCGGCCTTCGGGCCCCACTCGCCGGCCCGGTACACCGCCGGCTGCTGGCCGGCCCAGAACTCCTCCAGCGGGTCGATCACCCGCCAGGACGCCTCGACCTCCTCGTTGCGCGGGAAGAGCGTGGCGTCGCCGAGCATCACGTCGAGGATGAGCCGTTCGTAGGCTTCGGGGCTGGACTCGGTGAACGCCTCGCCGTAGAGGAAGTCCATCGCGACGTCGCGGACCTCCATCATCGAGCCGGGCACCTTGGAGCCGAACTTGAGCGTGACGCCCTCGTCCGGCTGGACCCGGATCACCAGCTGGTTGTGGCCCAGCTCCTCGGTGTCGGTGTGGCTGAAGGGCAGGTGCGGGGCCTTCTTGAACAGCACCGCGATCTCGGTGACCCGGCGCGGCAGCCGCTTGCCGGTGCGCAGGTAGAACGGCACCCCGGCCCAGCGCCGGGTGTCGATGCCCAGCCGGACCGCGGCGTAGCTCTCGGTATTCGAGTCCGGCGGCACGTCCTTCTCCGCGCGGTAGGCCAGCACCCGCTCGCCGGCCAGCCAGCCCTGGTCGTACTGGCCGCGGATGGCGTAGTTGGCCAGGTCGTGCGGCAGCGTGATCGCCCGCAGCACCTTGAGCTTCTCGGTCCGGATGGCGTCGGCGGTGAACTCCACCGGCTCCTCCATCGCGGTCAGCGCGAGCAGCTGCAGCAGGTGGTTCTGCAGCACGTCGCGGGCCGCGCCGGTGGCGTCGTAGAAGGCCGCGCGGCCGGCGATCCCGACGTCCTCGGCCATGGTGATCTGCACCGAGTCGACGAAGTTGGCGTTCCAGACCGGCTCGAAGAGCTGATTGGCGAACCGCAGCGCCATCAGGTTCTGCACCGTCTCCTTGCCCAGGTAGTGGTCGATGCGGAACACGTCGTCGGCGGTGAACACCGAGTCGACCAGCGAGTTCAGCTCGATGGCCGAGGGCAGATCGTGCCCGAACGGCTTCTCCACCACCACCCGGCGCCAGCCGCCGGAGGCGTCGTTGTCGGCCATCCGGGTGCGTTCCATCTGCTTGAGCACCACCGGGAACATGCTCGGCGGGATCGACAGGTAGAACGCCGCGTTGCCCTTGATGCCGTGGCTCTCCCGCAGGCTGTCCAGGGTGGCGGCCAGCTCGTCGAAGGCGGCGTCGTCGTCGAAGGAGCCGGCCACGAACTTGATGTCGCCGGACAGCCGCGCCCACACCTCCTCGTTCCAGCCGGTGCGGGCGTGCTGCTTGGCGGCCTTCTTGGCCAGCGACTCGAAGTCACCGTCCTCCCAGTCGCGCCGGGCGAAGCCCAGCAGCACGAAGTCGGCCGGCAGCAGGCCCCGGTTGGCCAGGTCGTAGATCGCCGGCAGCAGCTTCTTGCGGGACAGGTCGCCGGTGACGCCGAAGACGACCAGGGCGCACGGCTCGGGGACCCGGGGCAGCCGGCGGTCGCCCGGGTCGCGCAGCGGGTTGGACTGCAGCGCGCCCGGCAGCTGCGGGCCGGTGCCGGCGCTGATCGCCGGGCTGTGTTCGTCGGTGGTGGTCACCGTGGCTCTCCTAGCAGGCCTTCAGCAGCTGGGCGATCCCGGCCGCCCGATCGGTCAGGTGCAGGTGCAGCACCGGTCGCCCCTTGTCGGCGAGGACGGTCGCGTCGCCGGCGGCCTGCGCCGCCTGCAGCGAGCCGAAGGAGTAGGGCCGGTCCGGGACGGCGAGGTCGGTGCCGACCGCGCCGGTGATCTGCAGGAAGATCCCGTTCGGATGGCCGCCCTTGTGGTACTGACCGGTCGAGTGCAGGAACCGGGGCCCCCAGCCGAACGTGGTCTGCAGCCCGGTGCGCTGGGCGATGCCGGTGCGCAGGTCGGCGGCCGAGGCGTCGGCGTGCCGGTCCAGGTATGCCTGGATCGAGACGTAGCCGTGCTCCGGCGCCGTGCCGAGGAACGCGGCCAGCGCGCCCGCCAGGTCGGTGACGCCGGCCAGGTCGAGGTTCAGGCCGAACGCCTGCACCGCGCCGTCGGTGAACGCCGGCTCGGGGGCTTGCTCGCTGCCGGCGGAGTCGAGCAGCGCGCGGGCCTGCTTCTTGGCCTCCTCGACGTTCGGCTGGTCGAACGGGTTGATCCCGATCAGCCGGCCGGCCACCGCGGTGGCGTACTCCCACAGCAGCAGCTGCCCACCGAGCGGGCCGGCGGTCGCCACGCTCCAGCCGGAGGCCGGCGCGGGGGAGTCGGTGCCGCCGAGGTGCACCAGGGTGGCGTCCGTCCCGGCGTCGGCGAAGCCGGGCGCGGCCGGGCCCTCGACCACCACCGGCAGCAGGCCGAGGCCCTGCTTGCCGGTGGACTCGGCGATCAGCTGCTCGGCCCAGTCGCCGAAGCCGGCGATGCCGGAGCCCTCGTCGGCGAAGACCACCTTGTCGGCGCTGGCGTTGTGCGCCAGCCCGAGCAGCGCGCCCAGCCGCAGGCCGGGGTTGCCGGCGTCGTCGGCGGCCAGCGCGGTCGCCGCGGTGGCCGCGTCGCCGAGCAGCCGGTCGAGGTCGGCACCGGCCAGGCCGGCCGGCACCAGGCCGAACGCGGTCAGCGCGCTGTACCGGCCGCCGACGTGCGGGTCGGCCAGGAACACCTTGCGGTAACCGGCCTCCTCGGCGACCTGCTGCAGCGGCGAGCCCGGATCGGTCACGACCACGATGCGCGCCGTGGCGTCGAGGCCGGCGTCGGCGAACGCCCGCTCGTAGGCGCGCCGGTGCGAATCGGTCTCGACGGTGCCGCCGGACTTGCTCGACACCACCAGCACCGTGCGGTCCAGCCGGTCGGCCAGCGACGCCGCGACCTGGCCGGCGTCGGTGGTGTCGAGGGTGACCAGGTCGACCCCGGCGGTCGCGCAGATCACCTCGGGCGCCAGCGAGCTGCCGCCCATGCCGGCCAGCACGACGTGGTCGAGGCCCTCGGCCCGCAGCTCGTCGCGCAGCGCGGCGATCTCGGCCAGCAGCGGTCGGGACGTCTCGGGCAGGGTCGCCCAGGAGAGCCGGATCGCTGCCTCCGACTCGGCCGCCGGGCCCCAGAGGGTGGGGTCCTGTGCGGTGATCCGGCTGGCGATCCGGTCGGCGACCAGCTGCTCGACGCTGGCGGTGTGGCGCGCGGCGTCCGGGCAGGTGAACGCGCAGCGCAGGCCGCCCTGCTCGGTGGACTGGCTCACTTGCCGGCCTTCTTCGCGCCGGCATCGAGCTGCTTCTGCACACCCTCCAGCAGGATCGACCAGGAGTCCATGAACTTGCCGACACCCTCGACCTCGAGCAGCTCGGTGACCTCGTCGATCTCGATGCCGAGCTCGGACAGTTGGGCGAAGACCGCTCGGGCCTCGTGGTAGCCGGTGTTGGCGGTGTTGCCGGTGACCGTGCCGTGGTCGGCCACCGCGTTCAGGGTCGCCTCCGGCATGGTGTTCACGGTGTCCGGCGCGACCAGCTGGGTCACGTACATGGTGTCGTCGTAGGCCGGGTCCTTGACCCCGGTAGAGGCCCAGAGCGGCCGCTGCGGGTGGGCGCCGGTCGCGGCCAGCGCCTCCCAGCGGTCACCGGTGAAGACCTGCTCGAACGCCTCGTAGGCCAGCCTGGCGTTGGCGATGCCTGCCTTGCCGCGCACCGCCTTGGCCTCGTCCGAGCCGAGCTTGTCCAGCCGCTTGTCGATCTCGGTGTCGACCCGGGAGACGAAGAACGAGGCCACCGAGCGGATGGTGGACAAGTCCACCCCGTTCTCCTTGGCCTGCTCCAGGCCGGCCAGGTAGGCCTGCATCACCTTGCGGTAGCGCTCGATCGCGAAGATCAGGGTGACGTTGACGCTGATGCCGGCCGCGGTGGCCGCGGTGATCGAGGCCAGGCCCGCCTCGGTGGCCGGGATCTTGATCATCACGTTCGGCCGGTCGACCAGCCACCACAGCGCGCTGGCCTCGGCGGTGGTCTTGTCGGTGTCGTGCGCGATCCGCGGGTCGACCTCGATCGAGACCCGGCCGTCCTGCCCGTCGGTCGCCTCGTACACCGGGCGCAGCACGTCGCACGCCTCGCGGATGTCGTAGCAGGTGAGCAGCCGCACCGACTCCTCCAGCGACACGCCGCGCACGGCCAGGTCGTGCACCTGGTCGGCGTACGGGGAGTCACCGTCGGCCGAGCCCTCCATCGCCTTCTGGAAGATGGACGGGTTGCTGGTCACGCCCACCACGTGCTTGGTGTCGATCAGCTGCTGCAGGTTGCCGGTGACCAGGCGGTGCCGGCTGATGTCGTCCAGCCAGATCGACACGCCGTGGCCGGACAGGTCCGCGAGTACTTCGCTCATAGGGATGTCCCTTTCGACGGAGGGAGGAATTCAGTTGCCGGTGGTGCTGCCGGTGATGACGTTCGCCCGTTCTAGGGCGGCGTGCGCGGCGGCCACCACCCGGTCGGGGGTGAAGCCGAACTGCTCGAAGAGCACCCCGGCCGCGGCGCTGGCCCCGAAGTGGTCGATCGAGACGATCTCGCCGCCCTCGCCGACGACCTCGCGCCAGCCCTGGGCGACGCCGGCCTCGACGCTGACCCGGGCCTTGACCGACGGCGGCAGCACCTGCTGCTGGTACGAGCGGTCCTGGGCGTCGAACCACTCCCGGCACGGCATCGAGACCACCCGGGTCGGGGTGCCCTCGGCCTCCAGCCGCTCCCGGGCGGTGAGGGCCAGCGAGACCTCGGAGCCGGTGGCGATCAGGATCACCTGGGGCACCGCGGCCGAGGAGTCGGCGAGGACGTAGCCGCCCTTGCCGGCGTCGGCCACCCGGTCGGCGTCGAGCACCGGCAGCCCCTGCCGGGACAGCGCCAGGCCGGCCGGCCGGTCGGTGTGCTCCAGCACCTGCCGCCACACCACCGCGGTCTCGTTGGCGTCGGCCGGCCGGACCACGTCCAGGCCCGGGATGGCCCGCAGCGCGGCCAGCTGCTCGATCGGCTGGTGGGTGGGGCCGTCCTCGCCGAGGCCGATCGAGTCGTGCGTCCAGACGTAGATGGTGGGCAGCTTCATCAGGGCGGCCAGCCGGACCGGCGGCCGCATGTAGTCGCTGAAGACGAGGAAGGTGCCGCCGTAGACCCGGGTGCCGCCGTGCAGCGTGATGCCGTTCATGATCGCGCCCATGGCGTGCTCGCGGATGCCGAAGTGCAGGGTGCGCCCGTACGGCCCGCCCGACCATTCCTTGGTCTGCCGGTCGGCCGGGATGAAGCTCGGCTCGCCCTCCATGGTGGTGTTGTTGGACTCGGCCAGGTCGGCCGAGCCGCCCCACAGCTCGGGCAGCACCCCGGCCAGCGCGCCGAGCACCTTGCCGGAGGCGGCCCGGGTGGCGAGCGAGTTCGGCTTGCCGTCCTTCTCGGCCGGGAACGTCGGCAGCGCGTCGGCCCAGCCGGCCGGCAGGCTGCGGGTGACCATCCGGTCGAGGAGCGCCTTGCGTTCGGGATTGTCCTGTGCCCAGCGGTCGAAACCGGGCTGCCAGGCCTCGCGGGCCGCGCGGCCGCGCTCGGCCAGTTCGCGGGCGTGGGCGATCACCTCGTCGGCCACCGCGAACTGCACGTCGGGGTTGAAGTCGAGCAGCTCCTTGGTCTTGCGGATCTCGTCCTCGCCGAGCGCCGAGCCGTGCGCCTTGCCGGTGTTCTGCTTGGTCGGGGCCGGCCAGCCGATGATCGTCCGAACCGCGATGATGGACGGCCGGTCGGTCTCGGCCTTGGCCGCGGCCAGCGCCTTCTCCAGCGCGCGCAGGTCCTCTCCGGAGTCGACGTACTGGGTGTGCCAGCCGTAGGCCTCGTAGCGCGTGAGCACGTCCTCGGAGAACGCCACGTTCGTGTCGTCCTCGATGGAGATGTGGTTGTCGTCGTAGATCAGGGTGAGGTTGCCGAGCCGCTGGTGGCCGGCCAGCGACGAGGCCTCGCCCGAGACACCTTCCTCCAGGCAGCCGTCGCCGGCGATCACGTAGACGTGGTGGTCGAACGGCGACTCGCCGGGGGCGGCGTCCGGGTCGAGCAGGCCGCGCTCGCGGCGGGCGGCCATCGCCATCCCGACCGCGTTGCCGACGCCCTGGCCCAGCGGGCCGGTGGTGGTCTCGACCCCGATGGTGTGGCCGTGCTCCGGGTGGCCGGGGGTCAGCGAACCCCAGGTGCGCAGCGACTTCAGGTCGTCCAGTTCCAGGCCGTAGCCGGACAGGTACAGCTGGACGTAGAGGGTCAGCGAGGAATGGCCGTTGGAGAGCACGAACCGGTCGCGGCCCACCCAGTTCGGGTCGGTGGGGTCGTGCCGCATGATGCGCTGGAAGAGCAGGTAGGCCAGCGGCGCCAGGCTCATCGCGGTGCCGGGGTGACCGTTGCCGACCTTCTGGACCGCGTCGGCGGCGAGCAGCCGGGCGGTGTCCACGGCCTTGGTGTCCAGCTCGGTCCACCACGTCGGATGGGTGGTGACGACGTCAGCCGCGGAATCGGTCTCAGTACTCACTTCGGCTCTCCAGGCGGATAGCGGGCGTGTGGATATCGGGTGTGCGCGGGGACGTTTCCAGCCTAGCCACTTGGCCGGGACGGGTGCGGGCGGGGAGTGGTGCGCCGGTAGCGCTGTCAGCCGCGGATCCCCGGCCCCCGTCACACCGGGCCGAGCCGGTGCTCGGGGCCGTGCCGGGCGGGTTAGGCTGGCCTGGTGACGCAGACCCCGGTGGCCCCCGTTCGCGCGGGTGGCCGAGACGCGGGCGACCCCGGGTCGGCCCGGCAGGGTGATCGGGCGCCGGCGCCGCGCGGCGGCCGCCCGCTCATGGCGACGATCCGGGCCTACGTCGCGCTCACCAAGCCGCGCATCATCGAACTGCTGCTGGTCACCACGCTGCCGGCGATGGTGCTGGCCGCGCACGGCCTGCCCGGCCTCGGCGTGGTGCTCGCGACGATGGTCGGCGGCACGATGGCGGCCGGCAGCGCCAACGCGCTGAACTGCTTCATCGACCGCGACATCGACGCGGTGATGCGCCGCACCGGCCACCGCCCGCTGGCCAGCCACGAGGTGTCGCCGGCCGGCGCGCTGGTCTTCGGCTCGCTGCTCGGCGCGGTGGCGGTGCTGCTGATGGGGCTGGCCACGAACTGGCTCGCCGCCGGCCTGACCGCCGCCGCGATCGGCTTCTACGTCGTCGTCTACACGATGCTGCTGAAGCGGCGCACCGCGCAGAACATCGTCTGGGGCGGCGCCGCCGGCTGCATGCCGGTGCTGATCGGCTGGGCGGCCGTCACCGACTCGCTGGCCTGGGCGCCGGTGGTGCTCTTCGCGGTGGTCTTCTTCTGGACCCCGCCGCACTTCTGGGCGCTGGCCATCCGCTACCGCGACGACTACGCCCGGGCCGGGGTGCCGATGCTGCCGGTGGTCGCGACGCCGGTCGAGGTGGCCCGCCAGATCGTCTTCTACAGCGTGCTCACCGTGCTCGCCTCGCTGCTGCTCTGGCCGCTGGCCACCGGTTGGGTCTACGGCGTGCTCGCACTCGTGGCCGGCGCCGCGCTGCTGGCCGAGGCAGGCCGGCTCTGCGCTGCCACCCGGCGCGGCGAGCGGGGCAAGCCGATGCGGCTGTTCCACCTCTCCAACAGCTACCTGGCCTTCGTCTTCGTGGCCGTCGCGGTCGACACCTTCCTGCGCTGAGACCGCCCGCGCCGGCCCGCCGCGTGTGAGGATGGGTCATGCGGCAGGTCGAGATCCGGCCCACCCCGCTGGCCCAGCTCGGCGCGCTGCTGACGGCTGAGCGCCGCGATCGCTTCCTGACCACCGCGACCGCCGCCCGGACGATGCTGGCCGGCCGGGTGGTGTGGAACGTGAACGCGACCGCGCACGGCGGCGGGGTCGCGGAGATGCTGCAGATCCTGCTGGCCTACGGCCGGGCGGCCGGGGTGGACACCCGGTGGCTGGTGCTGGACGGCGATCCCGCGTTCTTCGCCCTCACCAAGCGGCTGCACAACTGCCTGCACGGCCTGCCCGGGCCCGCGTTCACCGGCGCCGACCGCCGGCACTACGAGCGGGTGCTCGCAGGCAACGCCGAGATGCTGCGGCAGCTGGTCGCGCCGGGCGACCTGGTGCTGCTGCACGACCCGCAGACGGCCGGCCTGGCCGCGGCCCTGCGCAGCCGCGGCGCCCGGGTGGTCTGGCGGTCCCACATCGGCCGGGACACGCCGAACGAGGCCACCGAACGCGGCTGGGCGTTCCTGCGCGGCTACCTGGAGCCGGCCGAGGCGTGCGTGTTCTCCCGCCGCGAGTACGCGCCCGGCTGGCTGCCGGCCGGGCGGGTGTGGGTCATCGCGCCGTCGATCGACCCGACCGCGCTGAAGAACCGGGAACTGCCGGCGGCCGAGGTGCGCCGGGTGCTGGGACTGGCCGGGGTGCTGGCCGGCGACGGCGCGCCGGTGCCGTTCGTCCGGCGGGACGGCAGCCCGGGCGTGCTCGGCGCGCTGCCGCCGCTGCCGCCGCTGCTGCCGGAGCCGCTGCCCGACGACGCGCCGCTGGTGGTGCAGGTCAGCCGCTGGGACCGGCTCAAGGACATGGCCGGGGTGCTGGTCGCGTTCGCCGAGCTGGTCGCGACGGCGGTGCCCGAGGCCCACCTGGTGCTGGCCGGGCCGGAGCTCGCCGGGGTCGCCGACGACCCGGAGGACGCCGCGGTGCTGGCCGAGTGCCGCGCGGTGCACGAGCGGCTGCCGGGCCCGGTCCGGGCCCGGTGCCACCTGGTGTGCCTGCCGATGGCGGACCCGGACGCGAACGCGCTGCTGGTCAACGCCGTGCAGCGGTGGGCCCGGGTGGTCGTGCAGAAGAGCCTGGTGGAGGGCTTCGGCCTGACCGTGACCGAGGCGATGTGGAAGGCCCGTCCGGTGCTGGCCGGCGCGGTGGGCGGCATCCGGGACCAGATCACCGACGGCGTGGACGGCCTGCTGGTGCCGGAGCCGGCCGACCTGGCCGGCTTCGGCGATCGGCTGCGCCGGCTGTTGGCCGACGAGGCGCTCTGCCGCCGGCTCGGCCGGGCCGGCCGCGAACGGGTCCGGGCGGCCTACCTCGGCGACCGGCACCTGATCCAGTGGGTGGAGCTGTTCCAGCGGCTGGTGTGAGGGAGCCGGTCAGCCGGCCGGGAACCGGAACGGCAGCGTCAGCGGGGTCACCACGGTGAGCGTGCCCTTGTCGGTGGTGACGGTGCCGGCGAAGCTCAGGGTGCCGGCCCCGATCGAGGCGGGCACCTCGACCACGTCGTCGACCGCGCTGGCCGGGTCGGGGGCGGCGTTGCGACTGTGCTGCGGCGTGCCGCCGGGCAGCGTCACCGACAGCAGGCCGGCCTCGGCGCCGTAGGCCTGCCGGTCGCCGTCGAGCTTGAGCACCGCCCCGACGTGCAGCCAGGCACGGTCGGGTTGCGAGCAGTGCGAGCCGTCGGCGGCCCAGTAGGACAGCGACAGCTGCCGGACGGTCAGGGTGCCGGTCAGCTCGCCGGTGCCGGCCGCGGTCTTCAGCCGCACCCGCACCGGGCGGTTGGCCCCGAGCTGCTGCCGGACGTGCTGGCGCACCGTCACGGCCGGGTTCGTCGCCGCCGGGCGGCCGGTCAGCAGCGAGATGGACTGGGTGGTCCCGGAGTCGGTGAGCAGCAGGTCGACCTGGTGGGCGTGCCGGGGCACCGCGGTCACCAGGTAGTCGGAGGTCATGGCGAGCGGGCCGCGCTCGTGCCCGTCCACCCGCACGGCCAGGTCCGGGTTGGCCGCGGCCAGCTCGCCGGGCACCGGCGCCACCGCGAAGGCGAGCAGCCGGTAGCCGGCCGGCGCGGTGCGGGCCCGGTCGCCCCAGCCGTAGACGTCGACGAAGCCGTACTCCACCAGCCGGACGCCCGACAGCTGCCCGACCATCACCGCCGAGGCCGGAGCCGGGGTGAGGGGCGTCCGCAGCGTGCTCGTGGTGGTGAGCACGTCGCCGATGGCGGCCGGCGGCCGGGGCGCCGCGAGGTCCAGCCGCGCCGGCGGCTGCTCGCCGTCCGGCCGGATCAGCGCCTCGTCCGGCCGCGGATCGGCGCTCAGCTGGACGCCGTGCGGGTCGGCCAGCGACAGCCGGCTCCGGCCGTCCGGCCCGGCGGTCGACACCAGGTCGTAGGTCAGGAAGGGCCGGTCGGGGTCGCCGTCGACGAACCGCACCGGCCCGCAGAACATCCGATCGCCGATCGCCGCCGCCGGGTGCGGGTCGGGGCTGCCGCGACCGACCCCGCCGGTGCCGGCCCGGCCGGGCGCCCCGGCGGCTGCCGCCCCGCCGGCAGAGTCGGTTGCTCCGGCCTCGGGGTCGGTGCCGGTCGCGTAGTAGCAGCGGGCGTCGGCGGGCACGTTGCCGTGCTGGCCGTGCACCAGCGCGCGCATCGCCTGCTCGGTGCCGGAGAGCAGCGAGCCGGCATTGCTCACCGGCGCGCCGAAGCTGGTCAGCTCCCGCGTCCGCGCCGGCTGCAGCATCGTCCAGCCGGCGCCGATCAGCACGCCGAGCACGCAGACGGCGATCAGCCGGATGGCGAAGCGGCGCCGGGGCGAGACCCCGCCGCCCGGCGCTCTGCGCTTTCCCGCTGCCGATGCCATACCTGTCGCACCAGGGTAGGGGAGCCCGGCGCCGGTCCGGACGCCCGCCGCGCCGTCGGTGGCATCGGGCACCGGGCCCGTCCCGGGGATCCGTACGATCGGCCTGGTGAGTCCCGAGATCGCGATCGCCACCTGTGACCGGCTGCCCGAGGTCGACGTCGACGACCGGCTGCTCGGTGCGGCCCTGACCGCGGCCGGGCTGACCCCGCGGCTGGTGGCCTGGAACGACCCGCGGGTGGACTGGGCCTCGTTCGCCGCGACCGTGGTGCGCAGCACCTGGGACTACACGACCCGCCGGGCCGACTTCCTGGCCTGGGCCGACTCGGTGCCCCGGCTGTTCAACCCCGCCGAGGTGATCCGGGCCAACAGCGACAAGCGCTACCTCGCCACGCTGGCGGCCCGCGGCGTGCAGGTCGTGCCGACCGAGTTCGTCGGCCCCGGCGAGGAGCTCGTACTGCCGGCCGAGGGCGACTTCGTCATCAAGCCGACGGTCGGGGCCGGCTCGCGAGGGGCCGGCCGGTTCGCCGCGGACGAGCACGGCGCGGCCCGGGAGCACGCCGCCCGGCTGCACGCCGAGGGCCGGACGGCGATGGTGCAGCCCTACCTGGCCGAGGTCGACACGGCCGGCGAGACCGCGCTGATCTTCCTGGACGGGGTCTACAGCCACGCCATCCGCAAGGCGGCGCTGCTGGAGCCGGGCACCCGGGTGCCCACCGACTTCGGGCCGCTCTACCGCATCGAGCAGATCGGCCCCCGGGAGCCGTCGGCGGCCGAGCGGGCGCTGGCCGACCGGGCGCTGGCCGCGTTCGGCACCGACGAGCCACTGCTCTATGCCCGGGTCGACCTGCTGCCCGGTCCGGACGGGCCGCGGGTGGTCGAGCTCGAGCTGGCCGAGCCGTCGCTGTTCCTCGACCACGCCGACGGTGCGGCCGACCGGCTGGCCGCCGCGATCGCCGCCCGGATCGGTGCCGGCAGCTCGCCGTCGCGACCCGGCCGGAGTGGGTGAACCGGTGACCTCGCCGCGGCCGGAGCCGGCCGAGGCCGACCGGCTCCGGCGCTCCGCGCTGCTGCGCATGAAGGCAGTCGCCACCGGCGGGCTGCTGCTGGCCGCGGTGGTCTTCCTGCTGTGCCGGCTGGTCGGGGACGGCGCCGGGGGCTGGCCGTACCTGCAGGCCGCCAGCGAGGCGGCGATGGTCGGCGGGCTGGCCGACTGGTTCGCCGTCACCGCGCTGTTCCGGCATCCGCTCGGGCTGCCGATCCCGCACACCGCGATCATCCCGCGCAAGAAGGACCAGATCGGCGAGAGCCTCGGCGACTTCATCCGGCAGAACTTCCTCACCCCCGAGGTGGTGGGCCCCCGGGTGCAGGCCGCCCAGATCCCGCGCCGGGTCGGCGAGTGGCTCAGCAGCGGCGACCGGCCGGAGCAGCTGGCGGCCGAGTTCGGCCTCGCCCTCGCCGGCGCCAACACGGTGCTGGCCGACGACGACATCCGGCTCGCGCTGGAACGCTTCGCCGACAGCCAGCTGCGCCGGCTGCCGGCGGCGCCGGTGGTGGCCAAGGCGATCGAGCTGGCGGTGCAGGGCGAACAGCACCAGCGGCTGCTCACCGAGACGCTGCGGGCCCTGATGCGGTTCCTGGACGACAACCGCGACCTGTTCCGGCAGCGGCTGGCCGAGGAGTCGCCCGACTGGGTGCCGGAATGGGTGGACGGCAAGGTGTTCAACCGGCTCTTCTCCGGCGTGCAGAACTTCCTCGCCGACGTCACCGGCAACGAATCGCATCCGCTCCGCCGGCAGTACGACGAGCGGCTGCGCAGCTATGCCGAACGATTGCGCACCGACCCGGCGGCCAGTGCCGGCCTCGAACGGTGGAAATCGGATTTGTTGGACCATCCCGCGGTGCGCAACGCGCTGGCCTCGCTCTGGCTCCCGCTGAAGAAGGCGGTGCTCGAGGCGGCCGCGGACCCGGACTCCGAGCTGCGCCGGGTGATCGCCTCGGCGATCCGGCAGACCGGCCTCGCGCTCAGCTCCGACACCGAGCTGCAGGCCAAGAGCGACAGGTGGGTGGTGGGCGTGATGCACCATGTGCTGGCGCACTATTCCGGCGAGCTGACCGGCGTCATCACCCACACAGTGGCCCGGTGGGACGCCGAGTCCACTGCCCGCCGGCTGGAGCTGCAGGTGGGCCGGGACCTGCAGTTCATCCGCATCAACGGCACGGTGGTCGGGTCGGCGGTGGGCCTGGCAATCTACGCGATCTCCCGCCTGCTGTAAACGAGCGAAACGCCGATTCGGTTAGCACAGCCGACCGCTGTTAGTCGAATTGTGGACGGCCCGTCTAATTTCCAGCATGTCAACGCGCAATTATCCGCCGGCTGGGCCAATATGAACCTGTGTCTGTGCTTGTTCTTACGTCTGCGAAATCCCTCGCCCGCGAGCTCTGGGCCTACGGCGAGGACGATCTCTGGCCCCAGGCGCTGGTCTTCGAACCGGCCACCCTAGCGGGGCTCGCCGCCGAGTTCGGGCGGCTGCGTACCGACGCCGAGGCGGTCGGGCGCGTCTGGCCGGACGCCCCTGACGAGGCGTTCCTCCTCATTCCGGTGATCGAGCGGTTGGAGGGCCGGCGGCGACCCGCCGCGCGGTCCCGGCGCCGGCCCCGGACCCACATGCCGGCCATCCTGCGGCCCGAGATCGAGGATCCGGCCGACGACCCGGACTTCGGCGAGGTGCGCAGCCTGGTCGAGGCCGAGGCCACCCGGACTCGCCGCTCCGGCTGATCCCGCACCGGGCCGGTGCCGGGTCGCCCGGCACCGGTCAGGTGCGGGCGAGCTGGCGCCGGGTGGCGCGGGCCGGTGCCGGCGGGACGGTCACGGTGAACGGCCGGAGCTGCAGGTTGCCCAGCAGCGTGAGGGCGGCCAGCCAGACCAGGCAGGCGCCGAACATGTGCAGGCCGACCAGCAGCGCCGGCAGGTGGGTGAAGTACTGGACGAAGCCGATCACGCCCTGGCCGAGTTCGATGCCCAGCAGCCACCGGGCCGCGTGGCGTGCCTGCCCGGCACCGGCGAGCAGCGCGAAGCCGACGGTGACGCCGAACAGCAGCATCACCAGGTCGGCGTGCAGCTGCGACACCGAGCTGGGGGCGAGGTGGATGCGATGGGTTGCGCCCTTGTCGCCGGCGTGCGGGCCGCTGCCGGTCACCACCGTGCCGACCGCGAGCACCGCCGCGGTGAGGGCCGCGATCAGCCAGCCGGCACCGGCCAGCGTGCGGGGCGGCCGGCTGCCCGCGGTGGGGTTGCGGCAGCGCCACCAGAGCAGGAACGCGATCGCGATGATCGCCATCGACAGCAGGAAGTGGGCGGCGACCGTCCACGGGTTGAGCTTGGTGAGCACCGTGATGCCGCCGAGCACCGCCTGCGCCGGGATGCTGGCGGCGAGCAGGACGGCCAGGCCGCGCTGGCGCCGCACCAGCAGCGCCGAGGCCAGGGTGGCCAGCACGATGACGACCAGGACGAAGGTCAGCTGGCGGTTGGTGAACTCGATCAGCCCGTGCATCGCGTACTGCCTGGTCGGGGTGAGCGAGTCGTCGGTGCAGGACGGCCAGGTGGGGCAGCCCAGCCCGGAGCCGGTCAGCCGGACCGCGCCACCGGTCACCACGATCACCACGTTCGCGATCACCGAGGCCAGCGCGAGCCGGGTGAGCAGCGCGGGCGACCGGGTCCAGGACGGCAGCCGGGACATCGTCATTCCCATCGGAAGTAGCGGGCCGCGGCCGGCAGCGCCAGCGCCGCCCAGACCAGCAGGGTGACCAGGGCCCGCACCGGCTGGCCGCCGCCGTGCTGGAGCACCTGGTGCAGGCCGTCGGACAGCGCCGCCGAGGGCAGGTAGCGCAGCACGTCCGACGCCGGCCCCGGGTAGCGCGAGAGGGGGATCGCGATGCCGCCGGCGAACAGCAGCACCAGCCAGACCAGGTTCGCCGCGGCGAGGGTGATCTCGGCCCGGACGGTGCCGGCCAGCAGCAGGCCCAGGCCGCCGAAGGCGAAGGTGCCGGCGACCACCAGCGGCACCGCCTCCCAGCCCGATGCGGCCGGGTGCCAGCCCAGGGCCAGCCCGAACCCGCAGATCAGCGTCGCCTGCAGCACCTGCAGGATGAGCACCGCGCAGGTCTTGCCCCCGATCAGCACCTGCCGGGGCAGCGCGGTGGCGCCGAGCCGCTTGAGCACGGCGTACTTGCGCTCGAAGCCGGTGCCGATCGCCAGGCCGGTGAAGGACGCGCTCATCACCGCCAGGGCCAGCACCGAGGGCACCACGAAGTCGATCCGGCGCGGGGTGCCGAGGGAGTACAGCAGCGGCAGGTTGAAGAAGAACTCCAGCAGCAGCGGGATCACCAGGGTCAGCCCGACCTGCTCGCCGTTGCGCAGCAGCAGCCGCAGCTCCATCCGGGTCTGGGCGGCCAGCATCGCAGGCAGCCGGTTGGCCCCCGGCGCCGGCCGGAACGACAGCTCGCGGCCGCTCGCGGTGAGCCGGTCCGCCCGCACGCCGGTCATCGGCGTGCCGCCCGGCCGGCCAACCGCGCCCCGGCCCCGGTAGCCGGTCCGGCGGGCTCGGTGTCCGGCCGGTCGGTGGTCAGGGCGAGGAAGACGTCCTCCAGGCTGCGGCGCTCCACGGTCAGGCCGTTGGCGAGCACCTCGCGGTCGGCGCACCAGGCGGTGATCGCGGCCAGCAGCTGCGGGGTGACCTCGGAACGCACCAGGTAGTGCCCGGTGAGCGGTTCGCTGACCCGGGCGCCGGGCGGCAGGCTGGCCTGCAGCTCCGCGGCCGGCAGCCCCGGCTCGGCGGAGAACCGCACCTCGCCGGACGCGCCGGCCCGGGTCAGCTCGGCCGGGGTGCCCTCCGCGACGATCTGGCCGGCGTTGAGCACGACGACGTGGTCGGCCAGTTCCTCGGCCTCGTCCAGGTAGTGGGTGGTGAGCACCACCGAGACGCCGTCCGCCCGGAGCCGGCGGATGAGGTCCCAGGTGATCCGGCGGGCCTGCGGGTCCATGCCGGTGGTGGGCTCGTCGAGGAAGAGCAGCTCCGGACGCCCCACCAGCGCCATCGCCAGCGACAGCCGCTGCTGCTGGCCGCCGGAGAGCCGCTTGACCTGGGTGCCGGCGTGCTCGGCCAGCCCCACCAGTTCGAGCAGCTCGCCGACGTCGTGCGGGTGGGCGGCGTAGCGGGCGAAGAGCTCCAGCAGCTCGCGGGCCCGGGCGCCGGTGTAGCCGCCGACGCCGTCCTGCAGCATCACGCCGACCTTGGGCCGGACGGTCGCGGCGTCGGCCACCGGGTCCGCGCCGAGCACCCGGACGCGGCCGGCGTCGGGCACCCGGAAGCCCTCGCAGATCTCGATGATGGTGGTCTTGCCGGCCCCGTTGGTGCCCAGCAGGGCGAGCAGTTCGCCGCGCTGCACCCGGAACGACACGCCGTCGACCGCGGCACGATCACCGTAGCGTTTGACGAGTCCGTCGAGCTCGACCGCGGCAGCTGGCACGTTTCGAGTGTAGGTACCGCCGTCCGGCCCGGCGCCCGCGCTGGTCCGGGGCGTGACCCGGCCAACTCCGGGGCGGCTACTCGCCGGCCTTCACCGAGCTGCCGTAGCTGTCCACGTACTCCTGCCCGGACAGCCGCTGCACCGCGTGCCGGACGGTCTCGGTGACCTCGCGCAGGGCCCGGCTGGACCGCTCGTCCTCGGCCCGGCCGGAGAAGTCCAGCGGCGCGCCGTAGTGCACCTCCAGGTGGGCCCGGCGCCAGCGCTGCTCGCCGGGGGCCAGCACCCGGTCGGTGCCGACCAGGCCGACCGGGATCACCGGTGCGCCGGTGCGCAGCGCCAGCCGGGCCACGCCGGTGCGGAACTTGTGCAGCCGGCCGTCGGGTGACCGGGTGCCCTCGGGGTAGATGCCGAGCAGCTTGCCGGCGCCCAGCAGCTCGGCGCCGATGTCGATGGTCGAGGCGGCCGCCCGCGGGTTGGCCCGGTCCACCGGCACCAGGCCGAACTCGGTGAACACCCAGGCGGTCAGCCGGCCGCGCGGGCCGGTGCCGGTGAAGTACTCGGCCTTGGCGAAGTAGACGACCTGCCGCCGGGCGGTGATCGGGGTGAACACCTCGTCGGAGGCGGAGAGATGGTTGGCGGCGATGATCGCCGGCCCGGTGCGGGGCACGTGGCCGGCGCCGGTGACGATCGGTCGGAAGTAGGCCCGCAGCACGGGTGACACGGTCAGTTCGGCGGCCCGGTACAGCACCCAGAGAAGGTACCGGTCCGGCCGCGGCGCGCCGACGCGGCGGGCCGCGGTGGGAACGCCCAGCGAAATACGTCATACTTGTCTTGTGAAAATCACCGGGCCCGACGGGCAGCCCCAGCAGGGGCTGGCACCGGACTGCCCGGACACGCCCGGCCGGGACGCCGAGGGCCGCACCCGAGATGCGGTGGCCCGGCTGGTCCAGCGGTCCGGTCCGCAGACCGCCGCGGCCCTGGCCGAGCAGCTCACGCTGTCGCCGGCCGCGATCCGCCGGCACCTGGAGGCCCTGGTGGCCGACGGCGTACTGACCGAGGTGGCCGCCAAGCGGTCCGCCGGGCGGGCACCACGCGGGCGAGGCCGGCCGGCCCGGCTCTACGCGCTCACCGACGAGGGCCGCAGCCGCTTCGGCCACGCCTACGACGAGCTGGCCGGCGCTGCGCTGCGCTACCTGCGGGACGCGGGCGGCGAGCAGGCCCTCGTCGCCTTCGCCGATGCCCGGGCGACCTCGCTGACCGAGAGCCTGCGCAGCCGGCTGTCGGCCCGGCCGGCGGCGGACAGCCGCGCCAAGGCCGAACTGGTCGCCGAGGTGCTGACCGAGGAGGGCTACGTCGCATCGGCCGCCCCCGCCGGGCAGGGCACCCAGATCTGCCAGCATCATTGCCCGGTCGTCCACGTGGCGGCCGAGTTCCCCGAACTGTGCGAGGCAGAGACCCGCGCGCTGGCCGCGGCGCTCGGCACGAACGTGCAGCGGCTGGCCACCATCGCGCACGGCGACGGCGTCTGCACGACCCACATACCGACGGTGCCACCAGTGCATCGAGCAGATCCACAGCACCGAGCAGCACGGGAGGCTGACGAGTGACCACTGCAGCAGAGCGTCAACTCACCCAGGACGAGCAGATCAAGGCGCTCTCGACCTACAAGTTCGGCTGGGCCGACACCGACACCGCCGGTGCCGCCGCGCAGCGGGGCCTGTCCGAGGACGTCGTGCGCAACATCTCACGGCTGAAGAACGAGCCGGAATGGATGCTGCAGCGACGGCTCAAGGCGTTGGAGATCTTCTTCAAGAAGCCGATGCCGAACTGGGGCTCGGACCTGTCGGGGATCAACTTCGACACCATCAAGTACTTCGTCCGCTCGACCGAGCAGCAGGCGGCGACCTGGGACGACCTGCCGGCCGACATCAAGAACACCTACGACAAGCTGGGCATCCCCGAGGCGGAGAAGCAGCGCCTCGTCGCCGGTGTCGCGGCCCAGTACGAGTCCGAGGTCGTCTACCACAAGATCCGCGAGGACCTGGAGAGCCAGGGCGTGCTGTTCCTGGACACCGACACCGCGCTGCGCGAGCACGAGGACCTGTTCAAGGAGTACTTCGGCACGGTCATCCCGTCCGGCGACAACAAGTTCGCCGCGCTCAACACCGCGGTGTGGTCGGGCGGCTCGTTCATCTACGTGCCGAAGGGCGTGCACGTCGACATCCCGCTGCAGGCCTACTTCCGGATCAACACCGAGAACATGGGCCAGTTCGAGCGGACCCTGATGATCATCGACGAGGACGCCTACGTGCACTATGTCGAGGGCTGCACCGCGCCGATCTATTCCTCGGACTCGCTGCACTCGGCGGTCGTGGAGATCATCGTGAAGAAGGGCGGCCGCTGCCGCTACACCACGATCCAGAACTGGTCGAACAACGTCTACAACCTCGTCACCAAGCGCGCCACCTGCGAGGCCGGCGCGACCATGGAGTGGGTGGACGGCAACATCGGCTCCAAGGTGACAATGAAGTACCCGGCCGTCTGGATGACTGGGGAGCACGCCAAGGGCGAGGTCCTCTCGATCGCCTTCGCCGGAGAAGGACAGCACCAGGACGCCGGCGCGAAGATGCTGCACCTGG
>DATJNU010000125.1:0-7071 GCA_035507775.1 Jatrophihabitans sp.
CGCCGGACGCCGGCACCGCCCGGCTGTTCGGCAAGCCGGCCCGGCAGGCCGTCGCCGACGGCCAGGTCAGCGCGATGCTGCAGACCGGCGCGCTGATCCGCTTCCTCACGGTGCGCGAGCTGGTCACCATGTTCGCCTCGCTGTACCCGAACCCGCTGCAGGTCGACGAGGCCCTCGCGATGGCCGGGGTAGGCGAGCTGGCCGACAAGCGCACCGACAAGCTGTCCGGCGGCCAGGGCCAGCGGGTGCGCGCGGCGATCGCGCTGGTCGCCAACCCGGAGCTGCTGGTGCTCGACGAGCCGACGGTGGCGATGGACGTCGAGTCCCGCCACCAGTTCTGGACGTTCATGCGCAAGGTCGCGGCCAGCGGCAAGACGGTGCTGTTCGCGACCCACTATCTGGAGGAGGCCGACGCGCACGCCGACCGGATCGTGCTGATGGCGCGCGGGCGGATCGTGGCCGACGGCCCGACCACCGAGATCAAGGCCACCGTCGGCGTGCGCACCATCCGGGCCACCCTGCCCGGCGCGCCGCTGGCCGAGCTGGCGCGGCTGCCCGGGGTGGCCAGCGCCGACCTGCGGGGCGAGGGCGTGGTGCTGACCTGCGCCGACTCCGACCAGGCCATCCGCGCGCTGCTCGCCAGCTTCCCGGCCGCCCGCGACATCGAGATCGCCGGGGCCGGCCTGGAGGATGCCTTCCTCGCCCTGACCAGCGACCAGACCGACGACCTCGCCGACGAGCCGGAGCCCGCCCGATGAGCAACGCGACCTATTACCGGACCGAGATCCAGCGGATCTTCCGCAACCGGCAGAACTTCCTCTTCTCGCTGCTGCTGCCGTTCGTGCTGTACCTCTTCATCGCCGGCAACAACCGCACCGCCCGGATCGGCGAGCTGAGCCTGCCGACGTACTTCATGGCCGGCATGATCGCCTTCGGCGGGATGGGCGCTGTGATGGGCGGCGGTGCCCGGATCGCGCTGGAACGGGAGCAGGGCTGGACCCGGCAGCTGCGCATCTCGCCGTTGACGTCGCGCACGTACTTCAGTGGCAAGCTGCTCGGCTGCTACCTCACCGCGGCCTGCACCATCGGGCTGATGTACGCCGGCGGGGTGGCGCTCGGGGTCCGGATGCCGGTCGGCCGGTGGATCGAGATGACCGCGCTGATCCTGCTGTCGCTGGTGCCCTTCGCCGCGCTGGGCATCATGCTCGGGCACCTGGTCAAGGCCGACGCGATGGGGCCGGCCATGGGCGGCGGCATGTCGCTGCTGTCGATCTTCGGCGGCGCGTTCGGCGAGATCGGCGGCCCGGGCTCCTGGGTGCACGGCATCTCGGAGTTCGTCCCGTCGTACTGGACCGTGCAGGCCGGGCATGTCGCGGTCGGCGGCGATGCCTGGGGCGCCCGGGGCTGGCTGACCACGGCGGCCTGGTCGGCGCTGACCATCTACGGCGCGGTCTGGGCCTACCGCCGCGACACCGGACGGGCCTGACTCCGGTGTCCGAGGTCTCGTGGGCCGAACCGGGCAGCCGCCCGGCGGGCGTCGGTGACGACGTCCGCCGGGCGCTGCGCGGGTGGCGGCGGCTGCTCTTCCCCGCGGTCTTCCTCGCCTACCTGGTGCAGACCGCGGCCGGCGTCGTCGAGCACGCGCACGGCGCCTGGGTCGCCGTCGGGATGGCGCTGCTGGCCGCGTTCTGCGCCTGCTACCTGCTGGCGGTGGTGGCCGGCCAGGAGGGCGGCGGGCCGCGCCGGTTCTGGGGCTACTACGCGGCGACGCTGCTGATCACCGCGGCGGAGACGCCCTTCGCCCACCAGGACGCGTTCGTGATGCTGGTCTACGTCTCGGTGCTGACCGTGGCCGCGAGCTGGCTGGCGGCGATCCCGGTGGTGCTGGCCTACCTGCTGATCGCGGCCCTGGTGCCGGCCGCGGTGCCCGGCTGGCACGCGGCGGCGGACTGGAACACCGCGATCGCGGTCGGCTTCGTCTCGCTGGCCATGTACGGCTTCTTCGCGGTGGTGCGGGCCAATTCGGCGCTGGCCGACGCCCGGGCCGAGGTAGCCCGGCTGGCCACCGAGAACGAGCGGGCCCGGATCGCCCGCGACCTGCACGACCTGCTCGGCCACTCGCTCACCACCATCACCGTCAAGGCGGCGCTGGCCAACCGGCTGGCCGGCACCGACCCGGTGCGGGCCCGGGCCGAGATCGCCGAGGTCGAGACGCTGACCCGGCGCACCCTGGCCGACGTCCGGGCGGCGGTGAGCGGCTACCGCGAGGTCACCCTGGCCAACGAGCTGGCCGCCGCGCGCGAGGTGCTGCGGGCAGCCGGCATCGACGCCGAACTGCCCGGCGCGGTGGACTCGGTGGACGGTGACGACGCCGAGCTCTTCGGCTGGGTGGTGCGCGAGGGCGTCACCAACGTGGTCCGGCACGCCCGGGCCAGCTCGTGCAGCGTCCGGCTCGGGCCGCGTTCGGTCGAGATCGCCGACGACGGGGTCGGCCCGGCCGGCAGCCGCGCCGGCAACGGCCTGACCGGCCTGCGCGAGCGGGTGGCCGCGGCCGGGGGCCGGCTCAGCCTGGAGGTCCCGGCGGCCGGCCGGGGCAGCCGGCTCGTGGTGGAGCTGCCGGCCGGCGCGGAGGTGACCGCATGACGATCCGGCTGCTGCTGGCCGACGACCAGGCGATGGTGCGCGCCGCGCTCGCGGCCCTGCTGGCGCTGGAACCGGACTTCGAGGTGATCGCCGAGGTCGGGCGCGGCGACGAGGTGGTGGCCGCGGCCCGGACCCACCGGCCGGACGTGGCCCTGCTCGACATCGAGATGCCCGGCCTGGACGGGCTGGCCGCGGCCGCCGCGCTGGCGCACGAGACGCCGGAGGTCCGGGTGATCATCCTGACCACCTTCGGCCGGCCGGGCTACCTGCGGCGGGCGATGGAGTCGGGGGCGCTCGGCTTCGTCGTCAAGGACGCCCCGGCCGAGCAGCTGGCCGAGGCGGTGCGCCGGGTGGCCGGCGGCGAGCGGGTGGTGGATCCGGCGCTGGCCGCGGCCACCCTGGCCGGCGGCGCGTCCCCGCTGACCGGCCGCGAACGGGACGTGCTGGTCGCCTCGCGGGACGGTGCCACCGTCGCCGACATCGCCGCCCGGCTGTTCCTCTCCGAGGGCACCGTGCGCAACTACCTCTCCGCCGCGATCGCCAAGACCGGCGTGCGCAACCGGGTGGAGGCCTACCGGGCGGCCGACCAGCGCGGCTGGCTCTGACCGCCGTCCGGGATGGCAGGATCGGCCGGGTGTCGACCTCGATGTCCGGCTCGCCCTATGCCCGTTCCTTCGGCGCCCAGGCGCGGGCCTACGACCGGTTCCGCCCGCGCTACCCGGCCGCCGCGCTCGACTACGTGCTGGGCACCGCTGCCGATGGCAGCGTTCCTGATGACAGCGCAGCCGATGGCACCGTTCCTGATGGCACTGTGCCCGACAGCACTGCCCGGCGCCGGATCCTGGACCTGGGCGCCGGCACCGGGCTGCTGACCCGGGACCTGCTGGGCCGCGCCGCCGAGGTGCTGGCGGTCGAGCCGGACGACGGGATGCGCGCCGTGCTCGCCGAGGCGGTGCCGGAGGCGGTCGCGCTGGCGGGCAGCGCCGAGCGGATCCCGCTGCCGGACGCCAGCGTCGACGCGGTGCTGGTCGGCCAGGCCTTCCACTGGTTCGCCCGGCCGGCGGCCGATCGCGAGCTGGCCCGGGTGCTGCGACCCGGCGGGGTCGTCGGGCTGCTGTGGAACTTCACCGACCGCTCCGCGCCGTGGGTGAGCGAGCTGTACGCGGCGACCCAGCAACCCGCGCCACCGGAGGGCTACCAGCCGTCCGACCTGGACGGGGCGCTCTTCACCGCGCCGCAGCGGTTCCGCACCGAGGTCCAGCACGAGCTGCCGGGCCCGGACGGCCTGATCGGGCTGGCCAACACCTGGAGCTGGGTGACGACCCGGTCGCCGGCCGACCGACAGGCCATCGACCGGCGGCTGCGGATCCTGATCGGCCGGCACGCCGAACTGCAGCAGCCGATCATCCGGCTGCCCGGCTGGACCACGGTGATCCGGCAGTACCGGCGCTAGAGATTGCGCTCGTAGATCAGCCGCAGCCCGATCAGGGTCAGGTCCGGCTCGTGCCGGTCCACCGTCTCGCAGTGCTGCACCACCAGCGGCGCCAGGCCGCCGGTGGCGATCACCTCGACGGCGTCCGGCTCGTCCGGCTGCAGGGTGCGGGCGATCCGCCGCACGATGCCGTCCACCTGGCCGGCGAAGCCGTAGAGGATGCCCGACTGCAGCGCCTCGACGGTGTTCTTGCCGATCGGCGAGCGCGGCGTCACCAGCTCCACCTTGCGCAGCTGGGCCGCCCGCGCCGCCAGCGCGTCCAGCGAGATCTCGATGCCCGGGGCCAGCGCGCCGCCCAGGAACTCGCCCCGGCCGCTGACCACGTCGAAGTTGGTCGAGGTGCCGAAGTCGACCACGATCGCCGGGCCGTCGACCAGGTGATGCGCGGCCAGGGTGTTCACGATCCGGTCGCTGCCCACCTCCTTCGGGTTGTCGAACAGCAGCGCCACGCCGGTCTTGATGCCGGGCTCGACGAGCACGGTCGGCAGCCGGTCCCAGTACCGCGAGAGCATGGTGCGCAGCTCGCGCAGCGCGGCCGGGACGGTGGAGCAGGCCGCGACCCCGGTCACCGAAACCTCGGCCAGCAGCCCCCGGAAGGTCAGCATCAGCTCGTCGGCGGTGTTGCGGGCGTCGGTCTTGACCCGCCACGAGTGCACCATCTGCTCGCCGTCGAAGACCCCGAGCACCGTGTTGGTGTTGCCGATGTCGATGGCGAGCAGCATCAGTCGTCCTCGGCCGGGTGCAGGTCCAGCCCGAGGTCGAGCACCGGCACCGAGTGGGTCAGCGCGCCGACCGCGAGGTAGTCCACCCCGGTGCCGGCGACCGCGGCGGCAGCGGCGAGGCTGAGCCCGCCGGAGGCCTCCAGCCGGACGTCCGTGCCGTCCGCCATCGCCACGCAGGCCTTCAGGTCGGCCAGGCTCATGTTGTCGAGCAGGATCAGCTCGGCCCCGGCCCGGATCGCCTCGGCGCACTGCTCGGTGGTGTCGACCTCCACCTCGACCGGCAGCTCCGGCGCGGCCGCCCGGACCAGCTCGAACGCCCGGGTGACCGAACCCGCCGCGGCGACGTGGTTGTCCTTGATCAGGGCGGCGTCGGACAGCGACATCCGGTGGTTCTCGCCGCCGCCGCAGCGGACCGCGTACTTCTGCAGCGCCCGCAGCCCCGGCAGCGTCTTGCGGGTGTCCCGGATCCGGGCGCCGGTGCCGGCCACCGCGTCCACCCAGAGCCGGGTCAGCGTCGCCACCCCGGACAGGTGGGTGAGCAGGTTCAGCGCGGTGCGTTCGGCGGTGAGCAGGTCCCGCACCGGGCCGGTCACCGTCAGCAGCACGTCGCCGGGACGGACCACGTCACCGTCGCGGGCCCGCAGCTCGACGGCGAGCCGGCCCTCGCTGGCCACCGCGAAGACGAACGCGGCCACCGGCAGCCCGGCCACCACGCCGGCCTCGCGGGGCACCACGTCGGCCCGGCCGCGCTGCTGCTCGCCGATCGTGGCGGTGGTGGTGACGTCCACCCCGCCGGCCAGGTCCTCACCCAGCGCGCGGCCGACCAGCCGGGCGGTGGTGGCCGGGCTCAGGCCCGCCTCGTCGAGCGCGGCGATCAGCGCCGGGTCGATCCTGGGCTCGGGTGCTGCCTGGTTCACGTTCGTCCTCGCTCCTCGGGCCGGTGGGTGGCCCGGCCGGCTCTGGTGGGTGGCATGCCGCGGCCGGTCAGCCGCGCCGCCCGGCGTCGCCGGTGCCGGCCAGCAGGCCGGACAGCGGCAGGTACTCGGTGGCGATGGTGCCATCCGGGCCGAGCCGCAGCCGCAGGTGGCCGAGCCAGCGGTCGTCGGCGTCCGGGTGGTCCTCCCGCCAGTGCGAGCCGCGGGTCTCGGTGCGCTGGGCGGCCGCCGCGACCAGCGCGCCGGCCACGGTCAGCAGGTTCGTCGCCTCCCAGGTCTCGGTGCCCGGCTCGCTGCTGCGCTGCGCGGCCAGCCGGTGCAGCGCCGCGGTCATCCGGGCCAGGCCCGCCGCGGTGCGGATCACGCCCGCCTCGGCGGACATGCCGGCCTGCAGCGGGCCCCGGATGCCGGCCGCGGAGATGCCGGCGCTGCGGACGTCGATGCCGAGCTCCGGCAGCCGGGGGTCGGCGTGCAGCGCGGCGGCGATGTCCGCGGCGATCCGCCGGCCGAAGACCAGGCCCTCCAGCAGCGAGTTCGAGGCCAGCCGGTTCGCGCCCTGCACGCCGGTGCACGCCGCCTCGCCGCAGGCGTAGAGCCGGGCCACCGAGGTGCGACCGGTCAGGTCGGTGACGATGCCGCCGGAGGCGTAGTGGCAGGCCGGCGCCACCGGGATCAGCTGGGTCACCGGGTCGATGCCGAGCGCGGTCAGGGTGGCCAGGATGGTCGGGAACCGGACCCGCCACTTCTCCGGGCCGAAGTGCCGCGCGTCCAGCCAGGCGTGCTCGGCCCCGGTGGCGCGCATCTGCCGCAGGATCGCCTTGGCCACCACGTCGCGCGGGGCCAGGTCGGCCAGCTCGTGCTGGCCCTGCATGAACCGGGCCCCGTCGTCGTCGACCAGCACCGCACCCTCGCCGCGGACCGCCTCGCTGACCAGCGGCTGCTGCCCGGACGCCGACCCGCCGAGCCAGAGCACGGTGGGGTGGAACTGGACGAACTCCAGGTCCTGCACGACGGCGCCGGCCCGCAGTGCCGCCGCCACCCCGTCCCCGGTGGAAACCGAGGGATTGGTGGTGGCCGCGTACACCTGGCCGATGCCGCCGGTGGCCAGTACGATCGCCCGGGCCCGCACCGCGCCGACGCCGTCCAGTTGGCCCTCGCCCATCACGTGCAGGGTGACCGCGCCGACGCCGCCGTCCGCGGCCGGCAGCAGGTCGAGCACCAGGGCGTGCTCGATGGTCTCGATCCGGGGCTGGCCGAGCACCGCCGCCACCAGGGCCCG
>DATJNU010000126.1:0-18537 GCA_035507775.1 Jatrophihabitans sp.
GGACCAGGAACCGCCCCCGACGGCGTCGTGAGCGCGGCTTAGATGAAGTCGGCCAGGTCCTTCAGCAGGGCCGCCTTCGGCTTCGCGCCGACGATGGTCTTGACGATCTCGCCACCCTTGAAGACCGACATGGTGGGGATCGACATGATCTGGTAGTCGCGAGCCACGTTCGGGTTCTCGTCGATGTTCAGCTTGACGACCCGGAGCTTGTCACCGTGCTCCTTGCCGATCTCCTCGAGCACCGGGCCGACCAGCCGGCACGGTCCGCACCATTCGGCCCAGAAGTCGACCAGGACCGGGGTGTCGGATTCGAGCACGTCCTGGCGGAACGTGGCGTCGGTGACGTTAACGGCCATCGAAAAATTCTCCCTGCAATAGCGGTGGATCGTGCGTGTCACTGTAACGCCGCCGGCGGACGGGGCTCTTCCCGCGCGCCGGTGCGAGTCAGGCCTCCAGCGCGGCCAGTTCGGTGTCGCCCACCGACTCCAGCGCGGCCAGGAAGCGCTCGGCGTCCAGGGCCGCCTGGCAGCCGGTGCCGGCGGCGGTGATCGCCTGGCGGTAGACGTGGTCCACCACGTCCCCGGCGGCGAACACGCCGGCCAGGTTGGTGCGGGTGGACTTCCCGTCGGTGAGGATGTAGCCCTCGTCGTCGAGGTCGACCTGGCCGGCCACCAGCTCCGACCGCGGGTCGTGGCCGATCGCGATGAACAGCCCGGTGGCCTCGACCTCGCGGGTCTCGCCGGAGACCGTGTCGCGCAGGGTGAGACCGCTGACCGTGCCCTCGCCGTGGATCTCGGCGACCTCGGAGTTCCAGGCGAAGGAGATCTTGGGGTTCTCCGCGGCCCGGTCGGCCATGATCTTGGAGGCGCGCAGGCCGTCCCGCCGGTGCACCACGGTGACCGACTCGGCGAACCGGGTGAGGAAGGTCGCCTCCTCCATCGCGGTGTCACCGCCGCCGACCACCACGATGTGCTGGCCGCGGAAGAAGAACCCGTCGCAGGTCGCGCACCAGGAGACGCCGTGCCCGGACAGCTCGTCCTCGCGGGCCAGGCCCAGCTTCTTGTACGCCGAGCCCATCGCCAGGATGACCGCGTCCGCGGTCCACTCGCCGGCCAGCGTCCGGACCACCTTGACCGGGCCGGACAGCTCGACCGAGACGACGTCGTCGGAGACCAGCTCGGCGCCGAACCGCTCGGCCTGCGTCCGGAGCTGGCTCATCAGGTCGGGCCCCATGATGCCGGTGGGAAAGCCGGGGAAGTTCTCCACCTCGGTCGTGTTCATCAGCGCGCCGCCGTACTGGCTGCCCTCGAATACCAGCGGCCGTAGCTCGGCCCGGGCCGTGTAGAGCGCCGCGGTGTAGCCGGCCGGGCCGGAGCCGACGACGATGACCTTGCGGTGGTTCTCGTTCACTGCGACCTCGATCTCTCGCCTGCGAAGTTCCCGTGCGGACGCCCGCGGCACGCCGCGGTGCCCGTCGGTACGTCGGTAACCAGTCTAGGTGGGGGGCTATTCCTCGTGTCCCCCGGCGACCGCCAGACTTGCGACATGGATCCCGTTCCCAGCGAGCACGTGGTGACGGCCGCGGACGGCAGCCGGATCGCGTGCCAGCTGGCCGGCTCCGGACCCGCGCTGCTGCTGCTCGCCGGGCAGGCCAACGACCACGGGTGGTGGGGGCCGGTGCGTCGCGATTTCGAGGCCGGTCACACCACGATCACCCTCGACTGCCGCGGTACCGGGGCCAGTGACCGGCCCCGGGAGGGCTACAGTACCCGCGGGTTCGCGGCGGACGCGGCGGCGGTGCTGGCCGGGCTCGGCATCGACCGGGCCGACGTCTACGGCACCTCGATGGGCGGCCGGGTGGCGCAGTGGCTGGCGATCGAGCATCCGGACCGGGTCGCCCGGCTGGTGCTCGGCTGCACCGCGCCCGGCGGCCCGCACTCGATCGACCGGGGCCGGACGGTGCGGCGCGGCCTCGCGCAGCCCGGCGAGGCGGGGCGGGAGTTCCTGCTCGACCTGATGTACACGCCGGCCTGGCGCGCCGCGACGCCCGGGCCGTACCCGGTGGTGGGAGACCCGTCGATGCCCGCGCATGCCAGGGCCGGCCACCTGCTGGCCAGTCACCGGCACGACGCCTGGGACCGGCTGCCCGAGATCGGGGCGCCGACGCTGATCGTGCACGGCACCGAGGACCTGATGACACCGGTCGCCAACGCCGGGCTGCTCGCCGCCCGGATCCCGGACAGCCGGGTGGAGCTGATCGAGGGCGCCCGGCACGCCTATTTCCACGAATTCCGGGAGCGGGCCGGCACCATCGTGCTCGACTTCCTGGCCGGCTGAGCGGACCCGTCAGTCGGTGGCGCGGGCCGGCCGGCGCCGGGCCGCAGCCAGGATGTCGGCCACCTCGGGCAACGGCAACCGGAGCGCGACCAGCACCAGGGCGAGCGCGCCCAGCCCGCCGCCGACCACCAGCACGATCAGCGCGGCGAGCCGGCCGATGCCCAGCAGGTGGGTGACGCCGACCAGCACCACCAGTGCCACCGCGGCACCGATCACCGCGGCCACCGCGATCAGCCCGATGGTCCGCAGCACCGCGGCGAAGCCGAGCGGGCCGAACCGGCGGCGCAGCAGCAGGTGCCCGGCCAGGCACCCGGTCAGGTACGAGGTCGAGGTCGAGACGGTCAGTGCCACGATCACCGCCCGGCCGTGCAGCAGGCCGTACGCGCTGAACACCAGGGCCACCTTGACCGCCACCATCACCAGGTTGATGGCGGTCGGCGTCCGGGCGTCGCGCATCGCGTAGAACACCCGCTGCTGCAGCATCACCAGCGCGAACGGCACCAGCCCGAACGCCCCGGCGGCCAGCGCGATGCCCACCAGGCGGGCCTCGGAGAGCCGGGCGTGGCCGAGGAAGATCACGCTGGTGAACGCCGGCCCCAGCACCATCAGCCCGGCCGAGACCGGGATCAGCGCGACCGCCGACAGTCGGGTGCCCAGCCGCAGGTCGTCCAGCACGCCTGCGGTGTCACCGCGGGCCGCGGCCCGGCTCATCCGGGGCATCAGCGCGGTCAGCAGCGAGACGCCGAGGATCCCGTACGGCACCTGGAACAGCAGGTCGGCGTTGGCGAACGTGGTCGGCCCGCCGGCCCGGGCGTTGGCGACCCGGTTCACCGCGAACACGCCGACCTGGCTGATCGCCACGTAGAGCAGCACCCACAGGGTGAGGCTGGAGAACTCCGCCATCCGGCCGGCCTCGGACTCGTACGCCCGGAACCGCCAGCGCCAGACGAAGCCGGTCTTGCGCAGCGGCAGCCAGAGCACCAGCGCCTGGCCGGCGATGCCTAACGTGGTGCCGACGCCGAGCACCAGGATCTGGGTGCTGGAGATGTTCGAGGCGGTCAGCGGGTTGGCGGTGGGCAGCAGCAGGAACAGGCCCACCGAGAGGATCGTGATCACGTTGTTGAGCACCGGCGCCCAGGCCGGCCAGCCGTAGACGTCCCGGGTGTTGAGCACCGCGGTGAACATGGCGCCCAGGCCGTAGAAGAAGATCTCGGGCAGCAGCAGGGTCGCCCAGAGCCCGGTGAGCGCCTGCTTGCTCGCCGAGCCGCCGAAGATCGAGGCCAGCACCGGCGCGGCCAGCACCGCGACCACCGTCGCGCCGCCCAGGCTGGCGGTGGCGATGGACAGCAGCCGCTGGGTGTAGGCCTCACCACGATCGGCGTCGGCATGCTGGGCGAAGACCAGCACCGGGATGATCACGCTGGTCAGCACGCCGCCGAGCAGCAGCTCGTACACCATGTTGGGCAGCGTGTTGGCCAGGTTGTAGGCGTCGGCCACCTCGCCGACCCCGATGCCCAGCGCGGCCACCAGCACCAGGCTGCGCAGGAAGCCGGTCACCCGGCTGACCAGGCTGGCCACCGCCATCGTCCGGCTGCTGGACATCAGGCTCGGCGCCCGGTCGGCCTCCGCCTGCTCCGGCTCGGCAGTGGCGGTCAGGCCGGGGAACAGCTCGGTGGCCGGCCCGGCCGCCGGTGGCTGGCCGTCGAGCTGGCCGTCGGGCAGGGCCTGGCCCGGTTCGGCAGCCGGCGCCGCAGCCACCCGCTCGTCGCCGACCACCAGGTGGCTGCCGGTGGCGTCCCGGCTGACCCGCACCGGTTGCTCCGGCCGCGGCCGGAACCGGCGCGGGCCGTGGTAGATCGGTGCGCTCCAGCCGTCGTTGCCGGTCTGGGCGGTGCGGACCGCCAGCGCGGTGGCGTCGCCCGGCACCGGCATCGGCGAGCCGTAGAACTGCGGTTCGGACCAGTCGTCGGTCACGTGCGGGCACCCGTCGGGCTGGGCGAGTCACCGGCCGGCTCGCTCCCGGCCGGGCCACCACCGGTCGGGGCGGGCGGGTCGCCCGGGCGGGCCGGGCCGTTCGGGCCGCGGCCACCGCCGGCGGGCTGCCGGAACCGGCCGATCAGCCGGCGCAGCAGGGCCAGGGCCAGCACCGCGACGGCGATCGCGGTGATCACCTTGGTCACGGTGCCGATCGCGGTCGCCCGCACGTTGAGGGTCACCGGCTGGCCGAGCTGCCGGCCGTCCGGTGTCTGGAGCATCGCCACCACCTGGAACTTACCGAGCCGCTCGACGTGGGTCGGGATGCGCACGGTCTCCAGGCTGCGTGCCGGGACGGTCTGGGTCAGGTACGCCGGTGCGGAGAACCCGACGGTGGAGTTCAGCGGCATCACCGAGACCCGGACGGTCACCGGCTTGGTCAGCTGGTTCGACACGGTCACCACGATCGGCGAGGTGCTGGAGGACAGGCTGTAGGTGCCGTCGGCCGGCTGCACCAGGTGCACCGCGCCGTCCAGGCCGTCGATCCGGGCGAGCAGCTGCTGGGCGAGCGCGTCGCCGCCGGCCGGGTCGGTGCGCCAGGCACTGGACTCGGCCCGCCGGATGCCGGTGCTGAAGCCGGACAGCAGGGTGGCCGAGGCGTCGTTGTCGTGCAGGGCCTCGTTCAGCGAGCTGACCCGCTGCGCGATCAGGCCGAGCAGGGTCAGCTGCTGCTGGCTGACCTCGGCGGCCGGGTTCTCGGCGGCGGTGTTGAGCGCCCCCCGGTCCACCGGAGTGACGGTGGCCAGCGCCTGCGGCACCGAGACCGAACGGCTCCAACCGGTGCTGACCGAGGCGAGGATGATGCCGGCCGCGGCGGCCGGGTCGGTGTCGACGTAGCGGTCCGGCGCGATCACCACGAAGTGCGGCGAGCCGGGTTCCTGCGCGGCCCGGACGGCCAGCTGGGCCAGCAGCGTCTGCTCGTCGTTGGCGGGGTTCGCGCCCAGCGTCGTCGCCCGGCGCACGGTGGCCTCGATCTTGGTGTCGGTGACCAGCGCGTCGGCGGTGCCGGAGGCGGTCGGCAGCGGCGACAGCGCGTCCGGCCGGGGCTCGGTGTGGTTGCCGCCGGGCAGCGCCGCGTCGCTGAGCAGCAGCGTCGAGGTTCCGCTGGCGACGAGGGTGTCCAGCGACTTGCTGGTCAGGGCCGATCCGGCCGGCCAGGTGAGCAGGCCGGCCGACAGCTGGCCGTTCAGGTACGGGGCGATCCGGCCCTGCACCTGGGGATCCAGTGCGGTCGAGAAGGGCAGGCCGGCTCGGGTGAGCGCGTTGACGTCCGGATCGGCGAAGGCGGTGAGCGCCACGTCGTGCCGCAGCGCCACCTGCTTGAACCGGGCCAGCCAGCCGGCCGCGAGCTTGCCGCCGGTGCCGGCCACCGTCCCGCTGCCCGAGCGCACCCGGTAGCCCTCGGGCCGGGCCATCACGGCGAGGCTGTCCAGCAGGTCCGGGTCGACCACCAGGGTCAGCCGCACCTTGCCGGCGACCTGCTCGGCGACCTGCAGCGCCCGGTCCAGCCGGCCACCCGGGCCGACCTCGCCGGCCAGCCCCTCGTCGGTGAAGACGTCGCTGTCGACCGAGCGGTGCGGGCGGTCCAGCAGCGGCCACACCCAGGCCACCGACACCGGCTGGGGCTGCTGCAGGAAGGACGGCACGAAGACCTGGGTGCGCCCGACCTCGGTGAAGCCGACGGACGGGTCGCTGACCGCGGAGGCGACCAGGGCGTACGGGTAGACGCCGTCGAAGCAGAGGCACATGTCGCCGCCACTGGTCCGGTAGCGGACGGTCAGCTTGCCGTGCGGCAGCAACTGCTCCTGCAGGTCGAGCGGCGACGGCACCGAGTAGCCGGTCTCGGGCGGGTTGGCGATGGCGCTGTCGAGCAGGTTCTGCTGGGTGATCGGCAGGCCGCGCTGCAACCCGATCTCGACGTCGGAGTAGGTGTTGTCGGTGTTGTTGGTCAGCGTCGCGGTGAAGACCACCGGCTGGCCCGGCTTGCCGGCGTCCGGGGTGCGCGGGGTCATCCCGTCCAGGGTCACCGTGACCGCGGGCTGGGAGTTGGCCGCCACCGGGCGGACGGTGGCCGCGGCCGGTCCGGCGGCCACCGCCACCAGCAGGCCGAACGTCAGCAGGGCCAGCACGGTGCGCACCGGCCGGCCAGCTCGACGGGCCATCAGGCCGCCTGCCGCATCACGCGCTGTCCCGCAGCAGCTCGCTGGCCTGGTGCAGCAGGTGGCGCTCGTCGGAGTAGGCCAGCTGGGCGCCGATCTCGGGCAGCGGCACCCAGGCGACCTCGGTGACCTCGATGTCGGCGTCGGACAGCTCGCCACCGACCGCGCGCATCAGGTAGTGGTGCACGGTCTTGTGGATCCGCCGCCCCTCCACCACGAACCAGAAGTCGATGGTGCCGAGCGTCCCGATGATCGCCCCGGTGATGCCGGTCTCCTCGGCGACCTCCCGGACGGCGGCCTGCTCCAGCGTCTCGCCGGCCTCGAGATGGCCCTTGGGCAGTGACCAGAGCAGCCGGCCACGCCGGTTCGTCCGGCCGATCAGCGCGCCCAGCGGCACCGGACCGGACAGGTCCAGCACCAGGCCGCCGGCGCTGGTCTCGTCCACCCGGGGGAGCCGCGGACGCCGGGGGGACGACGTGCGGGACATAGTCCGATGCTACTTGGCCTGCTTAGTAGGGTTGTCCGACGACAAGCGGCCGGCCGATGGTGCCGCGCCGTGCTGCCCGGCCATTCCCGAGGATGTGAATTCAGCAGTCATGACCGGTAATCCCGGCGATCTGGTCGATATCCCGCCGGTGGCGAGCCGGCTCGGCGACGCCTTCCAGGCGGCCGGCCACCAGCTCTACCTGGTCGGCGGCCCGGTCCGCGACGCCCTGATGGGACGGCCGGTGCACGACCTGGACTTCACCACCGACGCCCGGCCCGAGCAGGTGCTCGCGCTGCTGGACGGCCTGGCCTCGGCCACCTGGACCACCGGCATCGCCTTCGGCACGGTCGGCGCCCAGGTGCGCGGCGAGCCGTGCGAGATCACCACGTTCCGCGCCGACCGGTACGACCGGGTGAGCCGCAACCCGGAGGTGGCGTTCGGCAGTTCGGTGGCCGAGGACCTGCTGCGGCGCGACTTCACCATGAACGCGATGGCCGTCTCGGTGGCCGACCGCACCTTCGTCGACCCGTACGGCGGGCTGGCCGACCTGGCCCGCGGGGTGCTGCGCACGCCCGCCACGCCGGCGGAGTCGTTCACCGACGACCCGCTGCGGATGCTGCGGGCGGCCCGGTTCGTCAGCCAGCTCGGGGTCTCGGTGGCCCCCGACGTGCGGGCCGCGATGGCCGAGCTGGCCGGCGAGATCGACCGGATCACCGCCGAACGGGTGCAGGCCGAGCTGAACAAGCTGCTGCTCGGCGCCCATCCTCGCCGCGGCCTGGAGCTGCTGGTCGACACCGGCCTGGCCGACCGCGTGCTGCCGGAGCTGCCGGCGCTGCGGATGGCCGCCGACGAGCACGGCCAGCACAAGGACGTCTACGCCCACACGCTGCAGGTGCTCGACCAGGCCATCGGCCTGGAGGACGGCGAGCCGGACCTGGTGCTGCGCTGGGCCGCGCTGCTGCACGACGTCGGCAAGCCGGACACCCGCCGCTTCGTCGACTCGCCCGGCGGCCGGCAGGTGACCTTCCACCATCACGAGGTGGTGGGCGCCCGGCTGGCCAAGGCCCGGTTGAAGGCGCTGAAGTTCCCCAAGGACCTGACCGACGACATCGTCCGGCTGGTCTTCCTGCACCTGCGCTTCTACGGCTACGGCCGGGGAGAGTGGACCGACTCGGCGGTCCGCCGGTACGTCACCGACGCCGGGCCGCTGCTGTCCCGGCTGCACAAGCTGGTGCGGTCGGACAGCACCACCCGCAACCAGCGCAAGGCCGCCGCCCTGGCCGCGACCTACGACGACCTGGAACGCCGGATCGAGCGGCTGCGCGAGCAGGAGGAGCTGGACGCGATCCGGCCGGACCTGGACGGCACCGAGATCATGGCGATCCTGGGCATCGGGCCCGGCCCGGCGGTGGGCCGGGCGTACAAGCACCTGCTCGCGCTGCGGATGGAGCGCGGCCCGCTCTCGCACGAGGACGCGGTCGCCGAGCTGCGTGCCTGGTGGGCGGCCACCCAGGCCTGACCCGGGCTCGGGGCCGGCTCAAGCCGCTGGGCTCAAGATTGGCTCAACCGCTGAGCCCCGGACCGGCTCAACCGCCGGGCCCGGACCGGCTCAGGCGGCGCGTGCCTGCGACCGCGCGGTCACCGCCGGCTGCCCGCGGCGCTGCCGGGACGCCAGCAGGTACCCGATCCCGGCGAGCTCGTAGGCCACCGCGATGCCGACCACCGCGGCGACCGAGCGGCCGTTCTCGGGCAGCAGCAGTGCGGTGAGCACGCCGGCCGCCACGAACACCACGTTGAACACCGTGTCGTAGATCGAGAACACCCGGCCGCGGTAGTCGTCGTCCACCCCGCGGGCGGTGATGGTGTCGACGCAGATCTTCACGCCCTGCGCGGCCAGCCCGAGCAGCGCGGCGGCCGGCACGAAGGTGGCGAGCCGGAACGGCAGCCCCAGCACCAGCTCGACCACGCCGGCCGCGACCAGCAGCGCCGCCGACCACCGGGCATAGCCCCAGCGACGGGCGGCCAGCGGGCTGACGAACGCCGCGATGCCGCCACCGACCGCGATCGCCAGCACGATCTGGCCGAGCCCGGCCAGCCCGGCGCGCAGCACCCCCTGGTCGGTGAAGTAGTTGCGGTAGAGCAGCAGGGTGCAGATCGCCGACACCCCGTAGGCGAAGCGGTGCACGCCGATCATGACGAGCGCCCGCAGCACCGCCGGCCGCTCGCGCAGGTGCCGGCCACCGGCCACCAGGCCGGCCAGCACGTTGCGCACCGACTCCGAGTGCCGCCGGGTGTGGTCGTCCGGGCCGAGCTGGCGCACCCCGAAGCCCACCGCGGCCAGGCCGGCCAGCACGTAGCTGAGCGCGCTGCCCAGCGCGATCGAGGCGTAGCCGAGGTTGCCGGCGCCGGACACCGCGCGGATGCCGATCGCCAGGCCGCCGCCGGCTGCCGTCACCGCCGCGCCCGCGGTGGTCGAGATGGCGTTGGCGGTGATCAGCTGCTCGCCGGGCACCACGTGCGGCTGCGCCGCCGACAGCGCCGAGAGCACGAACCGGTTGATCGAGATGACCGCCAGCGCGCTGAGGTAGAACGGCTGCCCGTGCACCCCGGCGCCGATCTCGCCGGCCACCGCGCACACCAGGACGGCCCGCAGCAGGTTGGCACCGAGCAGCACCCGCTGGCGGGACCAGCGGTCGAGCAGCACCCCGGCGAACGGCCCGAGCAGCGAGTACGGCAGCAGCAGCACCGCGAAGCCGGCCGCGATGTCGGCGGCGTGCGCGGCGCGTTCGGGGTCGAAGAGGATGGTGCCGGCCAGCGACGCCTGGAACACGCCGTCGGCGAACTGGCCGGCCAGGCGCACCGCCAGCAGGCGCAGATAGTCCGGCCGGGCCGCCAGCTGACGCCAGACCGGCGCGGCCGGATTCACGGCGTGCACGCCATCGCCCTCCCGTTCGTCTCGGTCGGTTTGGGTCCGGCCGGCGGCCTTGCTCGACGGTAGCCCGCGCGGCTGCCCGCTGGTGCAGGATGTAGCTGTGACCGACGAGCGGAGCTGGCAGCTGCCCCCTGCTGCCCATCGACTGTTGATCGCCGCACCTGACCTGTCGGATCCGGAGTTCTTCCGGACGGTGGTCTTCCTGATCGAGCACGACGACACCGGCACCGTCGGTGTGATCGTGAACCGGCCGTCGCACACCCCGGTCGGCCACATCCTGCCCGACTGGCAGGACGTGATGACCGAGCCGTCGGTGGTCTTCAACGGTGGCCCGGTGCAGCGGGACGGCGCGCTCGGCCTGGGCCGGCTGACCACGACCGCCGAGGCCGGCACCGGCCTGCGGGTGGTCAGCGGGGGCCTCGCCCTGGTGGACCTCGACGCCCCGGTAGCCGAGGTCTCGCAGCACGCCGCCAGCCTGCGGGTCTTCGCCGGCCACGCCGGCTGGGAGGTCGGCCAGCTGGCGGACGAGATCGCCCGCGGCGGCTGGTACGTGGTGGCCGGCGGCCTGGACGACGTCTTCTCCCCGCACCCGGGCAGCCTGTGGCGCGCGGTGCTGCGCCGGCAGCCGGCCCCGCTGTCGCTGCTGTCGACCTTTCCGGTGGACGTCGGCCTGAACTGACCGGTGCTCCGGCGGAACCGCCACGCCCCGTCGGATCGGACAGCGGACAAGCCGGTGCTGCCCGCCGTCTGGGTTGAACCGGGCCGGGCCTGGGCAAACTAGCCGCTGCGAGCGCCGGACCGCGCGACACCCGGCGCCGGCCGGCTGAACCAGCAGCGGCCCCGGCATCCGTGAATGAGGTGAGCGATGACCACCGCGGTGGGAGTCGAGTCAGCGCCCAAGCCCGTCCGCAGCCTGGTCCCGGCCCGACTGGACCGGTTGCCGTGGGCCCGGTTCCACTGGCTGGTGGTGGTGGGCCTCGGGGTCTCCTGGATCCTGGACGGCCTGGAGATCCAGATCGTCTCGCAGGCCGGCTTCCAGGACTCGCTGCACCTGACCAGCGCCGACGTCGGCGCGCTCGGCTCGGTGTACCTGGTCGGCGAGGTGATCGGGGCGCTGTTCTTCGGCCGGATCACCGACCGGATCGGCCGCCGCAAGATCTTCATCCTGACGCTGGCGATCTACCTGCTCGGCAGCGGCCTGGCCGGCCTGTCCTGGAACCTCGGCGTGCTGGCGGTCTTCCGGTTCGTCGCCGGGCTCGGCATCGGCGGCGAGTACTCGGCGATCAACTCCGCCATCGACGAGCTGATCCCGTCGCACTACCGCGGCCGGGTCGACATCGCGATCAACGGCACGTACTGGGGCGGTGCCGCCCTCGGCGCCACCGCGAACCTGTTCCTGCTCTCGGACGCCGTGCCGAGCAACCTGGGCTGGCGGATCGGCTTCTTCATCGGCCCGGTGCTGGGGCTGCTGATCATCGGCCTGCGCCGGCACATCCCGGAGAGCCCGCGCTGGCAGATGACGCACGGCTACCAGGACGAGGCCAACCGGACGGTGGACGAGATCGAGGACCGGGTGCGGGCGGAGGGCCGCGAGCTGCCCGAGGTGGACGAGGGCAAGGCCATCGACATCGTCCCGCAGCAGTGGATCCCGTACGGCCAGCTGGTGCGGACGTTCCTGCGCACCTACCCGCGGCGGACCGCGCTCGGCTTCACCCTGATGGCGACGCAGGCCTTCCTCTACAACGCCATCTTCTTCTCCTACGCCCTGGTGCTGCAGCACTTCTTCGGCATCTCGAAGTCACACACCAGCTACTACTTCCTGCCGTTCGCGATCGGCAACCTGCTCGGGCCGCTGCTGCTCGGGCACCTGTTCGACACGATCGGCCGGCGGAAGATGATCGCCGGCACCTATCTCATCTCCGGCGTGCTGCTGGCGATCTCGGCGGCGCTGTTCGGCGGCGGGCATCTCACCGCGACCACCCAGACCGTCTTCTGGTGCGTGATCTTCTTCTTCGCCTCGGCCGGCGCCTCGTCGGCGTACCTGACTGTGAGCGAGATCTTCCCGCTGGAGCTGCGCGGCCAGGCGATCGCGTTCTTCTTCTCGATCGCGCAGATCTTCGGTGCGATCGCCACCTCGCTGTACGGGCACCTGATCGGCGGCGCCAACGTCGCGAACCCGCCGCGCGGGCCGCTGACCGCCGGCTACTACCTCGGGGCCGGCGTGATGATCGTGGGCGGCCTGGTCGCGGCGGCGCTCGCGGTGAACGCCGAGCGCAGGTCGCTGGAGGAGATCGCCGACCCGATGTCCAAGGCCCAGCCGGCGGCGGCCGGAGCGCCGGCATGACCGACCCGGCCCTGGCCAGCCCGATCGTGGTGGGGGTGAGCCGGCGCACCGGCTCGCCGGAGGCGCTGCGCTGGGCGGCGGCCGAGGCCCAGCTGCGCAACACCACCGTGCAGGCGGTGACGGCCTGGCGCGGGCCGCGCCCACCGGCCGCGCCGGGCGGCCGGCCACCGGCCACCTCGGCCAGCCCGGTCGAGGAGGCTTTTGCCGAGGAACAGCAGCGGATTCTCGATCAACTCGGCTCGGCCCTCGGTGACCTGGCCAGCCTGCGGATCGCGTTCTCGCTGCGCCGGGGGTCGGCCTCCGCGGTGCTGCTGGCCGCGGCGGTGGGTGCCCAGCTGCTGGTGCTCGACTCGCCCAGGACCGGCAACCTCAGCACGCTGGCCAAGAGCCTGATCGCCCCGCAGGTGGTCTTCAAGGCACCGTGCCCGGTGGTGCTGATGCCACCGCCGGTGGACAGCGCCGCCGACGTGCTGCCCACCGGCGGGCTCACCTCGGTTCCCGAACCGACCTGAGCCGGCGGCGATCGCGAACGTGACCGTCCTGGACGCGGCGGCCACCGGGCTGCTGCCGATCCTGGACACCGACGGCTCGGCAGCCACGGTCAACCTGCGTTTCGAGGGTGGCGCCACGATGCAGACCATGCGGACGCTGCGGCTGGGCGGCGACGGGGTACTGGTGCCGCACAACAGCTCCGGGCGGGCGCAGCAGGTGATCGTCGACGTGGTGGGCTACTTCGTCGGGGGCACCGACGCTCGGTGCGCTGAACGTCGTGCTGGTGCCCGCGAACGCCGGCGGCACCCTGTTCGCGGGCCTGTTCGGCACCGGCCGGGCCTGGAACGGTGCGGCCACCCAGCTCTCCACCCTGACCACGCAGCCGAGCGAGCTGACGACGGCGCTCGGCCCGGCGCAGACGCTCAGCGTGGTCGTCTTCGGGGTCGGGTGCGTGCACGGCTACGCGACGGGCTACTACCGCGGCTGACGGCTGTGACCGGCGCCGGCTTGTGGTGACGGCCGGTGTGTGGTGCGGTCGGTGCCATGGCGGATGACACCGAGGACCGCTGGGCCGGCCTGGCCGATCGGTTCGCCGACGATGCCTACGCCACGGTCAAGGGATACGTGCGCACCCACGTGCTCCACCAGCACCTGCTCGCGCACCTGCCCCCGCCGCCGGCCACCGTGCTGGACGTCGGCGGGGGTGCCGGCCACCAGTCGTTTCCCCTTGCCCAAGCGGGGTATCGGGTGACGTTGCTGGACTCGTCGCCGGCGATGCTGGACAAGGCCCGGCAGCGGCTGCGGCAGTTGCCGGCCGCGGTCCAGGATCGGGTCACCCTGGTGCGGGGCGCCGGCGAGCGTGCCGCCGAGGCGGTGGCCGGCCGAGGCTTCGACGCGGTGCTGTGTCACGGCGTGCTCGGCTACCTCGACGATCCCGAGCCGATGGTCGACCAGCTCTGCCGGTGTGCCGGCCCAGCCGGCGTGGTGTCGATCATGACCGGCAACGCGCACGCCTCGGCGGTGCGCCCGGCGCTGGAAGGCAGGTGGGACGACGCGCTGGCGGCCTTCGACAGCCGCACCGAGATCGGGGTGCTGGGGGTGGCCGGGCGGGCCGACACGGTCGAGGAACTGGCCGAACTGCTGGCTGCCCGGGGCGTGCGGCCGGTGGACTGGTACGGGGGCTGGCTGTTCGTCGACTGGCTCGAGTTCGGCGGCACGGCGCCGGAGCTGCGGGACGCGGCGAAGATCGCGGCCGTCGAACTCGAAGCCAGCCGGCGGGATCCGTACCGCGGGCTCAGCCGAGTCTTCCACCTCGTCGGGCGCAGGGACGGCTGACCGGCGGGCGCCGGTCAGCCGCCGCAGCCCGGCAGGCCCGGCAGGGCGGCCAGGTCGAGCAGGTACGCGGTGCCGGTCAGGTGACCCGGGGCGGCCGGCCGGCCGTCGGTGGCGTACTGCCACATCGCCAGCCGGCTGCCGGCCAGGTCCTCGACGCCGTGGTTCGGGGTCAGCCGGACGAAGCTGTCGGTGCGCAGGTCGAGCAGGTAGGTCTGCCGGTCGGACCAGACCAGGAAGTGCCCGTAGATGCGGGGCATGGCCGGCTGGCCCAGATCGGCGAGGGCGGCCGGCCGCTGCTGCTGCAGGTCCGGGAACAGGGTGACGGTGCGCTGCCAGGACGGCCGCCAGCCGCGCAGGCCGCCGTCCGAGGTGTCCCAGACGACGAGGTCGCCGTCGGTGACCATGAAGTCCGGGCGGTCACGGGCCGCGTCGAGCCCGGCCGGGACGGGCGCCGGGGCGCCGGTGCGCGCGACCACCGCCCGCAGCACGAGCGGCGGGGTGCCGTCCGGGTTGGGGGCCCCGCTGCCGGCGAGCGCGGTGAAGAACACGGTGTCGCCGTAGACCAGGTACGACTGGGTCAGGCCGCTGTACAGGGTGCGGGTGCGCCCGGTCGCCAGGTCGTACTGGCGCAGTTCGCTGCCCGGGCTCAGCCCGGGGTGGCCCGCCACCGACGGCGTGGCCTGGATCCAGTAGAGGTGACCGCCCGCCAGCAGCGGGTGGACCCAGCCGCCGCGCACCGGGGTGCCGCCGGCGCCGGTCGGGTTGGTGGCCACCACCCGCAGCTGCCCGGAGCCGGCGTCCCAGAGGTAGAGCCGCCAGCGGTTCTGCTGGTCCTCCCCGGTGCCGAGGTTGTAGACGAACGCGAGCTGGTGGGCGTCGGACGAGGCGTAGGAGATGCCGCCCTGCTCGGCCGCGGCGATCGGCAGCGTCCCGACGGTGGCGAGCTCCCGCCGTCCGGTCCCCAGCACGCTGATCCGGACCGAGGTCGGCGTCGCCTGCTGGTGTAGCACCCCGGTGCCGTTCGCAGTGGTGACCGGCAGCCCGGCGGGCAGCTGGTCATCGGCGTCGTGCCAGAGCGTCCCGGCGTCGAGGGCGTGCTGCCAGCTGGCCGGCAGTGCCACCGGGCAGGGGGAGGTGCGCAGCGGTGCGCCGCCGTCGGACACCCCGGCCGCACCCGAACCAGAAGCCGCACCCGAACCAGAAGGCATACCCGAAGCAGAAGCCGCACCCGGTACCTGGGCATGCTCGGCCGGCCGTGCCGAGCCGCCCGAGCAGCCGGTCAGGGCGGCGAGGACCAGCAGGACGGCGGTGCCGGTCAGACCGGCCCGCCGCCCTGCCGAGCGGAACCCGATCGTCACCAGATGTATCCGCGCCCGCCGAGCGCCACCACCACGTTGTGCGTGGTGTCGGAGCTCTTGGAGCCACCGCCCCAGCCCGGGTCGGAGAAGATCGTGGTGGAGCCGCTGTTGGAGTAGCCGTTGGCGGCGAACCAGTGGTAGATCCACATGCCCCCCGGCTGCTTGCCGATCTCGTAGCCCGGCGCCGCGTACTCGTTGTTGGCGAACGGGTAGTTGAGGTCGATGTCGGTGGTCAGGTCGTTCTTGTACTCGGTCACGTCACCGCTGCTCGGCGAGCCGGGCAGGGCGTGCACGGCCCAGTAGGTGTTTCCGGTCTTGACGTAGTCGCGGTAGTTCAGCGCGTCCTGCATCGGGTAGCTCGACACCCACGGGCCGCCCAGCGGCACGTTGTCGCTGCCCTGCCAGGGGGTTCCGTCGCCGTTGTGCGGCACGCCGAGCAGGTTGGCCGCCGAGGTCTGCTGCTGCGAGGCGGTGCCGCTCCAGCCCCAGCCCTTGTAGCCGAGGATGATCGCCAGGGTCGCCGGGCCGCACCAGGTGGAGTCGACCTGCTGCTGGTAGCTGACCCCCAGCGTCTTGGCGGTGGTGTTCGGCGTGACGGCGTTCGGGCTGAGCGCCGCCGCCTGCCGGGCCTGGGTGTGCTTGAGCGCCTGGGCCTGCTTGGCGTCGTCCCGGCTCTTCTCGGCGCCGGTGACGGCGGGCGCCGCGACGTGGTCGTACTGGCCGACCTGCGGGGTGCCGGCCGGCGAGGCGGCGGCCGGCCCGGCGAAGAGCAGGCCGGCGGCGGGCAGCGCCAGGGTGAGCGGGACGATCACCGAGGTGACCCGCCGGGGTCGAGGTATTCGCATGGATGCTCCTGTGAGCTGTCAGGGTATGGACCGCACAGGAGTAGCAGCGGCACCGCGATCTTCGCTTAAGAGATTGCTCGTTACCGCCATGTTCGCCGTTTTTCCCACGGGAATCCCGGAGGTCCGGCGCCGGAGGTCGTACGCCGCGTCGACCGGCGTACTACCTGGCCCACTGCCGGTACGCAAAGGAGACGGCCCGGGTACCTGTCCAGGTACCCGGGCCGTCTGTCGCCCTACGAACGCGCGAGAGACCTAGCGCTCGATCTCGCCCGTGATGAACTGCTCCACCTTGGTGCGGGCGGTGGTGTCGTCGTACTGCTCCGGCGGGGACTTCATGAAGTAGCTCGACGCCGAGAGGATCGGGCCGCCGATGCCACGGTCCTTGGCGATCTTCGCCGCGCGCAGCGCGTCGATGATGATGCCGGCCGAGTTCGGGGAGTCCCACACCTCGAGCTTGTACTCCAGGTTCAGCGGCACCTCGCCGAACGCGCGGCCCTCGAGCCGGACGTAGGCCCACTTGCGGTCGTCCAGCCACTGCACGTAGTCGGACGGGCCGATGTGCACGTTGCGGTCGGCGATCTTGCCGGCCAGCGGGCCGTTCAGGTTGGAGGTGACGGCCTGGGTCTTGGAGATCTTCTTCGACTCCAGCCGGTCCCGCTCGAGCATGTTCTTGAAGTCCATATTGCCGCCGACGTTCAGCTGGTACGTCCGGTCCAGCACGACACCGCGGTCCTCGAACAGCTTGGCCAGCACCCGGTGGGTGATGGTGGCGCCGACCTGCGACTTGATGTCGTCGCCGACGATCGGCACGCCGGCCTCGGTGAACTTCGCCGCCCACTCCGGGGTGCCGGCGATGAAGACCGGCAGCGCGTTGACGAAGGCGACCTTCGCGTCGATGGCGCACTGGGCGTAGAACTTCGCCGCGTCCTCCGAGCCGACCGGCAGGTAGCAGATCAGCACGTCGACCTGGGCGTCCTTGAGGGCCTTGGTGACGTCCACCGGCTCCTCGTCGGACTCCTCGATGGTCTCGCGGTAGTACTTGCCGAGGCCGTCCAGGGTGTGGCCGCGCTGGACCGGCACGTTCAGCGGCGGGACGTCGCAGATCTTGATGGTGTTGTTCTCCGAGGCGACGATCGCCTCGGAGAGGTCACGGCCGACCTTCTTGGCGTCCACGTCGAACGCGGTCACGAACTCGATGTCGCGGACGTGGTACGGGCCGAACTGGACGTGCATCAGGCCGGGGACGGTGCTCGACGGATCGGCGTCCCGGTAGTAGTGCACGCCCTGCACCAGCGACGCGGCGCAGTTACCCACACCGACGATGGCAACCCGGATGGGACCGCCACCGGTGTTGTTCTCCAGAACCGAACCCATCGGGTTCCTCCTTTGATTCGAGGGTTGTACTTCGTGTCGTGCGCGGTGGCCGGTCAGTCGGCGGAATCCGACGTGCCACGCTCGGTCTCGATCAGCTCGGCCAGCCAGCGCACCTCGCGGTCGACCGATTCGAGACCGTGTTCCTGCAACTGCAGGGTGTACCGGTCCATCCGTTCGCGGGTGCGGGCCAGCGTCGACCGCATCCCGTCCGCCTGCTCGGTCATCCGCTGCTTGCGACCCTCCAGGATCTGCAGCCGGATGTCCGACCGGGTCTGGGCGAAGAACGCCAGCCTGGTGCCGAAGCCCTCGTCGTCGTAGGACTCCGGGCCCACCTCGGCCAGCATCGCCGCGAAGTGCTCCTTGCCCTCCGCGGTGAGCCGGTACACCTTCTTCGCCCGGCGCGAGCGGGAGCCGAACCCGGCGTCCGCCGGGGGCGGATCCAGGGGCGCCTGCTCGTCGATCCAGCCTGCCTCCTGCAGGCGGCGCAGCGAGGGATAGAGCGAACCATAGGAGAAGGCGCGGAACGTGCCCAGCAGCGAGGAGAGTCGCTTACGCAACTCGTAGCCGTGCATGGGGGATTCGCTGAGCAGGCCCAGGATCGCCATCTCGAGCATCGTGTCGCCTCCCCTCAGCCTGCGGTTCGCTCGCGGTTCACCCGCCGCGATATATCGAGACGATACATCACCGCGATGCATCTTCCCGATAGGCGGATCGTCGGCCCGCCGGGCCCCGGACAAAGCCGGACACACCCCCGCACCGCCGGTGCGGGTAGCGTCCGGGCAATGCCCGCCGACCTGCAGCCGTACCCGCCGATCGAGCCGTACCAGCAGGGGTTGCTCG
>DATJNU010000127.1:0-3637 GCA_035507775.1 Jatrophihabitans sp.
CGACCAGCCCGACCTCTTCCGCCTCGAGCTCGACGTGCTCGGCCGCGTCGCCGCCGAGACGCCCAACCTGCGCCTCATGATCCCCTTCGTCCGCACCGCCTGGGAGCTCGAGCGGTGCCTCGAGATCGTCGCCTCGCACGAGGAGAATCCGATGATCGGCTACCGCGGCTGCTACCGCTACGTCGACCAGCCGGACCTGTTCCGGCTGGAGCTCGACGTGCTCGGCCGGGTCGCCGCCGAGACGCCGAACATCAAGCTGATGATCCCGTTCGTGCGCACCGCCTGGGAGCTGGAACGCTGCCTGGACCTGGTGCGCGCGCACCCGACCGCCCGCACCCTGCGGGTCTGGGTGATGGCCGAGGTGCCGTCCGCCGCGTACTGGATCCCGACCTATGCCGCGCTGGGCGTCGACGGGGTGTCCATCGGCAGCAACGACCTCACCCAGCTGATGCTCGGCGTCGACCGGGACTCCGAGGTGTGCGCGGAACTCTTCGACGAGGCCGACCCGGCCGTGCTCGACGCCATCGCGCGGATCGTCGACGCCTGCCAGGTGGCCGGCATCACGTCCTCGCTGTGCGGGCAGGCGCCGTCCAACCAGCCGGACTTCGCCGAGCAGCTGGTGCGGCTGGGCATCACCTCGATCTCGGTGAACCCGGACGTGGTCGAGCCGGTGCGCAGCTCCATCGCCGGTGCCGAGCGCCGGCTGCTGCTGGAGTCCTCCAGCGGCCATCCGTCGGTGGCCGCCGTCGCGCCCCGGCACCAGTTCCGCCGGCCGGTGGTCACCGCGCAGTTCCGCTGACCGGGGCCGCCCGACAACGATCGGAGTCGAGAAGTGAAAGCTGCTGTCGTTACCGAATTCGGAACACCCCTTGCGCTCAAGGAGATCCCGCTGCCGACCGCGGCGGCCGGCGAGGTGCTGGTGAAGCTGGAGTCGAGCGGACTCTGCCACACCGACATCCACGCCGCGCACGGTGACTGGCCGGTCAAGCCGCACCTGCCGCTGGTGCCGGGGCACGAGGGCGTCGGCCGGATCGAGGCGGTCGGGCCGGGCGTCACCAACCGCGCGATCGGCGACCGGGTCGCGATCGCCTGGCTGGGCTACGCCTGCGGCGAGTGCACCTACTGCATCGGTGGCTGGGAGACGCTGTGCCCGCGCCAGCACAACTCGGGCTACTCGGTGAACGGCGCCTGGGCCGAGTACGCGGTGGTACCGGCCGCCTTCGCCAACCCGGTGCCGGGCGGCATCCAGCCGGTGGAGGCGGCACCGCTGACCTGCGCCGGGGTCACCACCTACAAGGCGATCAAGGTCGCCCGGGTCAGCCCGGCCGAGACGGTGGCGATCTTCGGCGTCGGCGGCCTGGGCCACCTGGCGCTGCAGTACGCCCGGATCGCGGGCGCGTTCACCATCGCGGTGGACGTCAAGGATCACAAGCTGGCGATGGCCAAGGACCTCGGCGCCGACCACCTGGTGAACGCGGTGCGGGCCGACCCGGCGAAGGCGATCCAAGCCCTCGGCGGGGCGGACGTCGCGGTGGCGCTGGCCGCCGATCCCGAGTCGTTCCAGCAGGCCTACCACTCGCTGCGGCGCGGCGGCCGGCTGGTCTGCGTCGGGTTGCCGGCACACGGCACCCTGTCGATCCCGATCTTCGACACGGTGCTGCACGGCATCTCGGTGATCGGCTCGATCGTCGGCACCCGCAACGACCTGGCCGACGTCTTCGCGCTGCACGCCGCCGGCCGGACCCGGATCATCGCGACCGAACGCAAGCTGGACGAGGTCAACCCGGCCATCGGCGAGGTGCTGGCCGGCGACGTGCCCGGCCGGGTGGTGTTCCAGTTCTAGCCTGCCCGCGAAGCCGATTGCCGGTCAGTGGTGGCTGCCGGCCAGCCGGGCCCGCCGTTCGGTCAGCTCGACGCCCCAGGCCCGGGCCCGCTCCAGCTCACCCGCCCGCAGCTGGTTCTGCTTGGTGACGAAGAAGCTCTCCGGCCGGCCGAGCACCTGCACGCCGTGCTGCCGCAACCGGTGGGCGATGCCGTGCGCGGCGTGCCCGGTGAGCCAGCCGGGCGCCTTGAGCCGGGTGTCGAAGGCGGCACCCGGGCACTCGAGCCGGGGCAGTTCGGCCAGCAGCTCGCGCATGCCGGGCTGGTCCGCGGCGGCCTCGGCCGGCGGGCTGCCCTTGGCCGGGTTGGCCACGGCCGCCTTGCGGGTGCCGGCCCGGCTCAACCCCCAGGCATGGGTCGGCGCGCCCAGCACCAGCAGTCCGAGGTCGGCGAAGCTGCCCGGGTTGGCCTCGGCGAGCCGGATCGCGGACGCGTCGCCGGCCTGCCGGCACCCGTCGGCGATCGCCTCGGCCAGCTGCCGGGTGTTGCCGTAGATGGATTCGTAGACCACGAGCGTGCGCATGGTGACCACCTCGCTGCGATTGCGCCTCGCTCCGATCGTCCGGCCAGCGGGCGACCGCCGGCCAGAGCCGATGGTCCCCCGGCGCGGCGATGTCCGACCTTGGTCCCTACCGGCCGTAGCCGGACGAAGCGTGTACTCGAACCATGACCAGTGCGCAGAGGCCGTACCCGGCGCGGCTGACCGGCCGGTTGGACACCCCGTTGAGCAGATGGCTCTGGTTGGTCAAGTGGCTGCTCGTCATCCCGCACGCGATCGTGCTGGCGTTCCTGTGGCTGGCGTTCATGGTGCTGACCGTGATCGCGTTCTTCGCGATCCTCATCACCGGGCGCTACCCGCGAGGCATCTTCACCTTCAACGTCGGGGTGATCCGCTGGACCTGGCGGGTGGCCTTCTACGCCCTCGACTGCTTCGGCACGGACCGCTACCCGCCGTTCAGCCTGCGTCCGGACCCGAACTACCCGGCCGGCTTCGAGGTGGACTATCCCGAGCGGCTGTCCCGCGGGCTGGTGCTGGTCAAGTGGTGGCTGCTGGCCATCCCGCACCTGATCATCGTCTCGATCCTCACCGGTGGCTGGGGCGCCGGCGGGTCCGGGGACTGGCGGGCGGCCGGCGGCATCGGCCTGATCGGGGTGCTGGCGGTGATCGCCGGGTTCTTCCTGCTGTTCACCCGGCAGTACCCGCGTCAGCTCTTCGACCTGGTGATGGGGCTGAACCGGTGGTGCTACCGGGTGCTGGCCTACGTGGCGCTGCTGCGCGACGAGTACCCGCCGTTCCGGCTCGACTCCGGTGGCGCCGATCCCGGTGACGAGCCGGTGCTGCCGCCCGGGCCGGACCCGGCAGCCGGACCGGTCGAAGGGCCGCTGCAACCCGCGCCGACCGCCCCCGGACGCTGACGGTGGCCGCCGAGTCCGTCCGGCTGGCGCCGGGGCGCCACCGCCGGCGCCGGGGCTGGCGGGTCCGCCTGGTCGCCATGGTGGTGCTGGTGGTCACCGGCTACCTGGTGACGCGGGGCCTGGCCGGGTTCGGCCGGCCGGTGCTGCTCGGCGTCGGCGGGGTGCTGCTGGCGAACGTGCTGGTGAGCTGGTTCGTGATCGAGGCCAACCAGCGGCGGGAGGGCGCCCTGGCCCGATTGCTCGCCGAACGCCCACCGGCCCGCTGACGCGCGGCGGGCGACGAACCGGCCCGGAGAGACCGGTCGGCCACCACGGTGCCGGGCGGCGACGATTACCGTCA
>DATJNU010000128.1:0-11435 GCA_035507775.1 Jatrophihabitans sp.
CGGAACGGTCCGGGAGCTGGTCGGCGTGCCGGTCCAGTCGGCGAACGCCCGCTCGACCGCGGCCAGCGCGCGGGCCGGGCTGAGGTCGCCCACCAGCACCAGGGTCGCGCCGTCGGGCCGGACCAGGCTGCGGTGCAGGCCCCGCAGCTGCGCCGCGGTGGTCGCCGCGACCTCGTCCGGGGACGGCAGCGTGTGCCCGTACGGGTGCCCCGGCGCCATCCGCTGTGCCAGCGCCTCACCGGCCAGCGTCCCGGCCTGCGACCGGGACACCCGCAGCCGCTCGACCAGCCGGGCCTGCTCACCGGCCACCTCGTCGGTCGGATAGCGCGCGCCGGTCACCACCTCGGCGATCAGGCCGAGCAGTCCGCCCAGGCCCGTGGCCAGCGCGGAGCTGGACAGCAGCAGCCGGTCCGGGTCGACGCTGACGCTCAGCTCGGCGCCGAGGCTGCCCAGCGCGTTCGCCAGCTCGTGCCGGCTGCGGGCGGCGGTGCCGGTGACCATCGAGCTGGCCAGCAGGCTGGCCCGGGCCTGGTGGCTCGGCTTGGTGGAGAAGAAGGGGATGACCAGGCGCGCCTCGACCATCGGCACGGTCGGCCGGCGCACCGCCAGCACCCGCAGCCCGGACGGCAGGGTCAGCTCGCTGGCGCGGACCCGCTTCGGCCTCTTCGGAGCGGTCAGCCCGGGGACGGGCAGCAGGTCGGTCACTGGTCGGCTCCCGGGACGAGTTCGACGACAGCTCGGCTGTCCGGACGGAGGGCAGCGGCCGCGGCGCGGACATCCTGGTCGGTCACCTCGGCCAGCAGGCTGGGCAGCCGGAGGATCATCGAGGCGTCGTCGAACACCGTCTGGAACTTGGCGAATTCGAGGCTGCGGTTGACGACCTGGTCGAGCTCGCGAGAGACGATCGAGGCCAACCGCACCTTGACCCGGTCGAGCTCACCGGGCTCGAGGCCGTCGGCGACCAGCCTGCCGAGTTCCTCGTCGACCGCGCCGATCACGGTGTCGATTCCGACGTCGGCGGAGAACCGCGCGGTGATGTTGAGCCGGGTCGGGTCGCGCTCCTCCAGCGGGTCCCCGAACGTGCCGAGGTAGGACGAGACGTCGTGCACCAGCCGGCGGGACTGCACCAGCGAGCGCTGCAGCCGGGACGCGTCCCCCTCGGAGAGGACCTCGGCGAGCAGCACCGAGGCGAGGTAGACCCGCAGATCCGCGCCCGGGTCGGGCACCCGGTAGCCGAGCGCGACCGCCGGCACCGGCGCCAGCCGGTCGTGGTGCACCATCCGCCGCTCGCCGTCCGGCGCCGGTTCGGCGAAGTCCGGGCGGGCCGGGCGCGGGCGCTCGCGCAGGCCACCGAAGTGGTGCTCGATCATGTCGATCGTCCGGTCCGGGTCCAGGTCACCGGCCACGCACAGCACCGCGTTCGCGGGCGCGTAGTAGGTGTCGAAGAATCCCTCGGCGTCCTCGACGGTAGCGTTGGTCAGGTCTTCGAAGCCGCCGTACCCGTTGTGCGCGTTGGGGAAGGTGTTGTAGAGGACCTCGGGCAGCAGCAGCCACGGGAAGCCGCCGTACGGCCGGTTCAGCACGTTGACCCGGATCTCCTCCTTCACCACGTCGATCTGGTTCTGCAGGTTCTCGATGGTGATCCGGGGTGAGCGCATCCGGTCGGCCTCGAGGAACAGGCCGCGTTCGAGCGCGTGCGAGGGCAGCGCCTCGTAGTAGTTGGTGTAATCCAGGTGGGTGCTGCCGTTGAAGACCCCGCCGGAGGCCTGCACGTACCGGAAGTGCTCCAGCTTCTGCAGGTTCGCCGACCCCTGGAACATCAGGTGCTCGAACAGGTGCGCGAAGCCGGTGCGGCCCTGCGGCTCGGACCGGAACCCGACGTCGTAGACCACCCCGATTCCGACGACCGGAGCGCTGGAATCCGGCGCCAGGACGACGCGCAGACCGTTGCGCAGGGTGTGATGGCGCAGGTCGAAGGACAGCGACGGCAAGGCCGCGGTCACAGCATGAGTCGAGGGCACTCGGCCACCCTAACGAATCGCCGGCATCGGGGTGGGACTGCCAGGCGGATCGAGCGAGTTTTCCGTTGTACCGCCGTGTTGATCGCTGCCGGTTGACGACTGCCGGTTGACGGCTGCGGGGTTGGCCGCCGCCGGGTTGGCCGTCGTGGGTTACTCGGGTCGTGGTGGCAGGCGGCGTCGGCCCGGGAGCGCTTCGGCCCTGGCCGGCCCGGGCCGTGGCGACCCAGGTATGTCGGCGACCGGGGTATGTCGGCCCGGGCGTGATGGCCCGGGCCCTGCTGTCGTCCGGCGGATGTGGTCAGTCGCGCAGGCCGGCGGCACCCACCGCGGCCAGCTCGTGCCACAGGTGTGCGGCCGCTTCGGCGCCGCGGTAGAGCATCGGCAGGCTGACCTTCTCGTTCGGCGCGTGGATCTGGTCGTCGGGCAGGCCGACTCCCAGGAAGACCATCGGGGTGCCGAGCAGCCGCTGGATGGTTGCCTCCGGGCCCGACCCGCCCTCCCGGGTGGGCAGCACCATCTCGGTGTCGAAGGCCTTGCGGATCGCCCGGTCCAGGGCCTGGTAGGCGGCGCTCTCGATGCTGACCAGGCAGGGCGAGACGCCGTCGCTCTCCCAGGTCAGCCTGCCCTCGATACCGGCCGGGGTGTGCTCGGCGACGAACCGCTCGACCCCGGCCCTGATCTTGGCCGGATCCTGGTTGGCCACCAGCCGGAAAGAGAGCTTGGCCAGGGCGTCGCTCGGCACGATGGTCTTGCTGCCCGCGCCCTGGTAGCCACCGCCGATGCCGTTGACCTCGGCGGTGGGTCGGGCGCCCAGCCGTTCGAGGGTGGAGTAGCCGACCTCACCGGACAGCGCCCGGGACTTGCTGGTGGTCAGGAACGACTGCTCCGCGAACGGCACCCGGGCCAGCAGTTCCTGCTCCCGCTCGGTCAGTTCGAGCACGTCGTCGTAGAAGCCCGGCACCTGGACCCGGCCGTGCTCGTCGTGCAGGGCTGCTGCCAGCCGGGCGATGGCGGTGGCCGGGTTGGGCACCGCGCCACCGAAGGATCCCGAGTGCAGGTCGAGGTCCGGGCCGTGGAAGTCGACGGTGCACTGCACCATGCCACGCATGCCGGTGACGGTGCTCGGCACGTCTTCGGCGATCATGCCGGTGTCGGTCACGACGACCACATCGCAGCCGAGCCGATCGCGATGCTCGCGCATCAGCTGCTCGAAGTGCGGCGAGCCCGACTCCTCCTCGCCCTCGACCAGGAACTTCAGCGTGACCGCCGGCGCGCTGCGGCCGGTGGCGGCGAGGTGGGCGCGGACCCCGAGCAGGTGGAAGAGCAGCTGCCCCTTGTCGTCGGAGGCACCGCGGGCCCGCAGCAGGTCACCGTCGACCGTCGGGTCGAACGGGTCGGTCAGCCAGAGCTCGATCGGGTCGACCGGCTGCACGTCGTGGTGCCCGTAGACCAGGACGGTCGGCGCGTCCGGCTCACCGGCCGGCCACTCGGCGTACACCGCGGGCAGGCCGTCCTCGACCGGCCACACCTCGACCGTCGGGAAACCGGTGCGGGTGAACGCCTCGGCCAGCCACTCGGCGCTGGCCACCACGTCGTCGCGGTGGGCCGGCTGCGCGCTGATACCGCGAATCCGCAGCCAGGCGTCGAGATCGCCCAGCAGCTGGTCACGGTGCTCGGTCACGTAGGCGCGAACCAGCTCGCCGTCGGTGCGGACATCGTCGGTGTGCACGTCGTTGGTCACCGGCTCAGGTTAAACGGTGCCCATGACAGAACCGGCGGCGGCCGGATCGGCGTCCAGCAGTCGACGTACCTGCTCGGCGGTCAGCAGATCGGCAGGTGCCACGGTGCGTCCGGCCGCCACGTACACGAACGCCGCCCGGACCCGGTCGAGCTCGCCCTCCGGGATGCCGTGCAGGGCCGCCCAGGCGAGGCGGTACATCGCCAGCTGCACCGCCTGCGCGCCCTCCCGCGGGCCGGAAGGCGGGTAGCCGGTCTTCCAGTCGACGACCGTGTAGGTCCCGTCCCGCTCCTCGAACACCGCGTCCATCCGGCCGCGCACCACCCGGCTGTCGATCGGCATCTCGAAGGCCACCTCGACCGCGACCGGGGTCCGGTCGGCCCACTCGCTTCGCTCGAACGCCTCCTTGAGTTCGGCCAACTCGGCGGCGTCGGCGAGCTCGTCCATCGCGCCGGGCAGGTCCTCGATGTCGAGGAGGCTCTCGGCGGACCAGCGTTGCTCCAGCCACTCGTGGAAGGCGGTGCCGCGGCGGGCCTTGCGGGCGGGCTGCTGTGGCAACGGGCGGCGCAGCCGGCGTGCCAGGAGCTGCGGATCGGCCGACAGCGTCACCATGTCCGACACCGACAACCGCTCCGGCAGCACCACCTCGATGCGGTCCGGGTCGGCGGCGCTCGCACGCTCTGCCAGCAGGAGTTCGACATCGCGCGCCCACTGCGCGGCGAGGTCGTCCTGGTCCGGGGACGGTGCGGCGCCCTCGCCCGGGGACGGTGCGGCGTCCTGGTCCGGGAACGGTGCGGCGCCCTCGTCCGGGAGCGGTGCGAAACCGTCGTCCGGCGGCGGTGCGAAACCGTCGTCCGGCGGTGGCTCGAAGCCGTCCTCCGGCGGCGGCTCGGGGCCGTCGTACCGCGGCGACCAGGTCCGACCAGGCCGCCCGGCGGCCGGCGTGGCGACCGGCTCGGCGGAGGCCAGCACGGCCCGGACCAGGGCCGCCGCGCATTCGACCGGCTGCCGTCGCTCGCCCAGCGGATCGAAGGGCCAGGCCCGCACCGCGCTCTCGGCCTCGGCTGGGTTCCCGTCCGACGGCTGCACCTCGTGCCACCCGTCCACGATCACCCTCGGGTCCTGCCGGGCCTCGTCGAGGAAGACCGACGGGGTCCGCGCGGTGGCACCGGTCCCCCAGGCCGCCCCGCTGAGCAGCAGCGCCTTGCGGGCCCGGGTGACGGCGACGTAGGCCAGCCGGCGTTCCTCGGTCAGGTGCCGCTGCTTGAGCCGGGCGCGATGCTCGTTGAGCCGATCCTCCACATCGCCCCGGTGCTCGCAGCCGGAGAGGTCGAGGCTCGGCAGCTGATCGGCGTCACCGCGCAACGGCGAGGGCAGCAGTGCCGGGGAGGTCGTCCAGTCGTGGTTCTTCGCCTGATCGGGGAAGCCGTCCGTGACCAGGCCGGCCACCGCGACCACGTCCCACTCCAGGCCCTTGGAACCGTGCACGGTCAGGATCTGCACGCGCTCGGGCATCACGTCGACGGTCGCCGGCTTGAGGCCGTACTCCTCGTTCTCGGCGGCCTTGAGGTAGCCGAGGAACGAGGAGACTGACGCCCCGGCACGGTCCGCGACGAACCGGGCGGCCTCGTCGGCGAACCGGTCGAGATTTGCCCGGCCGGCAACTGCCGCATAGCCCCCGCCCGGACGCGCGGCCACCTCGGTGGACAGTCCGAGGACCAGCTCGATCTCGGCGATGAGGTCGGGCAGCGCGAGATCGAGCCTCCGCCGCAACCCACGCAGCAGCTGGCCGCACTCCCGCAGCCGGGGATAGCCGGCGGCCGAGAACCTGGTGCCCGGCGGCGGCTGGTCCTGGTCGCAGAGGTCGTCCAGCGCCTCGACCAGCGAAGGCTCGATCCGCTCCTCGTCCCCGCTGTCCTCTGCCGGTTCCCGCCCGGCCGGCTCCGGGCCGGCCGTCTCCGAGCCGGCCTGAGCCGCCACGTGCTGGCCGATCTCGCCTCCGGCCCGCCGCGCCTGGGCCCGGGCGTGCTCGTGCAGCGCAACCAGGTCGGCCGGCCCGATCCGCCACCGGGCGCCGGTGAGCAGCCGGCCCAGCGATCCGCCCGCGTTGTGGTCGGTCAGCACGGTCAGCACCGCGCGCACGTCCGCGACCTCGGAGAGTGTGAGCAGGCCGCCCAGGTCCACCACCTCGACCGGCAGGCCGGCCTCGCGCAGCGTCTGTGCGATCAGCCCGATGCCGGACCGCTTGCGCACCAACACCGCGACGGTGCGCTGGTCGTCCGTCCAGTCCTCGCGTCCGTCCCACTCGGCGCGCAGCCGGCCAGCCAGCCACTGCGCCTCGGCCCGGATGCTCTCGGCGAAGGTCAGGCTCACCCGGCCCGCCTCGGCGCCAGGCCGTTCGGCCAGCGGCTGCTCCCCGGTTCCGCGAAGCGGCTCGGCGACCTGGTTGGCCATCCCGAGGATGTGCCGGTCGTTGCGCCAGCTGGTCATCAGCGGGAACACCGTCGCCGGCCGGCCGTCGGTGGAGCGGAACCTGGCCGCGAACCGCCCGATGTTGCCGGCCGACGCACCCCGCCAGCTGTAGATGGACTGCAGCGGGTCGCCCACCGCGGTCACCGCACGGCCGTCGCCGAACAGCGCCGCCAGCATCTCTATCTGGGCGTAGCCGGTGTCCTGATACTCATCGAGCAGCACGACGTCGTAGCGGTCCCGTTCGATCGCGGTCACCGCGGGCTGCCGGGCGAGCCTGCTGGCGAGCACCATGTGGTCGGCGAAGTCCAGCAGGCCGTCGGCCCGCTTGCGTTCGGCGAAGGCCTCCACCAGCGGCAGCAGGTCCTCGCGCTTGGTGAGCGACTCGCGGAGCTTCTCGACGTTGGCCGGCCACTCCCGGCTGCGCGAGCGCGGCTTGAGCGGCAACGGCTCCAGCTCGGCGCGCAGTCGCTGGCCGAGCCGGCGCACCCCGTCCGGGTCGGCGAGATGGTCGGCGAGCTGGCCGGCCAGGTCGAGCACCCGCTCGGTGACCGTCGCGATCACCCCGGGGACCAGCTCGAAGGTCCCCGCGTAGTTGCGGACCGTCACGTCCGCGACCTGCCACCTGGCCGCCTCGGTGAGCAGCCGCGCTCCCGGCTCCCGGCCGAGCACGATGCCGTGCTCGTCCACCAGCCGGCCCGCGTAGGCGGCGTAGGTGAGCACGGTGGGCTCACCTGCCGCGTCGGGCGGCAGCTCGTCCCGGCCGCGGTCCAGCGCCGAGTACAGGGCGCGCAGCCGGCGCCGGATCCGGTGCTGCAGCTCCCCGGCCGCCTTGCGGGTGAAGGTGAGGCCGAGGATCCGTTCGGGCGGCACCAGGCCGTTGGCCACCAGCCAGACCACGCGCGCGGCCATCGTCTCGGTCTTGCCCGAGCCGGCCCCGGCGATCACCACGGCCGGTGCCAGCGGCGCCTCGATCACCGCGGCCTGTTCCGGGGTGGGTCGGTGCTGGTTGACCAGCTCGGCAATGTCGGCAGCGCGGTACCGCGGCCGGTGACCGGGATCGGTCGCACGCGGCCGCGGCGCGCCCGTCACTGGGTCACCTGCCGACCGTCGTCCTGCACCGGGCAGCAGCCGCGGACCGCGCACCGGTCGCAGGCCTTGCCCGGACTCGCGGTCACGGTGTTGCTGCGCAGCGCGGTCGCGATCTCGGCCAGCTTGTCGTGCACCCAACGCGGATCGGCGGACTCACCGAGCGGCTGCTGCGCCTGCTCGCTGCCGCGGGTGTTGGTCGCGCTGAGCTGGACCAGGCTGGCGCCGCCCGGCTCGGCCGGCTCGCCGTCGGTGAACTCGGCGAAGCCGCCCTCGGCCACCGCGAGCTGGTACGCGGCCAGCTGCGGGTGCGCCGGCAGGTCCTTCTCCGGGTACCTGCTCTTGCCGGTCTTGTAGTCGATGACCACCAGGCGCCCCTGCTCGTCACGTTCCAGCCGGTCCACCTTGCCGGACAGCATCGCCTCCCCCACCGCCACCGAGAACCCTGCCTCCTTGGCGACCAGCCGGAGGCGGGACCGGCTGCCCGACAGCCAGTGCGCCAGCGCGGCCAGCATCCGCTCAGCACGCGCCCGCTCGTGCACCGCGTGCCACGGCGCGCCGAAGTCGAGCCGGGACCAGCCGGCCTCGAGCAGTTCCAGCAGCTGCTGCTCGCCGGCGTCGTCGGGCGCCTGCTCGGCCACCGCGTGCACCAGCGTGCCGAGCGCGGCGGCAGCCTCGTCGGCCGCGTCCGTCGCGCCGAGGTCGGTGAGCAACGCGCGCAGCTGGCAGTCGGTGTAGGCCTCGAACTTGGACGGCCGGATCGGCACCGGCCCCGTGGACCGGTCCCGGATCGGCGCGGTCGAGGACAGCGCCGGCAACCCCCACCAGGAGTCCGGATGCGCGCCGGACACGCCGGCCGCGGCCAGCCGGGCCAGCTGGCGGGCGGCCTCGTCGGCCAGCGCCGCCGGAGCCTGCTCGTCCAGCAGCGCCGCGCGCAGCTCGGCAACCAGGCCGGGCAGCGCGAACTGCCGGGTGCCGGTCTCGGCCGGCCGAGCGGTGATCTCGTCCGGCAGCGGGTCGAACTCGTCGAGGAACCGCGACGGCTGGGCATCCTCGTTGGCCACCGCGGTCACCAGTGCCAGCCGGCTCGCGCGGGTCACCGCGACGTAGAACAGCCGACGCTCCTCGACCAGCCGCTCGAACAGCAGGCCGCTGCTCACGGCCGGCCGATCGGCGAGCAGATCGACCAGCAGATCGGCGCCGAGCAGCGAACCGCGCCGGCGCAGGTCCGGCCAGCTGCCCTCCTGCACGCCGGCCACGCAGACCACCTGCCACTCCAAGCCCTTGCTGGCGTGGGCGGTGAGGATGGTGACCTCGTCCGCCCGGTGGCGCTGGCCGGTCTCGGTGTCGGTGATCTGCAGCTGGCTGACCCACTCGTGCAGCTGCTGAGCACCGCCACCCGGACTGCGATCGGTGACCTTGGCCGCCTCGGCGAACAGGGCCAGCACCGCGTCGAGGGCACGGTCTGCCCGGGCCGCGTCCGCCCGGGACCGTTCGCCGGCCGTGCCCGGCACGCCGGTCGAGAGGCTGCGCCGGTTCAGCCTGGCTGCCAGGCCGGTGGCCTGCCACACCGCCCAGAGCACGTCCTCCGGGCCGCCGGCGGCGGTCGCCGCAGCCTGGCCGGCCTCGATGGCCGAGCGCAGCCGCTGCACCGGTGCGCGGACCGATTCGGGCAGCCAGGCCAGCGCGGCCGGCTCCACCAGCAGGTCGGCGAGGGTGAGCGGTTCCGGCGCTCGGCGCAGGTGCCGGCGCATCCGCAGCACCTGCAGCGGATCGGCCCGTCCCACCGCGCTGACCAGCAGCGCCTCGGCATCCGCCACGGTGATCGACTTCGGCTCGGTGACACACCGGATCAGGTCGAGCAGCAGGGCCACCACCGGTTCGTCCACCAGCGCGCCGCGGACGTCCTGCGCGACCGGGACGCCGGCCGCGGCCAGCCCACGGCGCAGGGTGTCCGCCGCCGGGCCGGCCGAGCGCACCAGCACCGCCATCTGTGACCAGGGGATGCCGGCCTCGGCATGGGCCCGGCGCAGCGTCGAGGCGAGGTAGGCGGCCTCGTGGCTGGCCGAGCCGAAGACCGCTGCCCGCGCCGCGCCGGGCGGCTGGTCGGGCGCCGGGCGCAGCCGGCGGTGCTGCGCCGGCCCGGTGAGCCGGGTCGCCACCCGCCGGGAGGCCGCCAGCAGCTGCTCACCGGCCCGGCGGCAGACCGACAGCGACACGGTCTGCACCGGCGCGCTCAGCTCCAGCTGGCCGCCCGGCGGTTCGGCCCGCACCAGCCCGGCGAAGGAGCCGAAATGGGTGTCGATCTCGGCCATTGCGTTCTGCTCCGCGCCGCGGAAACCGTAGATCGCCTGATCCGGGTCGCCGATCAGCACCAGTTCCTCGGCACCGTTGGCGAGCAGCTTGAGCAACTCGATCTGCGCCGGATCGGTGTCCTGGTACTCGTCGACGAAGATTCGCCGGCGAGCGGTCCGCTCGGATAGCAGCAGCTCCGGATTGTCCCGCAACTCGGCGACCGCGCGCTGGATCAGCTCCGGGGCATCGAAGGCGCCGGGCGCCTTGAGCGCGGTCACGTCCAAGTACTCGGAGTACACGTCGGCCGCGACCACCCAGTCGGGCCGTTTGTGCCGCCGCCCGAGCTCGGCGAGCTCGTCCGGGCCGAGGTCGCGCTCGATGGCGCGCATCAGCAGCTCGCGCAGCTCGTCGGCGAAGGCCTGGGTCTGCGCGGCCGCCGCGAGTTCCGGCGGCCACCGGTCCAGCCCGTCCGCGCGCCGGCCGGCCAGCAGCTCGCGGAGCGTCACGTCCTGTTCCGAGCCGGACAGCAGTCGCGGCGGCGGATCGCCGGCGAGCACCGCGGCCCGCCGGATCAGCCCGAAGGCGTAGGAGTGGAAGGTCCGGGCCACCGGCTCGGCGACGGTGCGCCCCAGCCGCCTGGTCAACCGGTCGCGCAGCTGGCCGGCCGCCCGCCGCGAGAAGGTCAGCAGCAGCAACTGCTCGACCGGCACGCCGCGCTCGACCCGGGCGACGGCCGCCTCGATCAGCGTGGTGGTCTTGCCGGTCCCAGGCCCCGCCAGCACCCGCAGCACGCCACGGTCGTGCTCGGCCACCCGGCGCTGCTCGGCGTCCAGCTCCGGCGGCCGGCCGGCGGCGGGCAGGGCGCGCACCAGGTGGAACGGCGGCTGACCTGGGCTACGGGGTTGCACCGGTCCATACCACCACAGGGCACCGACAAGAACCGGTCAGCGGCCGTCCCACCGGGCTCGGGCCATGTCGATCCGGCCGTTGCGGATCGGCACTCCCTCGGCGGCCAGCAGCGCGAGCTGGGTGCTGCGCAGGTGCTCGGCGCAGGTCCCGTCCGAACGCAGCACCCGATGCCACGGCACCCCCGAACCGGGACTGTCCCGGGACAGGACCCGGGCGACCCGCCGTGGCGATCTCGGGTGCCCCAGCACGAACTCGGAGATGTCCTTGTACGCCATCACCCGGCCCGGCGGGATCAACTCCACGCAAGCCAGCACCCGCTCCGGCAGCGGCAGCCGCTCGTCCAGCGCCTGCCGCCGGAGCGGATCGTCGACCCTCGGCACGCTCAGTACGACGGGAGCGACGGGTCGATCTGGTTCACCCAGGCGGTGACGCCGCCCTGGACGTGCACCGCGTCGGCGAAGCCGGCGTTCTTCACCGCGGCGAGCGTCTCCGCCGAGCGCACCCCGGTCTTGCAGTACATCACGATCTGCCGGTCCTGGGGCAGCCCGGCAAGCGCGTCGCCACGCAGGATCTCGTCCTTGGGGATCAGCGTGGCGCCGGGGATCCGGACGATCTCCCACTCCGCCGGCTCGCGGACGTCGATCAGCGCGACGGGCTTGTTCGAGTCGAGCAGATCCTTCAGCTCCGCCGCGGTGATGGTGGCACCTGCCGCGGCGGCCTGCGCCTCCTCCGACACCACACCGCAGAAGGACTCGTAGTCGATCAGCTCGGTGATCTTCGGCGCGTTCGGGTCCTTGCGGATCGCGACCTGGTGGTAGGTCATCTCCAGGGCGTCGTAGATCATCAGCCGGCCGAGCAGCGTCTCGCCGACACCGGTGATGAGCTTGATCGCCTCGGTTGCCATGATCGAGCCG
>DATJNU010000129.1:0-14114 GCA_035507775.1 Jatrophihabitans sp.
TGAATATCTGAAATTTAAAAGCGCGGAGCACAATGCGTCAATAATCGGGTCGAGCCTGGTCCCTACAGGCGCAGCGAAAGCGATAACAAGCGGATGCCTGCCCGGCTCCCATTCAACCAATTCCTCAAGCGCTGCCCTAGCGTCCTTTATTGCCGAGTCTACCGCTCGGGACTTTGCTGCATCCACCACTTCAGCTCCCTTGACTGGCCTCCACGTAGCATAGGGGTAAAGGGTGGACTTAGGGCCTTAAGGCGTAGTAGCTGCCGCGCGCAGGTCTCAGCCGCGCGGGCGCCAGACCACCAGCGCGGTGGACGGGTCGTTGAAGCCGCGGCGCAGCGCCACCGGGACGATGTCGCCGTGCGCGCCGGCCGCGAACACCCGCCGGCTGGGCGGGGCCGGGCGCTGGTAGCGCAGCCGTTCGGCCTCGAGCTCGGCCAGCCGGGATTTGAGCGCGTGCACCTGGTTCTCCAGCTCCAGGATCCGCTTGATGCCGGCCAGGTTCATGCCCTCCTCCTGGGAGAGCCGCTGCACTTCCCGCAGCTGGGCGATGTCGCGCGCGGAGTACCGGCGGCCCCGGCCGGCCGTCCGCTGCGGCGAGACCAACCCGAGCCGGTCGTACTGGCGCAGCGTCTGCGGGTGCATGCCGGCCAGCTCGGCAGCCACCGAGATCACGAATACCGCGGCGGAGTCGGCGAAATGTGGAGTCGTCACGGTCAACCCTGCCTGGCCTGGGCGAGCAGGCCGGCGCGCGGGTTGTCACCGGACGTCGCCGCCGCGTACGCCTCGACCGCGTCCTTCGCCGCGCCGTCCAGCTTCTGCGGCACGGCCACCGACACGGTGACCAGCAGGTCGCCGGAGCTGCCGTCCTTGCGCCGGACACCGCGGCCCTTGACCCGGAGCGTGCGGCCGGCCGGGGTGCCCGCCGGCAGCTTCAGGGTCACGGTGGAGCCGTCGAACGTCGGCACCTCGACCTGGGCGCCGAGCGCAGCCTCGGGGAAGGTCACCGGCAGCGTGACGGTGAGGTTGTCACCGTCCCGGCCGAACAGCGGGTGCGGCTCGACGGTGACGGTCAGGATCAGGTCGCCGTTGCCGCCCGGTCCGGGATTTCCCTTGCCGCGCAGGCGGATCTTCTGCCCGTTGCGCACGCCGGGCGGCACCCGGGTGGTGACCGTGGAGCCGTCCTCGCGGCGCAGCGTCACGGTGTCGCCCTCGACCGCCTGCCGGAACGTGAGCGAGGTCGACGCCTCGACGTCCCGGCCGGTCGGGGCACCGTAGCCGGACCCGAAACCGGCGCTGCCGCCGTTGGTGAAGAGCCCGGACAGCAGGTCGTCGACGTTGACGTTGCCGCCGCCGTAGCCGCCCGCACCCCGGCCGGACTGCCGGGAGAAGAACCCGGAGAACACGTCGTCGGAGAAGCCGCCGGACGGGCCGGACCCGGCGGTGAACCGGGCGCCGCCCCGGGTCATCGCCCGGACGGCGTCGTACTCCTTGCGCTGGCCTGCGTCGGAGAGCACCGAGTACGCCTCGCCGACCTCCTTGAACCGCTGCTCGGCCGCGGTGTCACCCGGGTTCTTGTCCGGGTGCAGGTCCTTGGCGAGCTTGCGGTAGGCCTTCTTGATGTCGGATTCGGACGCGTCAGGGGCGACACCCAGGGACCTGTAGAAGTCCTTGTCGAACCAGTCCTGATTAGCCATCGTGGGAGTCCCCTGTCGTTCTCGTCAGATTGCATGATCGCTGCGCCGCGCCGGATTTTCCAAGCGCGACGCAGCGATCACCGCCTCAGTTCGGGTCCGCCACCGAGACCCGGGCCGGCCGGATGACCTTCTCACCGATCCGGTAGCCGGGCTGCAGCACGCCGACCACCGTGGTCACCTCGGTGCCCTCGGCCAGTTCCTCCTCGACGTGCATCAGCGCGTCGTGCACGGCCGGGTCGAACGCCGCCCCCGGCTCGCCGAACCGCTCCACGCCGTACTTGGCGAGCGTGGCCTCGAACTTCTCGGCGATGCTGGCGAACGGGCCACCCTCCAGGTCGCCGTGCTGGCGGGCCAGGTGGATGTCGTCCAGCACCGGCAGCAGACTCTCGACCACCGAGGCGATGGCCTGCTCGCGGGCGACCGCGCGATCGCGTTCCACCCGCTTGCGGTAGTTGGCGTACTCGGCCTGCAACCGCTGCAGGTCCGCCAGCCGCTCGGCGGCGAGCAGCTCGGTGGCGTCCAGCTCGGCCGCCTCCGGAGCCGTCGCCGCCTCCGGGGCCGTTGCCGGCTCCGGCTCCGCGGCCGGGGGCACCGGGGTGCCGTCGGCGTTGATCTTCCGCTTGTTGGCGAAGGTGAAGCCGGGGGCCGGCCGCTCCTCCTCGGAGCGGCCGCCACCGTCAGGGGTGTCAGCAGAGCTCATGACGTTTACTTTTCCTCGTCGATGACCTCGGCGTCGACCACGTCGTCCGCACCGCCGCCGTCGGTGGCATCCTCGCCCGGGGCGCCCGCGGCACCGGCCTCGGCCGAGGCCGCCGAGTACATCGCGGTCGAGACCTTGCTGCTGACCTCGGTCAGCTTGCCGGTCTTCTCCTTGATCGCCTCGTCGCTGGCGTTGGCGTCGGCCAGGGTGCTCTTCAGCTCGGCCAGCGCGGTCTCCAGCTCGGTCTTCGACTCGGCCGGGATCTTGTCGCCGGAGTCGGTGATCAGCTTCTCGGTCTGGTAGACCAGCTGCTCGCCGATGTTGCGGGTCTCGGCCGACTCGCGCCGGGCCTTGTCCTCGGCGGCGTGCGCCTCGGCGTCGGCCATCATCCGGTCGATCTCGTCCTTGGACAGGCTGGAACCGCCGGTGATGGTCATGCCCTGGGAGTTGCCGGTGGCCTGGTCCTTGGCCGAGACGTGCACGATGCCGTTGGCGTCGATGTCGAAGGTGACCTCGATCTGCGGCACGTTGCGCGGCGCCGGCGGGATGCCGGTCAGCTCGAACATGCCGAGCTTCTTGTTGTACGCAGCGATCTCGCGCTCGCCCTGATAGACCTGGATCTGCACGCTGGACTGGTTGTCGTCGGCGGTGGTGAAGATCTCCGAGCGCTTGGTCGGGATCGTGGTGTTGCGCTCGATCAGCTTGGTCATGATGCCGCCCTTGACCTCGATGCCCAGCGACAGCGGGGTCACGTCGAGCAGCAGGACGTCCTTGACCTCGCCCTTGAGCACGCCGGCCTGCAGGGCGGCACCGACCGCGACGACCTCGTCGGGGTTGACGCCCTTGTTCGGCTCCTTGCCGCCGGTCAGCTGCTTGACCAGCTCGACCACGGCCGGCATGCGGGTGGAACCGCCGACCAGCACGACGTGGTCGATCTTCTCCAGCGCGATGCCGGCGTCGCGGATGACGTTCTGGAACGGCACCTTGGTGCGCTCGAGCAGGTCGGCGGTGATCCGCTGGAACTCCGCCCGGCTCAGGGTCTCGTCCAGGAACAGCGGGTTCTTCTCCGCGTCCACGGTGATGTAGGGCAGGTTGATCGAGGTCTGCTGCGAGCTCGACAGCTCGATCTTGGCCTTCTCGGCGGCCTCGCGCAGCCGCTGCATGGCCATCTTGTCCTTGGTCAGGTCGATGCCGTGCGCGGCCTTGAACTTGTCGACCAGCCAGTCGATGACCTTCTGGTCCCAGTCGTCACCACCGAGGTGGTTGTCGCCGTTGGTCGCCTTGACCTCGATGACGCCGTCGCCGATCTCCAGCAGCGACACGTCGAAGGTGCCGCCGCCGAGGTCGAAGACCAGGATGGTCTGCTCCTTCTCGCCCTTGTCCAGCCCGTACGCGAGGGCCGCTGCGGTGGGCTCGTTGACGATGCGCAGCACGTTCAGGCCGGCGATCTGGCCGGCCTCCTTGGTGGCCTGCCGCTCGGCATCGTTGAAGTAGGCCGGGACGGTGATCACCGCGTCGGTGATCGTCTCACCGAGGTACCCCTCGGCGTCCCGCTTGAGCTTCTGCAGGATCCGGGCGCTGATCTCCTGCGGGGTGTACTTCTTGTCGTCGATCGCGATGGACCAGTCGGTGCCCATGTGGCGCTTGACGGACCGGATCGTCCGGTCGACGTTGGTGACGGCCTGGCGCTTGGCGACCTCGCCCACCAGGACCTCTCCGTTCTTGGCGAACGCCACGACGGACGGCGTCGTGCGCGACCCCTCGGCGTTCGCGATGACCTCCGGCTCGCCGCCCGTCAGGACGGAGACGACAGAGTTGGTGGTACCCAGGTCGATGCCGACCGCGCGTGCCATGTGTGCTCCTCAGATAGTGCGAGGTGTGATGAGTACGGTGTGGAATCCGGCTTCGATAGTGCCGCCTGGATGCCGCCGCTGTCAAAAGAACTGAGTCCCCCCGACTCAACTTCCTCCGGCTCCTGTGAGCCGCGCCATAGGCCCCCGGCTGCGACACTCGTCCGGTGCTCACGATCGCGCGCTTGACCGAGGACGGCTGGCGGGCCGCCCGGGAGGTGCGGCTGCGGGCGCTGGCGCTCGACCCGTCGGCCTTCGGCTCCACCCACGAGCGGGAGCAGGCCTACGGCGAGGACGACTGGCGCGCCCGGCTGGCCTCGGGCAGCTGGTTCGTCGCGCAGGGCGAGGACGGCAGTCCGGTCGGGCTGGCCACCCTCCGCCGGCGGGACGGCGAGCACGCCGACTACGAGGTCAACAGCATGTGGGTGCAGCCGGAACTGCGCGGGCAGCGGATCGGCGAGGCGCTGCTGGACGCCGTGCTGGCCGAGGCCCGCTCCCTCGGCGCCCGGGCCGTGCTGCTGTGGGTGACCATCGGCAACGACGCCGCCACCCAGCTGTACCTGCGGCGCGGGTTCGTCCCGACCGGGCACACCGAGCCGCTGCGCAGCGACCCGCGGCTGAGCGTGGCCGAATACCTGCTCGCGGTGGTATGACCCGGTAGCTTCACCGCCATGCAGATCCAGCTCCGGCACAACCCGTCCTTCACCGTCGCCCGCTGCCTGCTCGCCGGTGGCGAGCCGGTGCGCGTCGAGGGCGGCGCGATGATCGCGCACAGCGCCGGCGTGCAGCTGCAGGCCAAGGCCGAGGGTGGCCTGTTCAAGGGGCTGAAGCGGGCCGCGCTGGGCGGCGGGTCGTTCTTCGTCACCACCTACACCGCGCCCCCGGAGGGCGGCTGGGTGGACGTGGCCGGCGTGCTGCCCGGCGACGTCACGTACCTGCCGATCAGCCCGGACCGGCCGTTCTACATCACCCGCGGCAGCTGGATCGCCAACTCGCACGGCGTCGAGATCGACACCCAGTGGGGCGGCATGGCCAACCTGTTCGGCGGCGAGGGCGGCTTCGGCTTCCGGGCCAGCGGCCAGGGCGAGGCGCTGGTGAACGTCTACGGCGCCATCGACTACCTCGACCTGCAGCCCGGCGAGGTGGTCACCGTCGACACCGGGCACGTGGTCGCCTACGACCTGAACATCCAGTTCCGGATGCGCCGGGCGGTGGAGGGCCGCAGCATCCAGAGCCTGAAGACCGGCGAGGGCTGGGTGTTCGACTTCGCCGGGCCCGGCCGGGTGCTGCTTCAGACCCGCAACCCGGAGGCGTTCGCGCACTGGGTGGCCGCGGTGGTCCCGTCGAACAACCCGCGCGAGGGCATCGGCGGCGGCAGCGCCGGCGACATCATCGGCGGCCTGTTCCGCTAGCAGCCACCCCCGCGGACGACCACCACGGGGCACCGGGCGTGGTTCACCACGTGCTGGCTGATCGAGCCGAGCAGCGTCCCGGCGAACTGGCCGTGCCCCCGCGAGCCGACCACCAGCAGGTCGTCCGGGGTGACGTACTGCAGCAGCACGTGCGCCGGGTGCCCCTCCACGGCGGTGCCGGTCAGCGACACCGCGTGCTGGGCGGCGCGTTCGGTGTGGCCGGCCAGCGCCTGCTCCAGCAGTTGGGACGCGACCACCTGCTCCTCGTCCTCCTGCCGGGCGCCCATCTCGGCGGCGCTCGGCGGCATGGCGCCGGTCTCCCAGGTCGAGGGCAGGTACGGCTCGACCCCACCGCCGGACGGCCGGAAGCCCAGGAACAGGCTGCCCAGGCCGGTCGGGTCGGTCCAGCGCGGGTGGTACTGCCAGGCCAGCACGGCGTGCACCCCGACGCCACCCTGCGCCCGAGACCGTAGCGCCGCCTCGTCGATCGCCCAATCCAGCGCGGCGGCGGACCCGGGTGAGCCGTCCACCCCGACCACGATCCGCGCGGGCCCGTTCGCCATCATCGCCACCCCTTCGTCGCCCACATGGTGAGGCGCACCCGAGGCTTCGGACGAGGGGCGAACGGCCCTACTTCAGCTCGGTGGAGCTCTTGCCGAGCAGCCGGCGGGCCACGATCAGCTGCTGGATCTGCTGGGTCCCCTCGAAGATGTCGAGGATCTTGGCGTCCCGGGCCCACTTCTCCAGCAGCTCGCGCTCGCCGTAGCCGGTCGCGCCGGCCAGCTGGACGCAGCGCAGCGTGATCGCGGTGGCCGACCGGCCGGCCTTGGCCTTGGCCATCGAGGCCTGCAGCGAGTTGGGCCGGCCGTTGTCGGCCAGCCAGGCGGCCTCCAGGGTGGTCAGGTAGGCCGACTCCCAGTCCGCCTCCAGCTGCAGGAAGGTCGCCGCGGCCGCCGGCTGGCTGAGCGCCGGCCGGTCGTAGTCGATCTCGACGCCGGCCCGGCCGAGCAGCGCACGGGTCTCGTCCAGCGCCGCCCGGGACACCCCCAGGGCCATCGCCGCGACCAGCGGCCGGGTGTTGTCGAAGGTCTGCATGGCACCGGCGAAGCCCCGCTCGGCCTCGATCTCGGCGCTGCCCAGCAGGTTCGCGGCCGGCACCCGGCAGTCGGTGAACCGGATGCTGGCGGTGTCGGAGGCCCGGATGCCGAGCTTGCGCTCGACCCGCTCGACCTCCATCCCAGGCGTGCCCTTCTCCACCACGAACGACTTGATGGCGGCCCGGCCCTGCGCCCGGTCGAGAGTCGCCCAGACCACCACGGCGTCGGCCCGCTGGCCGGCGGTGACGTAGATCTTCTCGCCGTTGAGGACATAGTCGTCGCCGTCGCGGACCGCGGTGGTGCGGATGGCCGCCGAGTCGGATCCGCAGCCGGGCTCGGTGATCGCCATCGCCGCCCAGGTCCTGCCGAACCGGGCCAGCTGCTCGTCGGTCGCCACCGAGGCGATCGCGGCGTTGCCCAGGCCCTGCCGGGGCATCGAGAGCACCAGCGCCACGTCGCCCCAGGCCACCTCCAGGATCGACAGGACGGTGGAGAGGTTAGTGCCGTTGCGGTTCTTAACAGAGCCGCCCTTCTCGCGGCGCACCCCGGCCGCCCCGGCGCCACCGGTGCCGCCGTCGTTCGGGCCATCGACCACCGCGGCCAGCATGTCGAGCTCGACCGGGTACTCGTGCTCGGCCAGGTCGTACTTGCGCGAGTTCGGCCGCAGCACCTGGGCCGCGACGTCCCTGGCCTGCTTGATCAGCGGCCGGAACGTGGCGGGCACCTCGGGGTTGATGCTCATGTCATCCCCCTTCGGCCGAGCGCTCATCGCTACTGATCCCCTCTTCGCGCGAGCGCTCATCGCTGCGTTCGCTCCGCTCCTCGGGGCTGTCGCCCCTGCGCTGCTCACTCACACCAGCACCGCTGGTAGCAACACCGCTCATACCATCACCGCGCCTTCCATCAGGCCGGCCGCCCGCAGGTCGCGGTACCAGCGCTCGACCGGGTGCTCCTTGACGTAGCCGTGCCCGCCCAGCAGTTGCACCCCGGCGCTGCCGATCTGCATGCCGTACTCGCCGGCCAGCGTCCGGGCCAGCGCCGCCTCGCGGGCGAACGTCCGGCCCTGCTCGGCCCGGGCCGCGGCCCGGTAGGTGGTCAGCCGCAGCCCCTCCAGCTCGATGGCCATGTCGGCGACCAGGAACGCCACCGACTGGCGGTTGCTGATCGGCTCGCCGAACGCCTGCCGTTCGTTGACGTACGGGATCACGTAGTCGAGCGCGGCCTGCGCGGTCCCGGTGGCCAGTGCGGCCCAGGCCAGCCGGCTCAGCCGGATGCAGTCGGCGTACCGCTCCCCGCTGGCCAGCACCGCATCCGGCCCGACCCGCACCCCGTCGAGCACCAGCCGGCCGAGGTTGGCCGGGCGCAGGCCCATCGCGGGCTCCGCCTCGACGCTGAGCCCCGCGGCCGCGGACTCCACCAGGAACAGCGCCGGGCCGAGTTCCGGCAGCCGGGCGGCCACCACGAACAGCTCCGCGGTGGCCGCGCCCGGCACCAGCGACTTCACCCCGTCGAGCCGGTACCCGCCGGCCGCACCGGTGGCGGTGGTGCGCGGCGCGAACGGGTCGAACAGCGGCTGGGGTTCCAGCACCGCCAGCGCCGCGCCGGGGGGCTGGTCACCGGTGAAAGCCGGCAGGTAGGTGGCCTGCTGCTCGCCACTGCCCCAGAGCACCAGCGCGGTGCTGACCGCGGCCGGCGCCAGCACCGCGACCGCCAGCCCGAGATCGCCGTGGGCCAGCGCCTCGGCGACCAGCGCGCCGGTGACTGCCGACCGTTCGGTGCCGGCCCCGCCGAGCTCGTCGGGGATGCCGACGACGGAGACGCCCAGCTCGTTCGCGGCGCGGGCGAGCAGGCCGGCCGGCGGGTGGCACTCGGTGTCGGCCCGCGCGGCGGCCGGGCGCAGCTGCTCGGTCGCGAACTCCGCGGCGGCCTGCCGGATCATCCGCTGCTCGTCGGTCGGCGTCAGGTCGAACAGGGCCGGCCGCGCCGCCGTCGACGGGCGGACCGGATCGGGCTGGCGCCGGGTCGCGGCGAACACCCGGCTCGCCGCGCCGGCCGTCCGGAACCCGGTGCGGGTGGCGTGGTAGACGCCGCGTTCGATCGGCCTGCGCAGGCCGAACCGGTCCAGCGGGGCGGCACCGGCCAGGCGGTTGAGCGCGGCCAGGCCGGCCGCCATCGGATCCCGGACGAGCAGGCGGGGAAGCGTCATGCGGTACACGGTACTGGCGGTATCGGGTATTTTCCAGCCGCCGGATATGCCGGACACGGGGCCGGCCAAGCCGGATACTGATCGGGCCCGGCGCTGTCGGCCGCCGGTCCGGCCGCCGACAGGAACCAGGCACCCGAACCGAAGCGAGGCGCGCCCGTTGACCGAACCGAACTCCGAGGCCGGCTGGCAACGGCACCCCAGCAGCGTCGACCGGGACGCCTGGATGGCCGACCAGCCCGCGGCACCGCCCGACGGCAGCTGGTCGGCCCCGCCCGGCACGCCGGCGACCTACCAGGGACCGGCCCCGCAGCCAGCGCCGTACCCGCAGGCGGCGTACGGGGTGAGCGCCCAGAACCCGTACGGGGCACAGCCGTACCCGCCGACACCCGCCGGCTGGACGCCGGGGCCGCCGTACGGCGGTGCGCAGCCTGCCCGGCGGCGCGACGGCTGGTCGGTGGCGGCCCTGGTGTGCGGCATCCTGCCGACCGTCCCGATCGGGGTGGCACTGGGCGTCGTCGGCCTGGTGCGGACCGGCAACCCGCTGCGCCGCGGCCGCTGGATGGCGCTCACCGGCCTGCTGCTCTCGCTCGGCTGGCTGGTGATCGCGGCCCTCGTCATCCCGCTGGTGGTGGACCTGGCCGGCGGCCCGAGCGGCCACCCGCAGGCGCAGCGGGCCGTTTCCACGGTCGACCCCGGCCGGTCGAACCTGACCGTGACCATCTCCCCGAAGGACCTCCGGCCGGGCGACTGCTTCACCATGCCGGCGACCGGCACCCTGGTCGCCACCCTGGAGATCGTGCCGTGCGGCCAGCTGCACGACGCGCAGGACGTGGCCAACGTCCACCTGCCGGACGCGAGCTTCCCGGGCCAGGCGGCGGTGCAGCGCGAGGCCTTGGCGGACTGCACCCCGCGCACCCTTGCCTACCTCGGCGGCAACGCCGACAACGTCCGGCTGTGGTCGTTCTTCCCGACCGCGCAGGTCTGGGCGATGGGCAACCACGTCGCGCACTGCGTCGCCTGGGACTCGCGCAGCAAGTTCGTCGGCGACGTGCGCGACCACCACTAGGGCGCAGGGCCGGCGGACGGGGCCCTCGACTGCCACGCCCAGCAGCCGGGCAGGATGTGACCTAGTCGGTGCTCGCCGACTTGGTTACCCGTCGGTAACTATGCGTACTCTGGGCGCCAGCCGACGCTGGACCCCGCCCGATTGCTGGAGGTAACCGTGGCCCTGCGGATCACTCTGACCCTGCTGATGACGGTGGCGACGTTCGCCATCGCCGGGCGGCGGGTCTGGTGGCTGGTCCGGTTGATCCGCTCCGGCACGGCGGCCCCCGGCCGCGGCCGCCCGGGCGGCACCCGGGTCGCCAACGACGCGGGTGAGGTGCTCGGCCAGCGCCGGCTGCTGAAGTGGTCGGTGCCGGGCCTGGCGCACTTCTTCACCTTCTGGGGCTTCGTCATCCTGAACCTCACGATCCTGGAGGCCTACGGCGCGCTGCTGATCAATCGCGACTTCCACATCCCGCTGGTGGGGACGTGGCAGGTGCTCGGCTTCGTCGAGGACCTGATGGCGGTCGCGGTGCTGGTCGGCCTGGCGACCTTCGCCGTGCTGCGGGTCCGCAACGCGCCCGAGCGGCGCAAGCGGGAGTCCCGGTTCTACGGCTCGCACAACGGGGCCGCCTGGACGATCCTCGGCATGATCGCCCTGGTCATCGTCACGCTGCTGCTGCTGCGCGGCGCGCAGCTCAACGCCGACCAGTTCCCGTACGGGCACTCGAAGTGGACCTTCGCCTCCTACCTGGTGGCCAAGGCACTCGGCTCCGGCGCGTACAACGAGGGCCTGGCGACCTTCTTCCTGCTGGCCCAGATCGCGGTGGTGCTGGCGTTCCTGATCATCGTCACCTACTCCAAGCACCTGCACATCGCGACCGCGCCGATCAACGTCTACTTCAAGCGACTGCCGAAGGCACTCGGCGCGCTGCCGCCGAGCACCGACGCGGCCGGCACCCCGATCGACTTCATGGACGTGGAGAATCTGTCCGAGGACACCGTCTTCGGCCGGGGCAAGATCGAGGACTTCACCTGGAAGGGCTACCTGGACTTCGCCACCTGCACCGAGTGCGGCCGCTGCCAGTCCCAGTGCCCGGCCTGGAACACCGGCAAGCCGCTGTCGCCGAAGCTGGTCATCATGGACCTGCGCGACCACCTGTTCGCCAAGGCCCCGTACCTGCTCGGCGGCAAGACCGTGCCGGACGGCGCCGAGCCAACCTTCACCGAGAGCGAGCACGGCCACCACGTGCCCGAGGCCGGCTACCCGCGGGTCGAGGGCTCCTCGGTCGAGCAGGTCAGCCGTCCGCTCGTCGGTGACGCGGCCTCGTTCGGCGTGATCGACCCGGACGTGCTGTGGTCCTGCACCACCTGCGGCGCCTGCGTCGAGCAGTGCCCGGTGGACATCGAACACATCGACCACATCGTCGACATGCGCCGGTACCAGGTGCTGATCGAGTCCTCGTTCCCGTCCGAGGCCGGCACCATGCTGCGCAACCTGGAGAACAAGGGCAACCCGTGGGGCCTGCCGGACCGGCAGCGGGAGGACTGGGCCAACGAGGTCTCCTTCGACGTCCGCCGGGTGTCGCCGGGCGAGCAGCTGCCGGCCGAGGTCGAGTACCTCTTCTGGGTCGGCTGCGCCGGCGCCCTGGAGGACCGGTCGAAGAAGGTGACCAAGGCCTTCGCCGAGCTGCTGAACATCGCCGGCGTCGAGTTCGCCATCCTCGGCGCGAACGAGACCTGCACCGGCGACTCGGCCCGCCGGCTGGGCAACGAGTTCGTGTTCCAGATGCTGGCGCAGCAGAACGTCGAGACGCTGAACTCGATCGAGCGCTCGCACCCGCTCAAGATCGTGGCCACCTGCCCGCACTGCTTCAACACGATCGCCAACGAGTACCCGCAGCTCGGCGGCCACTACGAGGTGGTGCACCACACCCAGCTGCTGGGCAAGCTGGTCGAGGAGGGCAAGCTGACCCCGGTGCAGCCGGTGGACAAGAACGTCACCTACCACGACCCCTGCTACCTGGGCCGGCACAACAAGGTCTACACGCCACCGCGCGAGGTGCTGGGCGCGATCCCGGCGCTGAGGTCCCAGGAGATGCACCGCTGCAAGGACCGCGGCTTCTGCTGCGGCGCCGGTGGCGCGCGCTTCTGGATGGAGGAGAAGATCGGCAAGCGGATCAACATGGAGCGGACGGACGAGGCGATCGGCCTCGACCCGGACCTGATCTCCACCGCCTGCCCGTTCTGCATGGTGATGCTGTCCGACGCGGTGACCGCCAAGAAGGCCGACGGCAGCGCCAAGGAGCATGTGCAGGTGCTCGACGTCGCGCAGATCCTGCAGCAGTCGCTCGCGGCGGCGGCGCCCGCGGTGGCCACCGGCGAACCGGGCGAGACCAGCTGACCCCGACGGCTTGACGGAATCGGTAAGGGGTCGTAGGAAAGGGCTTACAGCGGCCCCTTACCGACATCCGGGAGTTCCCATGCAGCTGTCCCCGCCTGCCCGCCGGCGCTCGTCGTCTCGCGGATTTTCTCGCAGACCGAGCCGGCACCGCTCGTCCCGCCGCCGGCTGATCGGCCTGGCCACCGTGCTCGCCTCGGTCGCCGCCCTGGGGGTGGCCGGCTCGGCCGCCGTCTCGGCCTCGCCCCGGCTGGGCGGTGATCCGCGGCCGATCCAGGGTTCGGTCGTGGCGAACCTGTTCGAGTGGAACTGGAAGTCCGTCGCCCAGGAGTGCACGAACGTGCTCGGCCCGAAGGGCTACGCAGCCGTCCAGGTGGCGCCGCCCCAGGACTCGCTCTCCCGGACCGCGACCGACAGCACCCCGGTGCTGCACCCGTGGTGGGAGGTCTACCAGCCGGTCGACTACAACCTGACCAGCCGGATGGGCAACGAGGCCCAGTTCAGGTCGATGGTGCAGTCCTGCCGGGACGCCGGGGTGAAGGTCATCGTCGACGCGGTGATCAACCACATGACCGGCCAGGGCTCGGTCTCCTACGGCGGCGTGCACTACACGAAGTACAGCTACCCGGGCCTGTACGCGCCGGGCAACTTCCACGGCCCGAGCGGCGAATGCCCCAGCACCGACGGCAACATCGACGACTTCAACAACTACACCCAGGTGTTCACGTGCGAGCTGGTCTCGCTGGCGGACCTGCGCACCGAGACGCCGTACGTGCGGCAGACGCTGGCGAACTACCTGAACAAGCTGCTGTCGTACGGGGTTTCCGGCTTCCGGGTGGACGCCGCCAAGCACATCGGCCAGGACGACCTGACCGCGATCTTCGCCCGGCTGCACCGCACCGTCGACGGCGAGAGGCCGTACCTGGCGCTGGAGGTCGGCACCGGCAGCCCCGGCCGGATCTCACCGCAGGCGTTCACCGGGGTCGGCAACGTGCTCGGCTTCGACTTCGCCGGCCAGCTGGAATCCGCCTTCAAGAGCTACACGAACCCGGCCGGCGGCAACATCGGCGACCTGCGCTACCTCGGTGAGCAGAGCGGCCTGCTGTCCAGCGACAGGTCGCTCGCCTTCGTCGAGAACCACGACACCGAACGCAACGGTTCGACGCTGAGCTACAAGGACGGCGCCCTGAACACGCTGGCCACCGAGTTCATGGTGGCCTACGGCTACGGCACGCCCGAGGTCTACGCCGGCTTCGACTTCGCCACCGGCGACGACTCGCCGCCCGCGGACGCCGACGGCTACGTCACCGACACCACCTGCGGCAGCGGCTGGGAGTGCACCGACCGGATCGCCGGCGTGGCGAACCTGGTTGCCTGGCACAACGTGGCCGGCAGCCAGCCGGTGACGAACTGGTACGACGACGCGGTCAACCTGATCGCCTTCAGCCGCGGTCACAAGGCGTGGATCAGCATCAACAACGAGACCGCGCCGAAGACACACACCTTCGCCACCGGGCTGCCGGGCGGGACGTACTGCGACGTGATCCACGGCAGCGTCTCGCACGGCCACTGCTCCGGCCCGACCGTCACGGTCGACCGGCACGGCATGGCGAGCGTGACGGTGCCGGCCAAGGACTCGGTGGCCTTCAGCATCCGCGACCGGGTCTGACCCGGTGCGCCGGGCCGGGCCGGCGACCGGCCCGGCCCGGC
>DATJNU010000130.1:0-39834 GCA_035507775.1 Jatrophihabitans sp.
GTCGCGGTGTCCGGCAATCGTCATGGGAACGCACTCCGGGTGAGTAACGTCTGCGGCCGATGACCGCCTGAACCGGTAAAGCATCGCAGACTGCCCCAATCCGAACAAGCAGGGCGCAGACACCATCGCGCCGACGATCACCCTCTCGAAAGGGGAACCGCATGGACAGCACGCCGACCTCGGCCGGCGATCCGGCCGAGATCCGCGCCGGGGTGCGGGCGGTGTACGAGGCGATCGCCGGCCAGTACGACCACCGGCTGAGCAGCGCCGGGCATGCCGACGACCTGATCGCGGCCACCGAGCGGGAGTTCGTGCTGGGCCGGATCGCCGCCGGGCAGCGGGTGCTCGACCTCGGCTGCGGCACCGGCCGCTACACGGTGCCGCTGGCCGCGGCGGGTGCCCGGGTGACCGGGCTGGACCTGGCCGAGCCGATGCTGGCGCAGGCCGCCGAGAAGCTGGCCGCGGCCGGCCTGACCGCCGAGCTGCGCACCGGCGACATGACCGCGCTGCCGTTCGAGGCGGCCAGCTTCGACGTGGTGGTCAGCACGCTCACCCTGATGCACGTGCCGCCGGCCGACCGGCAGCGGGTGTTCGCCGAGATCGCGCGGGTGCTGGCTCCCGGCGGGGTGCTGCTGTTCAACGTCAAGAACGCGGTCTTCGAGCGGATGTTCGCCGGCGACCGGTTCGCCGCGGTCGACCGCACCGACCCGGTCGCCGAGCAGCTGGTCTTCACCGGAGCCGGGGCGGCCGGCGAGCTGCGGGCGCCGTGGCACAGCTTCACCCCGCGCGAGGTGACCCTGCTCTGCGCCCGGGCCGGGCTGATCGTCGCAGAGCTGCGCGGCAACACCCCGGTCGGCGCCTGGCTGGCCGAGGAGGTCCTCGGCGATCCGGGGGTGCGCGGCCTGGTGACCGGCCTGGAGCGGCTGCTGGCCGACGTCCCGCCGCTGAGCCACCTGGGCTACCACCTGCTGGTCGAGGCGGTGAAGCCGCTGTGACCGCACCCGGCCGGCGGCTATCGGATTGAGCCGGGCGTCGCGGGCTGGGTAACCTGGGGCCAGCATGGCGTCGATCCGGCTATCACCGGTGAGCCTCCGGAAGAACGGGCAGCAACTGCCTCAGTAGAACCGGACGGGTGGGCCCGTCACAGCCTGACGATGAGCGGTCGCGGCTCGTCCGGCACCACCGGGCGGGAGGCGGCAAGCGAGGTGGTACCGCGGTAGCGGCCGAGCCAGCGGCGGCCGATGTCGTCCTCGTGTCGAGCACGCGACCGAGGAGCGACGAGAAGCCGATGAGCTACCCCAAGGCCACCACCGATCCGCACGCCGGCGACCCGGACGGCGCCGAGCCGGGCGGCACCGAACCGAGCGCCGGCGGGGTGCCGGCCAGCCCGCGCTTCCCCCAGATCGAGGAGCGGGTGCTCGACTACTGGTCGGCCGACGACACCTTTCGCGCCTCGGTCGCCAACCGGCCGGCCGGCCCGGACGGCGCCAACGAGTTCGTCTTCTACGACGGGCCGCCGTTCGCCAACGGGCTGCCGCACTACGGCCACCTGCTGACCGGCTACGTCAAGGACCTGGTGCCCCGCTACCAGACGATGCGCGGCAAGCGGGTGGAGCGCCGCTTCGGCTGGGACACCCACGGGCTGCCGGCCGAGCTGGAGGCGATGAGCCAGCTCGGCATCAAGACCAAGGACGAGATCCTCGAACTCGGCATCGAGACCTTCAACGCCAAGTGCCGCGAGGCGGTGCTGCGCTACACCGACGAGTGGCGCGACTACGTCACCCGGCAGGCCCGCTGGGTCGACTTCGAGGGCGACTACAAGACCCTCAACCCGGATTACATGGAGAGCGTGCTCTGGGCGTTCAAGTCGCTCTACGACAAGGGCGTGGTCTACGAGGGCTTCCGGGTGCTGCCCTACTGCTGGAACGACCAGACGCCGCTGTCGAACCACGAGCTGCGGATGGACGACGACGTCTACCAGACCCGGCAGGACCCGGCGGTCACCGTCGGGCTGCGGCTGGAGACCGGCGAGCTGGCCCTGATCTGGACCACCACGCCGTGGACGCTGCCGGCCAACCTGGCGATCATGGTCGACCCGGGGATCGACTACGTGGTGGTGGAGTCCGAGGCGACCGGCGTCACCGAGCGGTACGTGCTGGCCGAGGCCCGGCTGGCCGCCTATGCCAAGGACCTCTTCGGTGCCGCGGCGGCCGAGGCGGAGAGCCGGATCGTCCAGCGGCTCACGGGCGCCGACCTGCTGGGGCGGACGTACGAGCCGCCGTTCCGCTACTACCGCGGACACCCGCGCGCGCACCGGGTGGTCGAGGCCGACTTCGTCACCACCACCGACGGCACCGGGCTGGTGCACAGCGCCGGCGCGTTCGGTGAGGAGGACAAGGAGGTCACCGACCGGGAGGGCATCGAGCCGGTGATGCCGGTCGGTGCCGACGGGGCGTTCACCTACCCGGTGGTGGACTACGAGGGGATGCTGGTCTTCGACGCCAACGCCCTGATCATCGACCATCTCAAGGCCGCCACCCGCGCCCAGCACCCCGACGCCGGCGGGCAGTTCGACGCCGGCGCGGTCAGCCCGGGCACCGTGCTGCTGCGCCGGGAGTCCTACGCGCACTCCTACCCGCACTGCTGGCGCTGCCGGCAACCGCTGATCTACAAGGCGGTCAGCTCGTGGTTCGTCGAGGTCACCAAGTTCCGCGACCGGATGGTCGAGCTGAACGACCAGATCACCTGGGTGCCCGAGCACATCAAGCACGGGCAGTTCGGCAAGTGGCTGTCGAACGCCCGGGACTGGTCGATCAGCCGGAACCGGTTCTGGGGCAGCCCGATCCCGGTGTGGCGCTCGGACAACCCGGAGTACCCGCGGGTCGACGTCTACGGCTCGTTCGCCGAGCTGGAGCGGGACTTCGAGGTGCCGGTAACCGACCTGCACCGGCCGTTCATCGACCGGCTGACCCGGCCGAACCCGGACGACCCCACCGGGCGGTCGACCATGCGCCGGGTCGAGGACGTGATGGACGTCTGGTTCGACTCGGGCTCGATGAGCTTCGCCCAGGTGCACTACCCGTTCGAGAACGCGGACTGGTTCGAGCACCACTTCCCGGGCGACTTCATCGTCGAGTACATCGGCCAGACCCGCGGCTGGTTCTACACGCTGCACATCCTGGCCACCGCGCTCTTCGACCGGCCGGCGTTCTCGACCTGCGTCTCGCACGGCATCGTGCTCGGCTCGGACGGGCAGAAGATGTCGAAGTCGCTGCGCAACTACCCCGACGTCCGGGAGGTGTTCGACCGGGACGGCGCCGACGCGATGCGCTGGTTCCTGATGTCCTCGCCGATCCTGCGCGGTGGCAACCTGATCGTCACCGAGCAGGGCATCCGCGAGGGTGTCCGGCAGGTGCTCATCCCACTCTGGAACAGCTGGTACTTCTTCGCCCTCTACGCCAACGCGGCCGGCTACGAGGCGAAGCCGGCCGCCACCTCGGCCGACGTGCTGGACCGATACCTGCTGGCCAAGACCCGCGAGTACGTCGAGACCATGCAGCGACAGCTGGACGGCTACGAGGTGGCCAATGCCTGCGACTCGACCCGGGCGTTCCTCGACGTGCTGACGAACTGGTACATCCGCCGGTCCCGGGAACGGTTCTGGGACACCTCGGGCGCGGACGAGGCCGTGGCGCCACAGGCCTTCGACACGCTCTACACCGCGCTGGAGATCGCCTGCCGGGCCGCCGCGCCGCTGCTGCCGCTGGTCACCGAGGAGATCTGGCGCGGCCTGACCGGCGGCCGCTCGGTGCACCTGGCCGACTGGCCGGACGTCTCCGGGCTGCCCGCCGACCCGGTGCTGGTGCGCGGCATGGACCGGGCCCGCGAGGTGTGCTCGGCGGCCTCGTCGCTGCGCAAGGCGAACGGGCTGCGGGTCCGGCTGCCGCTGCCGGAGCTGACCGTGGTCGGTGCCGACGCCGCGGAACTGGCCGATTTCGCCGGGGTGATCGCCGACGAGGTGAACGTCCGGCAGGTCACCCTGCTCGACCCGGCGGACGCCGCGAGCCGGCAGATCTCGGTGTCGCAGCGGCTCACCGTGCACGCCCGGGCGGCCGGGCCGCGGCTGGGCAAGGGCGTGCAGCAGGTGATCAAGGCCAGCAAGTCCGGTGACTGGTCCGTCGACGCCGGCGTGGTGACCTGCGGCGGGGTCGAGCTGGAGCCGGCCGAGTACACCCTGGAGACGGTGGTCGCCGACGGGCACGGGGCGACGGCGATGCTGCCCGGCGGCGGCTTCATCCTGCTCGACTCGCAGGTCACGCCGGAACTGGCCGCCGAGGGCCTGGCCCGGGACGTGGTGCGGGCGGTGCAGCAGGCCCGGCGGTCGGCCGGGCTGGCGGTCTCGGACCGGATCGCGCTGACCGTGGCCGCCTCGCCGGCCGCGGCTGGGGCGATCGAGGCGCACCGGCAGCTGCTCACCGAGGAGACGCTGGCCGGTTCGCTGGAGCTGGTCGGGCCGGACCAGCTGGACACCGAGCCGGTGCAGGTCGGCGACGGCGAGTCGATCCGGCTGCGGGTCAGCCAGATCATCGAGGAGAACTAAGGCGAATCGGGGCGGCTGGTCGGTTGGACCAGCCGCCCCGATCAGGCCTCGGCCAGGTAGAGCTAGTGCCGGAAGCCGGAGGGACCGGAGACGGTGCTGGCTTTGCTCTCCGAGTCCAGCTGCTCGACCGCGGCCGTCAGGTCGCGCAGCAGCACCTCGGCCAGGTCGTGGCTGAAGCCGTTTCGGCAGACGATCCGCAGCACCGACAGGTCCTCCCGGTCGGCCGGGAAGGTGTAGGCCGGCACCTGCCAGCCGCGCTCGCGCAGCGCCCGGGACAGCGCGAAGACGTCCCAGCCGCTGACCTGCTCGGTGGTGGTGAAGGCGAAGACCGGCAGCTGGTCGCCCCGCGTCAGCAGCCGGAACTGCGGCAGCTTCGCCAGCTCGCCGGACAGGTAGGTGGCGACGTCCCGGCAGGACTGCTGCACGGCGCGGTAGCCGTCCCGGCCGAGCCGGAAGAACGTGTAGTACTGCGCGACCACCTCTGCCCCCGGACGGGAGAAGTTCAGCGCGAAGGTGGGCATGTTGCCGCCCAGGTAGTTGACGTTGAAGATCAGCTCCTGCGGCAGCGCCTCGCTGTCGCGCCAGAGCACCCAGCCGACGCCCGGGTAGACCAGGCCGTACTTGTGCCCGGAGGTGTTGATGGAGGCAACCCGGGGCAGCCGGAAGTCCCAGACCAGGTCCTCGTCGAGGAACGGGGCGACCATCGCGCCGGAGGCCCCGTCGACGTGGACCGGCACGTCCGGCCCGCCGCCGGCGGCCAGCTCGTCGAGCGCGGCGGCGATCTCGGCCACCGGCTCGTAGCTGCCGTCGAAGGTCGAGCCCAGGATCGCCACCACGCCGATGGTGTTCTCGTCGCACAGCGCCACCGCGTGCTCGGCGTCGAGGTGGAACCGGTCGCCGCTCATCGGCACCAGCCGCGGCTCGACGTCCCAGTACCGGCAGAACTTCTCCCAGCACACCTGGACGTTGGCGCCCATCACCAGGTTCGGCCGCCGGCTGCGGTCGTTGACCCGCTTCGCCCAGCGGCGCTGCAGCGCCATGCCGGCGAGCATGCAGGCCTCGCTGGAGCCGGTGGTCGAGCAGCCGACCGCGTGCTCGGCCGACGGCGCGTGCCAGAGGTCGGCGAGCATCGCCACGCACCGGCGTTCCAGCTCGGCGGTCTGCGGGTACTCGTCCTTGTCGATCATGTTCTTGTCGACGCATTCGGTCATCAGCCGGCGCGCCTCCGGCTCCATCCAGGTGGTGACGAAGGTGGCCAGGTTGAGCCGGGCGCTGCCGTCGAGCAGCAGCTCGTCGGAGATCAGCTGATAGGCGATGTCGGGCGGCACGGAGCCGGCGGGCAGCCGGTGCTTGGGAGTCTCCAACCGTTCGCCGAGGGCCGGGTTGGCCTCGGTGAGCATCGGGTTGGAGCTGCGGCCGGCACCGGCCGGCTGGGCGGACGATCCACGATGAAGGGCCATCCGACCACTATGCGCCGGCTGGCTGAGGGATGTCTCAGCCGGCCGTCAGCACGCCTTCACCGGCTGCGACTGCACCGCGAACGTCCGGCCCGGATAGCGGTTCACCGTGTAGCGGGTGACCGAGAAGACCCGGTCGCGCTGGCAGGAGAACGCGCCGTGCAGCGAGCGCAGGTCATAGCTCGGCGTGACGAACTCTGCCCGGCCGGCCCGCACGCACTGCCCCGGCTGCTGCACCACGATGGTCAGCAGGTTGGTCGCGCGGGTGACGACGTCCTGGTAGGCCAGCACCGTGTGCACATCGCAGATCGCGGTGCCCGGCCCGGCCAGCACCCCGGACCGGCCCTGCACCACGGTGCCCGCCGAGCGCACCTCGCCGCAGACCGTGCCGTGCGCGCCGGCGTTGCAGGTGTGACCGTGCGCCACGAACGCCGCGGCCCCGGCGGGCGCGGCGCCGAGCGCGGCCAGCGCCGCGACCAGGGACAGCAGCCGGCCACCGCGGCGGAGCAGAGAGGGCACCGGTGCCTCCGGGTGCTAAGGCGGGCATTCCCCCGCGTGACCGTCGCAAAGTACCACCCGCACCGCGGCCGCGGAGGCGTTCTCCAGGCCGGTCCGGCACCGGCCGCGGAGGCCGATCAGCCAGCGCCGGCGGGCACGAACCGGGACCGGGTGGTGCAGACATCGCCCGGCCCCGGCCCGTCCGTGAGGCTACCCGGCGGTGGCCTCAGGCAGCGGTGAAATCCCGGATCGCCCCGGCCAGCGCCGCCGGCTGGTCCAGCGGCAGCAGCGAGTAGCTGTGGGAGATCTCGACCAGCTTCGCCCGCGGCAGCAGCTCGGCCAGCCGGCGGCCGTGCTCCGGCGGCATCACCTTGTCGCGCTCGGCCCAGACCACCAGCGCCGGTCGGTCGTAGTCGCGCAGCAGCTCGGCCACCTGGACCAGCAGGCCACGCTGCTCCGCGATGGTGCGCAGCACCCGCACGGTGTCCCGGCGGATCTCCCGCTGGTTGAGAATCGGCTTGATCCAGCGGGCGGTCGTCGCATCGCCGCGCTTGGTCAGCCAGCCGAACACGATCGGCAGCCGGCGCATCGGCTTGATCCGCAGCTGCTGCATGAACGCCCCGAACAGTCCCGGTGCGAGCTTGCCGGTCAGCACCAGCGTCTTGCCGGTCAGGCCCGGCGGGAAGTTGTCGAAGGCGTCGCACGAGGCCAGCACGATCCGGCCGACCCGGGGATGCCGTTCGGCGGCCAGCAGCTGCACCAGCGCACCGCCGGTGTCGTTGCCGACCAGGGTGACGTCGGTGAGGTCCAGCCGGTCGAGGAACTGCCCGACCAGCCGGGCGATCCCCCGCATCGACAGGTCGGCCTCGGGCGCCATCGGGTGGGTGTGCGCGCCGAGCGGCAGCACCGGCACCAGGCACCGGTGGTCGGCGGCCAGGTCGGCGACCACGTCGGTGTAGAGCGTGTCGTCCATCAGCAGGCCGTGCAGCAGCACGACCACCGGCCCGGTGCCGCCGGAGTCGGTGTAGCCGATGGTCCCGGCCGGTAGTTCGATCGTCCGCATCCTCGGATTCCCCCTGCTGCCTGCGGCTGCTGCGCGCTGCCCGCGACCCGACCCGGATCAGCCGGCCGGCAGCGGTTGGAGCATATCGAGCGGGTTGCTCCCGTTCCATTGCCCTTCGACGGCGTAGGGCAACAATCGCACGAAGACCGTCTCGTGGTGGAACACCTGCTCGTCGTGCTTGCGCATCGCGTCCCGGTGCCCGCCCGGGTAGGCCCCGACGGTGTACTGGCGCATCTCGCGGACGTTGCGCCACAGGCTCAGCGTGGCGATCAGGCTCGGCGGGTGCATCAGCGACGCGCCACCCAGGTAGGCCGGGTGCCGGACCGCCTCGCGCTCGGCCGGGGCGGCGGCCGCCGCGAACGCCGGCACCTTGGGCAGCCGCATCCGGGCCATGGTCAGCACCGCGACCGGGCTGTCGCCGGTGTCACGTTCCTGCCGGGGCAGGTCGGGCAGCCACGGCCAGGCGCCGACCGTGCGCACCGGCTCGAACCGGGCCCGCCAGCCGTCGGCGTACGGCTCGGCCAGCGGGTGGTCGAGGAACCGGTCGAGCGCGTCGTCGCTCTCCCAGGCGGTGACCATCGCGACGCCGCTGACGTCCGTCGAGGGGATCAGGCCGGTCCGGAACGGGCTCATCAGCCAGGTCTCGGCGTAGCGCAGGCCGTCGATCTTCTCGGGCCGGGGCTTGGCCCGCAGCAGCCCCAGCGACTTGCGCATGCCGGGCTCGGCGATGTGGACGCACAGCAGCATCGAAGGTGGTCCTTTCCTAGGACGGACTCGGCGGGGCGGCGGATCAGCCGGCCGACAGCTCGGCCAGCGCCGCCTCGGACAGCTCACCCTCGTCGTGGGCCAGGATCTCGGTGGCGACCCGGCGGCCGGAGTAGATCGCCCCGGACATCGAGCCGAACTCCACCGGGACGGTCTCCGCACCCGCCCAGTGGATCCGGCCGATCGGCTGCTTGAGGCTCGGCCCGAACTCGGTGTAGAGGCCGGGCGGGGCGTAGGCGTGGTAGCAGCCGCGGGTGTACTGCTCGGCCATCCAGTTCTGCTCGATGAAGTCGTACGGCTTGCCGGCCCGCGGCCCGAAGTAGTGCACCAGCTGGCGCAGCAGCAGCTCGCGCCGCTCGCCGCCGGTCATCCGGGCCAGCACCCGGGCCGGCGGGCCGGTGACGAACGCGGTCAGCACGCCCGGGCTGCCGTCCGGCGGGCTGCCGTCGAGCACCGCGCGGATCGGGCTGGTGTGGCTGATCGCCAGCCCGGTCATGCCGTCGTTGCGCCAGAACGGCTCGTCGAAGAGCACCAGGTACTTGATCGCGGCGCCCATCGTCATCCGCTGGGTGAGCTGGTCCCGCGCGCCCGGCAGCACCGGGTCGTACTGGATGCGCCCGGCCAGCGGCACCGGCACCGCGACCACCACCCGGCGGCCGACCGCGGTGAAACCCGGGCCGGTGACGCGCACCCGGTCACCGGAGTGCTCGATCCGGCGCACCTCGGCGCCGGTGTAGGTGTCGGCGTCCACGGTGGCGGCCAGGGTCTGCGCGACGTTCTGCGAGCCGCCGAGGAAGCGGTTCTCCAGGGTGCCGCCGGTGACCGTGGTGGTGGCCCGGAAACCGCCGGTGCCGTTGGAGTAGTTGAGCACGTGCAGCAGCGACACCTCCGAGGGCGAGGCGCCGATGCCGCTCTCGATGAGCAGCCGCATCAGCGAGCGGCCCTCCTTGGTGCGGATGTTGCGCCGGGTCCAGGACCACATCGTCTCGTTGTCCCACTGCGGGGCGTGCGGGGCCTGCCACGGCGCCTCCTGCGGCACCTCCAGCCGCATCCGCTCCAGCCGCAGCGCCGCCTGGCCGAAGTCGGCCAGCGCCAGCGGGCTGACCTTGGGGATCGAGCCCTTCCAGCGCGAGAGGGTGCCGTCGTTGTCGATCAGCTTGTAGCCGGTGTCGTACACCTTGTGCGAGCCGATGCCGACCGAACGGGCGGTGAGCGCGCTGACCGAGTCGTCCTGGCCGTGGAACTCACAACCCAGCTCGACCACCTTGCCGTCGCCGATCGGCTTGCTGTACGAGCGGCCGCCGAGCCGGTCCCGCGCCTCCAGCAGCGCGACCTTCCTGCCGGCCAGCTTCAGCTCGCGGGCCGCCATGATGCCGGCGAACCCGGCGCCGACGACGATGACGTCGGCCTCGATCGTCGGGTTCTCGCTGATGTTCTGCATTGCCTCTCCTCGTCCGGTGATGGCGTCGAGTTCGTAAGGGGATCCGGCTCAGGCGCCGTCACGCAGGACGACCTCGCGGCGGACCGGCTCGGCCCGCTCGTGATCGCCGTTCTTGATCATCTCGGTCAGCAGGTAGCGCCGGGCCTTGACCGTGGCGGTGCGCTGCAGCGCCTCCGGGCTCACCTCGAACGGCTCGCGCAGGCCGGTGATGCCGGCCGCCGCGGTGCGCCAGGTGCCGGGGTCGAGCCGCTTGCCGTCCCGCATGCAGACCACCGGGACGGCCCGGCCGGCCTCGTCCGGCACCACCACGATCTCCTCGGCGTCCGGGATCCGGTCGAGCAGCACGTCCTCGATCCACAGGCAGCTCTCCACGCCCTCGATCCGGTCGGCCACCCGGTCGAGCACCTCGAGCTGGCGGATGCCATTGAGCCGGCCCCAGTCGCCGGTGTCGAACCACTTGCCGTGCCGGCGCTCGGAGAACTTCTCCGGCGTGCCGACGAACGACAGCGCCCGGGCCCGGGTCCTGGCCTGGATCATGCCCGGCTCGTTCTGGTCGCGCCGGCGCTTGCCGGTCTTCGGGTCGGCGATCCGCACCCGGACGCCCGGGACCGGCCAGCCGACGCTGCGCGAGTCGCCGCCGACCCGCCGGATCGAGCGCTTGGTGTAGGTGCGCGTCGTGACGACCTGGGTCTCGGTCATGCCGTAGCACTGGATCCAGACCGGGAACGACCGCTTCGAGGCGTCGAGCAGCGTGCGGATGGTGCGCGGGTGGATCGCGTCGAAGGTGTTGAAGAAGATCCGGATGCTGGCGAACGGGTCGGCCGGGTGGTCGATCAGCTCCTCCCAGGCCATGAACGCGTTCGGGTGCGCCTCGATGATCGTCGGCCGGTACTGCTGGAAGAGCCGCAGGATCGCGTCGTCGGTCGGGGCGCCGATGCCGAGCACCGGGGTGCCGCGTGACATCGAGGCCTGCTGGGTGACCGCGGCCCGGACGTGCACGTGCGAGATGGCGCTGGCGAAGAGCTCGTTCGGGTTGTGCACGAAGGGGAAGACGGATTCCATCATCGCCGAGTAGGACACCCCGATCGCCGAGCACTCGGCCATCTTCGAGATGCCGGTGGTCGAGGAGGTGTGGGTGATCATCATCGGCTCGTCGTCCTTGAGCGGGCTCGGCGACGGGACCGCGCCGCCCCACAGGTCGGCCACCGGGATGCCGCCGTCGATCGGGGCGATCGCCACCGCGCCGAGCCGGGCCAGCCGCTCGCGGTCCAGGCCGGCGTACGCCGCGATCTCGGGATCGGTGACGATCGCCTTCGGCTGCAGCCGATCGAGCAGCACGTTGATGATGTCGGCATCCAGCCGGGCCGAGATCAGCGCGGGGATGGCACCGATCCGGGCGGCCGCCCAGGCCAGCGCCTGGATGTCGTAGTTCGGCGTCTTCACGATCGCCACCCGGTCCCAGCGGCCGATCCCCGCCGCCGCGAACACCGCGGAGAACTGCTCGACCAGCTCGGCGAATTCGACGTAGTCCAGCTCGACCCGGCCGGCCGGATCCCAGGTGAACGGCTGGTCGAGGTAGAGCGGCACGCTGCGGCCGAACTTCTCCGCGGCCCGCTCGGCCATCAGGCCGACGTTGACCGGCCGGAACAGCGACACCCGCCGCCGGTCGAACTGGCCGCGCAGCAGGCCGCCCGGGTCGATCCGGCGGCTGCTCGCGTCGATGGTGGACCTGGCCGTCGCGTCACCGGTGAGCGAGAGCATGGACGTCACCCCTTAACGGGTCGGCGCGGCGGTCACCGCGCGGTCGGTCGTGGCATGGCTGCGGCGCTCGCCGTCGATGAGCCGCTCGTATTCGTTCGGGTCGACCAGCAGGTGGCCGGACGAGTCGTAGAAGCGCTTGTCCTGCCGGCGCCGGGTGCTGCGGATGCTCGACCACATCTGGCCGCGGGACGGCAGCCGGACGGTGCCGGCCAGCAGGTCGCCGACCCACTCGGCCTGGTGCTCGGCCAGCGGCATCAGCGACATCATCGAGTGCAGCAGGCCGATGAAGTACAGCCCGTCGAGCTCCGGCGGCACCACCTGGTGGTAGAGCGGCGGCGCGTCGACCCCGTCGCCGGCGATCTCCTCGGCGAGGAAAGGGAAATCGATCCGGTAGCCGGTGCAGTGGACGATCGCGTCGGCCTCCACCTCGCTGCCGTCGGCGAACCGCACGGTGCTGCCCTCGACCGAGGAGATCACCGGCTTGGGCTGGATCCGGCCGTGCACGATCGCCGGCAGGAACTCGCTGGTCGAGATGAGCGGTCCCTGGCCCGGCTTGTACGGCGGCTTGGGCAGGCCGTAGGCGGTCATGTCGCCGTGCACCAGCTTGAGCATCAGGCTCAGCAGCGGCCGGCGCTGCTCCACCGAGAGCTTCTTCATGAACGGCGAGAGCTTGTCGATCGGCTTGCCCTCGAGGATCTTCGGCACCACGTAGTGACCGGTCCGCACCGACAGGTGGGTGGCCGCGGCGACCCGGGAGATCTCGGTGGCGAGGTCGGCCGAGGTGGCGCCGAGGCCGATCACCACCACCCGCCTGCCGGCGAACGGCTCGGGCCCGGCGTAGTCCATCGAGTGCAGTTCGGTGCCGGTGAAGCTGCCCTCGTACCGGGCCCGCACCGGCGTGCCGTGCCGGCCGCCGGAGGCGACCAGCACCGCGCGGTAGCGCCGCACCGAGCCGTCGCCGAGGGTCACCGCCCAGCCGCCGCCGGGCAGCTGCTCGACCCGGGACACCTCGACGCCGAACTCGATGTGCTCGCGCAGCCCGTAGTGCTGGGCGTAGTCGTCGAAGTAGCGGGCGACCTGGCTGTGGTGCGGGTACTCCGGATAGTCCGCGGGCATCGGGTAGCTCGGGTACTGCATGACGGTCCGGGAGGTGTTGGCGAACAGCGACGGGTAGGCGCAGCTGCCGCCGTCCTCGGCCGGGTAGCGCCAGAGGCCGCCCAGGTCGCCGCGGCGCTCCAGGCAGTCGAAGGCGATGCCACGCACCACCAGCGCCCGGCACATCGCGATGCCCGCCGAGCCGGCGCCGATCACGCAGACCTTGTCGACCGAATCCCCATCGGCCGGCGGGCCCGGGCGGGCGGTCTCGACCGCGGTCACCGGCCGGCCCGGTCCCGCAGCAGGCCGGCCACCCCGAACGCGGTGGCCAGCAGCGACGCGGCGGTGTCGACGGTGGCCGAGGAGCGCTTCTTGCCCTCGGCGAAGCCGATCAGGCCGGCGCCGAGGTCGAGCACGTCGCAGGCGATGCCGGCCTGGTACCAGAGCCGGCGCGCGTTGCCGCGGCTGGCGAGCAGCCCGGCGGTCAGCGCGACGTTGCGCGCGGCGAACAGCCGGACCAGGTACTTGCCCTCGCCGTCGGCCGGGATGCCGAACGTCTTCGCACCCGCGCCCGGCGCCAGGAACGCCGCGGCGCCCACCGAACGCAGCACGCCGAGCAGCAGTGCCGGCGAAACCCCCTTGGCCATGCTCATGCCACTTTCTCTCGGGCCACCGCCGCGCTCGGCGGGACGGCATCGGTGCTGAATCCGGTGCGGCGAACGACCACCCCGGCCTGGCGCAGGATCTCCAGATCCGCCGCACTGTCGGCGAACTGCTCCGGGAACGACAGCCCGGCCGGCAGCGCGCCACCGGTCAGGCCCAGCACCCGCTCGGCCGCGCAGGCCGCGCCGGCCGCGCTCAGGTGCGCCTGGCCGCGGGTGTCGAGCACGTCCACCGTGACGGTCCGCGCGCCGCTGCTGGCCGTCACCGTGAGGCCGGCGAAGTCACCGGTGCCGGGCCGCTGCAGCAGCGCCTGGCGCAGCCCGCGCAGCGCCGGCCGGGCCATCGCCCGCAGCGCACCGGAGCGCTTCAGCCCGACCAGGCCGTAGAAGGAGGCCGGGCTCTGCAGCGCCATCCGGGTCTGCACGGTCGGCACGCCCAGGGTCAGCGGCAGCGTGGTCTGCTCCAGGGTGCCGATCAGCGCGGCGGGGCGCTCCACCCCGTCGGCGCAGCGCACCGTGCGCAGCTCGGTCAGCGGGTGGGTGGGCCGCCGGGCGCCGTCCCGCATGCCGTAGTACGGCCAGGCCAGCCGGTCGCTGAAACCCCAGGAGTCCGGGCCGACCTTGTCGTCGGAGGAGGTCAGCGCGGTGATCTCCACCGAGTCCGCGCCGCCGAGCTCGGCGACCGCGGCCGCGGCGAGCAGCGCCGAGACGCCGGCCAGCCAGCTGCCCGACAGCAGCACCGGCGCGGTGGGCCGCTCCCGGGCCGCGGCCACCGCCACGTCGAGGATGCCGGCATGCCCGGCCCGGTTCACGTCGGCGTAGGGCAGGCCGGCCCGCATCGCCGCGACCAGCAGCCGGTCGGCCGGGTCGCTGACCACGGCCAGCACCGCGGCCGGCCGGTCGGGCAGCCCGGCGAGCGGGTCGGGGTCGGTGACGTCCACGGCCACGGTGCGCGCGCCGAGCGACTCGGCCAGTCGGGCGCCGCTCTCCGGGCGCCGGCCGGCCAGCAGCAACGGCAGCTCGGGGTGGCGCCGGCGCAGCAGCCGGGCGGCCTGCTCGCCGACCAGGCCGTACCCGCCGACGACCAGCAGCGGGCGAGCTCCGCTAGCCACGCCGCACCGCCGCCGGGATTGCCGCCGCCGGGTCGAACTCGTCGGCGTCGCGGGCCAGCAGCTCGCGGGCCACCCGGCGGCCGGAGTCGATCGCGCCGCCCATCGAGCCCATCTGGTGCACGCCGGTCTCGGTGCCGGCCCAGTGGATCCGGCCGATCGGGGTGCGCAGCGCCGGCCCGAACGAGGTGTAGACGCCGGGTGGCGCGAAGCCGTGGTAGCAGCCCCGGGTGAACTCCTCGTCCAGCCAGTTCTGCTCGACGAAGTCGGCCGGCCTTCCCGCCCGCGGGCCGAGGCCGCGCACCAGCCCGTCGAGCACCGCGGCGCGGCGTTCGGCCCGGGTCAGCCGGGTCATCTTCCGCGCGGCCGAGCCGGTCACGAAGGCCGACAGCACGCCGGGCCGGCCCTCCCGCGGCGAGGTGTCGAAGGCGACCCGGAACGGCCCGTCGGTGCTGGTCACCTGGCCGGACAGCCCCTCGGCGCGCCAGAACGGCTCGTCGTAGACGGCCAGGCACTTCATCGCCGAACCGGCCGGCATCCGCTGGGTGAGCTGGTCGCGGAAGCCGGGCAGCGCCGGCTCGTACCGGATCCGGCCGGCCAGGGTCAGCGGGACGGCGACCACCGCCCACCGGCCGTGCGCGGTGAAGCCGTCGCCGCGCACCACGACCGAGTCCGACCGCTGCTCGATGGTGCGCACCACCGCGCCGAGCCGCACCTCGTCGGGCAGCCGGGCGGCCAGCTTCGCCGGGATGCTGTGCGCGCCGCCGTCGAACCGGTACTTCTGGATGCCGCCGCTGATCTCCAGCAGGTAGCGGAAGCCGCCGGAGGCGTTGGCGTAGTAGAGCACGTGCAGCAGCGACAGGTCGGCCGGGTGGGCGCAGTAGGCCGCCTCGACCGCCATGGTGAGGAACGCCTTGGCGGTCCGGGTGGCGACGTTGCGCTGCATCCACGACCAGAACGTCTGGCTGTCGAACGTGCTCGCGCGGGCCGCACCCCACGGGCTCTCCGGCGGCACGGTCTTGGCCAGCCGCTCGATCTTGAGCACCGCCTGGCCGAAGTCGGCCAGCGTGGCCGGTCCCATCCGCCACGGGAACAGCCCGGTGTAGGCGTAGCGCCGGCCCTCGATGAACGACAGCCGCTGGCCCGCGTCGAACGTCCGGAAGCCCTCGACGCCGACCGACCGGGCCACCTCGGCGATGGCTGTGCTCTTGTCGCCGAAGTACTCCCCGCCGAGGTCGGCCACCCGGCCACCGCCGAGCTGGTAGCCCTTGAGCCGGCCGCCGACCCGGTCGCGGGCCTCCAGCAGCCGGACCGTCCAGCCGGCCTCGGTCAGCTCGCGGGTCGCGGTCAGCCCGGCCAGGCCGGCGCCGACGACGATCACGTCGGCCTCCATCCGCGGCTCGTCGGCCACCTGCCGCATGCTCGACTCCCCGCCCGTCGTGGGCTGTCCGGTCACGGTGCCGGCTCCGCCTCGGGCACCAGCCCGGTCAGCTCGGCCGGCGTCTCGGCGTGCGCACCGTTGCCGTTGCCGTTGCTGCCATGGAGGATCGCGGCACTGCCGTGCGAGCCACTGCCGTTGGCAGCGTTGCCGTTGGCAGCACTGCCGTTGGCAGCACCGCCGTTCGAGGCGCCGTTGGCGGTACCGCCGCCGCGCCGCACCCGGTCGGCCGGGGCGGCCACCACCTCGGACGCGGCCAGCGCCGGGCGCTTGTTGATCCAGCGGCGGCGTGGCTCGCGGGCCAGCAGGGTGACCGCCTCCCGCATCAGCGGCAGCCGCTTGTGCTCGCCGCGCAGCAGCATCCGGCCGGTGGCCAGGCCCACGTCGCGCAGCGGGAACACGTCGTAGTAGTCGGTGCGGTGGCTGAAGAGGTCGAAGAACCGGCTCAGCTCACCGCGCTCCTCCAGCCGCCGGACCGCCTCGGGCACCATGCTCGGAAAGGTGCCGGCGCCGCCCAGGTCGGTGGCCAGCCAGTAGTAGCTCTGCAGCCGCTTGTCGCGCCATTCCCCCCACCGGGCCAGCGTGTTGTCGAGCCCGTCGGCCGAGCCGTCCAGGCCGGAGACGATCGCCGGGGCGAGCGCGTCCACCTGCAGGAACGCGTCGCCGATCCCCCGCCCGGCCGCCGGATCCTTGAAGTGCCCGGAGTCGCCGGCCAGCACCCAGCCGCGACCGGAGGCCTGCCGGAAGTAGCCGTCGAACTTGCGGATTCCCGAGATCTGGGTGGCGATCCGGGCGTCGGCCAGCCCCTCGGCGGTCGGCTCGCAGCGGCGCAGGTGCGCCAGCAGCCCCTCCTGGGTGTGGGTGCGGAAGTACTCGCGCTCGTGCCCCTCCGGCGAGATGCCCACCAGGTAGAGCCCGCTGTCGGCCGGGCCGGCCCACACCATCCGGTCACCCCAGCGGTGGAAGACGAAGGTGTCGTTGGCCGACTCCTTCGCCCCCTCGAAGAAGGTGAAGTAGTACGAGCGCCCGTTCGGATTGATGTTGTACTTCCGGGCGCCGGTCATGTGCCCGACGATCGAGGACCGGCCGTCCGCGCCGACCACCAGCGGGGCGCAGAGCCGGCGTTCGGCGTGCTGGTCCTGCACCCGCACGCCGCACACCCGGTCGCGGTCCCAGAGCAGCTCGACCACCTTGGTGCCGAACCGGACGTCCGCGCCGGCCGCCACCGCCGCGTCCGCCAGGATCGAGTCGAGCAGGTGCCGGCGCAGGAAGAGCGCGCCGCCCAGGTCGTCGAAGCGCAGCGGCCAGCGCCGCACCAGCCGCAGCTCGTTCAGCCGCAGGTCGACGTGCTGCATGAACCGCACGCCGGTCGCCCGGACCTCCTCCAGCACCCCGAGGCGCTGCAGGAACTGGATGCCGTCGGCCTCCATCAGGTGCGAGGACAGGGTCGGCTTGGGGAAGCGCACCTGCTCGATCACGGCCACCTTCAGGCCGGCCCGGGCGAGCATGGTGGCCAGCGACGACCCCGCGCAGCGAGCACCCACGACGATGACGTCGAAGTGCTCGCCGGCGACGGTGCCCCCGGACGGCGGTGCGCTCCAGCTGCGGCTGGTCGACATGGTGCTAGCTCCTTGCGGCCTCGGTCGCCACCGACTTCACCCGCGGGTCGAGCGGGCGCGGATCCCCGTCACCCCAGGAGATTCCCTGCAGGTGGGTGGTGCGCAGGCCCACGTAGTTCAGCTCGCCGTACGGGCCGCCGGTGTGCCCGGTGCCGCCGTGGGTGGACAGGTAGGAGTTGAACCCGATGTGCGAGTCGTTGATCTTGAGCAGGCCGCCGTTCATCAGGTCCGCGGCGAACCGGTGGGCCAGCTCGTCGTCGGTGGTCCACACCGAGTTGCGCAGGCCGTACTTGTTGCCGTTGAGGAAGTCGAGCACCTCCTCCACCAGCTGGCTGTCCGCGTCCGTCTCCGGGACGACGATCGGCAGCATCGGGAAGAACGTCTCCTCCCGCACGACCGACAGCTGCCCGGCAAGCTCCAGGCCGTCCACCCGGATCACCGTCGGCTGGCAGAACAGGCCGGTGGTGGAGGGCAGTCCCTCGACGTCGACCCGCTCGCCGCCGCACAGCACCTGCGCGCCGGCCCCCTTGGCCTCGGCCATGAAGTCGAAGAACTTGTCGACCTTCAGCACCGGGCTGAGCAGGACGTCGTCCTCCTCCGGATAGCCGGGCCGCAGCGCCGAGACCCGCCTGAGGAAGATCTCCAGGAACTCGTCGGCGACCGCCGGGTGCACGATGGCGTGCTTGGGCACCATGCAGATCTGGCTGCTGCCGTAGAAGCATTCCTCCAGCGCCCGGGCGGCGGCCTCGAGGTCGGCGTCCTTCCAGACCACGAAGCCGTCGTTGCCGGCCAGCTCGAGCACCGTCTTCTTGCCCGCGCGCAGGCAGTCCTCGCCGAGCTTGAGGCCGGCCGCGCTGTCGCCGAAGAACAGGATGTTGTCGACCAGCGGGCTGGCCACCCAGCTGCGCAGGATGGTGCCGGCGTTGCCGCTGATCAGGTTCAGCGTGCCGGGCGGCGCGCCGTGCCGTTCCAGGATCGGGGCCAGGATCTCGCGGTAGACGAACATGACGCTCAGCGGCATCGACCGGGGCGCCTTCACCACGAGGGTGTTGCCGGCCAGCAGCGCCATCACCCCGAGCGCGGCGTTGGAACCGGCCGCGTTCTGCGGCGGGTTCACGCACACCACGCCGTCCGGCTTGCGCACCAGTTCCAGCTGGCGGCCGTCGGAGGTGAAGGTCTGGCGCAGCTGGGTCTCGTACCAGGCCACGGTCGCGGCATCGCAGCCGCGCAGCATGCCGCTGATCTCCCACTGGGCGAGCCGGCGCGGGTGGCCCTCGGCCATCAGGATCTCGGTCAGCTCGTCCGACCGGTCGGCCAGGGTCTCGTTGAACTCGACCACGATCCGGCTGCGGACCTCCTGCGGGAACGAGCGGAAGGTGCGGCTGGCCCGGCGGGCGGCCTGCAGCGCGCGCTCGTTGTCCTCGGTGGAGGAGACCGCACACCGGCCGATCACGTCCTCGGTCGGCTCGGCACCGTTGCCCAGTTCGAGTGAGCGCTTGAGGTTGAAGGCCGCCGTGGCGTCGCGCAGCAGTGCCGAGGACCGGATCACGTAGGTCCAGCGCTGGCCCTCGACGTCCTTGCCGTCGATGTAGAGCGGATAGGACCTCATACCCGCATCGCCGCCAGGCTCGCGGCCGAGAAGTCCTCCCGCTCGACGTCGCGCAGCAGGCCGGCGTTGTAGCGGCCGTACGCCTCCAGGTCGAGCAGGCCGTGGCCGCTGTAGTTGAAGACGATGGTGGCGTCCCGGCCGGTGCGCTTGCAGTCCAGCGCGATGTCGATCGCCGCCCGGATCGCGTGCGCGCTCTCCGGCGCCGGCAGGTAGCCGTGCAGCTTGGCGAAGGTGGACGCCGCCTTGAAGACGTCGGTCTGGCCGTAGGCGACCGCGTCCAGGATGCCCTCGTGCCGGATCAGGCCGACCAGCGGCGCGCAGCCGTGGTAGCGCAGGCCGCCGGCGTGGATCGGCGGCGGCACGAAGTCGTGGCCGAGGGTGTAGGTGTGCACGCCCGGGCCGCGGCCGGCCGCGTCGGCGAAGTCGAGCCGGTACTCGCCGTAGGTGAGCGGGGCGCAGGCCTCGGGCTCCGCGGCCAGGATGGTCAGGTCGGCGCCGTTCAGCTTGTCCTCTACGAACGGGAACGAGAAGCCGCCGAGGTTCGAGCCGCAGCCGACCGAGGCGATCAGGTAGTCCGGCGTCCGGCCGATCTCGGCCAACTGCTCCTTCAGCTCCTGCCCGATCACGGTGTGGTGCATCAGGTTGTGGTTGGAGAAGGCGCCCACCGACAGCCGCGAGCCCTCGTCGCTGTAGACGCACTCGATGGCCTCGCTGACCGCGGTGGCCTCGGTGCCGGGGTGGTCCGGGTCGTTGGCCAGCAGGTCGCGCCCGAACTCGGTGGTGGTGCTCGGGCTCGGCCGGACCTCGGCGCCGTAGGTCTCCATCAGGTACCGGCGGTAGGGCTTCTGGTGGAAGCTCGCGCGGATCATGAAGACCAGCAGGTCCAGGTCCATCAGCCGGCAGGCCAGCGCCAGCGCGCTGCCCCACTGGCCGGCGCCGGTGTCGGTGACCAGCCGGGTGTGGCCCTCCCGCTTGGCGTAGTAGGCCTGGGCCAGCGCGGAGTTCAGCTTGTGGCTGCCGCTGGGCGAGGTGGCCTCGTACTTGAACCAGATCTGGGCCGGGGTGTCGAGTTCCCGCTCCAGCGCGACGGCCCGGATCAGCGGGGTCGGCCGCCAGAGCTTGTAGGCCTCGCGGACCGGCTCCGGGATGGTCACCCAGCGCTCCAGGGTGCTCTCCTGGGCGGCCATCGCCTTGACCAGCAACCGCTCCATGTACTCCTGGGTGACCGGCTGACCGGTGGAGTTGTCGATGTACTTCTCGGGCAGCCGCGGCAGGTCCGGCATGACGTTGTACCAGCGGGTCGGAATGCGGTCGACCGGCAGATCGACGCGATCGATGACGCCGAGCTTGTTCATTCTTGCGCCCCCTCACGGAACGTGCTTGCAGCAGCTCACGATTCATTGACAGTTGATGGGTGGCACGCGAATCAGCCGGCAGTTGACGTCAGCGGTGCCTGATATGTGCAGAGCGATGAAACGAAAATCTCCATGCGCACCGCCCGACATTCGTTGCTGCGGTAAAACGCGCACGTCCTGAAAAAAAGCTACAACGTACTTCGAAGTAACATCAAGCCGAATTCGGAAATTACTCGACAGACTTGACGTATTGCTGGTGACAAATTCGCACCGGTCGCATACGCGCCGTAACAGAATGCATTTCCGGGCAGCACGACATCACCGCGCGAACCATATTCATATCCCCCGTCCGATATGTCATGCGATGTTGAATTAGCACGGCCCGCAATTCTCAGGCCGGCAGCGGGCGCTATCGAGTGCCCGAGGCCTCCACGGCGGGCAGATCGACCGAGACCTCGTGGCCGATGCCGCGCAGGTTGCCCGGCGCCCACCAGTTCCAGCGGCCGAGCAGCTTCATCAGCGACGGCACCAGCAGCGGGCGGACCAGGGCGGCGTCGACGACGATCGCCACGACCGCGCCCAGGCCGAGTTCCTTGATGTAGCCGATCTTGGAGATGACCAGGGTGCCCAGCGCCACGCACATCAGCAGCGCGGCCGAGGAGACGATCCGGCCGGTCCGCTCGAGGCCGTGCGCGACCGCCTCGGTGTTGCTCATGCCCCGGTCGCGGGCCTCCTTGATCCGGGTCAGCAGGAAGACGCCGTAGTCGGTGGTCAGCGCGAAGGCGACGATGAACAGCAGCACCATCGTCTCCGGTTCCAGCGACCCGGTGCTGGTGAAGCCGAGCAGTCCCTGCAGGTGGCCGTCCTGAAAGATCAGCACCAGCACGCCGAACATCGCGCTCAGCGTCAGCAGGTTCATCACGATCGCCTTGATCGGCAGGATCACCGATCCGGTCATCAGCAGCAGCACGGCCAGCGAGGTCACCAGCAGCACCAGCAGGGCCAGCGGCAACCGGTGCCCGATCGAGCTCTGCTGATCGAGGTAGCGGGCCGGCTCACCGGTCACCTTCAGCTGCAGCGGGGCGGCCGAGAGGTCGCGCAGCCCGTGCACCGCCGACTGCGCGGCCTTCGACACCGCGTCGCCGGTGCTGGTCACGTCGAGCTGCCAGAGCCCGCCGGCCAGCTGCTGCGGCGGCTGCACGGCGGCCACCCCGGGCAGCCGGCGCACCGTGTCCGCGAGCGCCGCGACCTGGTCGCCGGCACCCTGCGGGCCGCGCACCGCGACCACGATCGGCGCCGAGGCGTTGGCCCCGAAGGCGCTGTTCAGCTGCTCCGACACCTGGCGGGCGCTGGCGCTGGCCGGCAGCACGCTGGCGTCCGGCCGGCCGAACTTCACCCCCAGGGTGGGCAGGCCGATCGCGATCAGCACCGCGGCGGTGATCACCGCGACCGGGACCGCGCGGCGCATGACGAAGCGGGACAGCCGGTACCAGGCGCCGTTCTCGTCCGGCCGGGCGCTGCGCTCGGCGGCGCGCTGCAGCCGGGCCGGGGCCAGCGAGTTGACCCGGTGGCCGAGCTTGGCCAGCAGCGCCGGCAGCACGGTCAGCGCGCTCAGGCCGGAGATCAGCGACACCGACAGGCCGCCGATGCCCATCGAGCGGATGGTCTGCTGCGGGAACACCAGCAACGCGACGAAGGCCAGGGCGACGGTGACCGAGGAGAACGCGACGGTCCGCCCGGCGCTGGCCATCGTCCGGGACAGCACCGCGTCCGGCGGGCCGCCGACGGCCAGTTCCTCGCGATAGCGATTCACGATGAACAGCGCGTAGTCGATTGCCAGCCCGAGCCCGAGTGCGGTGACCAGATTGACGGCGAAGATGGAGACGCTGGTGAATTCGACGACGGTGCGCAGTACCGCGAACGTGCCGACCACCGAGACCGCGGCCACCACGAGGGGCAGCAATGCGGCGACCACGCTGCGGAAGAAGAGCAGGGTCAGCAGGAACAGCACCGGGAACGCCAGCATCTCGGCCAGCGAGGAGTCCTTCTTGACCTGGTCGTCGATCTGCTTGTAGACGAGCAGCGGGCCACCGGATTCCACATTCGGAACGCGGTCGAGGGCATCCTTGAGTTTCTGCGCGTCGGTCTGGGCCGTGGTGCCGTCGATCGGCGTGAAGTAGGCGGCCACGAAGCCGACCCGGCCGTCCTGCGCGACCGGGGTGCGCAGCGCGTCCGGCGTGCCGAACGGAGCGGCCACCCGGGCGACGGCCGGCTGGGAGCCGACGATGTCGAGCACCTGCTGCACCTGCGCGTGACCGGCCGGGCTGGTGATGCCCTGGTCGTTGCGGATCAGCGCCACGAAGTCCGGCTCCGCGCTGGAGTGGCTGGCAGCCTGCAACTCGTTCTGGGCGACCACGCTCTCCGAATGCGGTGCGTCGAAGGCGTCCCGCGCGACGCTCAGCTTGCTCTGGACCGCGCCACCCCACAGACCGCAGAGGACGACGAACGCGATCGCCAGCACCCCGACCAGGTTGCGACGGTGGTGCAGGGCACGGCCGAATCGTGCGAGCAAGTCAGTCCCCGTTCTCCGGTCCAGCCTCCAGGCCCCTCGCGCCGGCGGGCGCGGCGGGGTCGCATTCGTCGCGGGATGACAACTGACGAGCGGTCGTTTTGTCCCCCGATGAATACGTCGGCCGACAGCGGTGCCTACGTAAGCATTTCGGCCATCACCCTCCGATACGCCTGAGTTGACCGCACAATCCGAAAGGCGAATCCGTCAACTCGACCGCTCGCTGGCTGCACCCGGCACGCACCACGTCGATCACACAGTAAATTCACACGGCATTGAATTGCAGTGACAACCATGCCGGCGCGCGACCTGGGCGCAGCAGGGCCGGGCGGCCCGGATCTCGCGCCGATTCGAGGAGTACCCGTGATGCCGGCCCAACACTCTGCCGTCCCGCCCGTCTCGCGGAGCGGGATGGAAGGCCGGAACGAGGACCGCCGACCGGTCGCGGCCAGGGGAAGGGCGGAGACCGGCACAACCTCAACGGTCTTCCCGCAGAGCGGGACGATTCTCACCGGACAGTCGCCGAGCTCAGAATTGCCCCGGCCCCGGCAGGGCTGACCTCGACCAGCCGCCAAGGAATGGACCTGCGACAGGGGGCCGAATCTCGGCCGGCGTTGACGGCGCCGACATCACAGCACCGCGGACAGTCCCCGCCGTCCGGCGCGAACGAGGTGGCCGCGACCGCGCGCCCGCCGGCCAGCCTGCGGGCGCATCACCACCGCACGGGCAGCGTCCGCACGCCCCGGAGCAGAATCCCCGGCAGCCACTCGCCCGGCTCCCCATCCGGGGCCAGGTCCGGACAGCGCTCCAGCAGCGCGCGCAGCGCCACCTCGCCCTCGAGTCGGGCGAGCGGGGCGCCCAGGCAGAAGCGGGTTCCGTAGCCGAAGGAGAGGTGGTTCCGGGCGTCCGCGCGTCGGACGTCGAAGCGCTCCGGATCGGGGAAGCGTGCCGGATCGCGGTCCGCGGCGGCCATGTCGACCAGCACCATGCCACCGCGCGGCACCCGCACGCCGCCGATCTCGGTGTCCTCCAGCGCGATGCGCGGCGTGGTGGTCGGCACCGGCCCCTCGTAGCGCAGCGTCTCCTCCACCAGCCCCTCCGCCAGCCCCGCCGGATCGGCCCGCACCGCCGCCAGCTGTTCGGGGTGCGCGAAGAGCATGCGCACCGCGTTGCCGATCGTGTTGACCGTCGTCTCGTGCCCGGCGACGAGCAGCAGGAAGGCCAACGAGATCAACTCGTCCTCGGTGAGCCGGTCGCCGCCCTCGTCGGCCGTGTGGACGAGGGCGCTGAGCAGGTCCTCTCCGGGCTTCTCCCGCTTGGCGGCGATGAGGCCCCCGAGATACGGCATGATCTGCTCGTACGCCTCCTTCTCCGCCTCGGCACTGGTGGGGGCGAGGGTCTCGTTGGACCAGTGGTGGAAGGCGGCGCGGTCCAGGCCAGGGACGCCGAGCAGCTCGCAGATGACGATCATGGGCAGCGGGGAGGCGAACGCGTCGATGAGGTCGGCCCGGCGCGCTCCGCCCGCCGTCATGCGGTCCAGCAGCTCGTCGGTGATCTCCTGGACGCGTCCGCGCATCTTCTCGACCCGCCGGGCCGTGAACTCCTGCGACACCAGCTTCCGCAGCCGGGTGTGGTGGGGCGGGTCGCTCATCAACATGTTGGTGTTGCCGAGCATGTCCAGGGCGTACGGCGGTTCCCAGCCCTCCTGCCGCCACTCGCGGTGCCAGTCCCGGCTGAGCTTCGGGGAGCTGAAGGCGTCGCGTGCGGCCTCGTAGCCGACCACGAGCCACACCAGGCCCTGGTCAGGCGTCATGACCTGGTGCACCGGACCGCGCTCGCGCAGCCGCGCGTAGGCGGGGTACGGGTCGGCGACGAAGTCGGGGCTGAGCGAGGCGAGCACCTCGATCCCGTCGGAGCTGTCGGGTATCGCGGGAACGGCGACGGCCTTCTCGGTCTCGGTCACGACGAACTTCCCTTCCTCAAGCCCGGGTTGCCGGCCCCGCCGACCAGTCCGAGCACGGGCCACTTACGCTAGCTCACCCCGCATTGAGGATCAACCGGACAAAGCGTACATTATGCGAGCTGACTGTTCCGTGGCCGAAGGCGCTTGATCGCGACCTGCAAGAAACGTGGAGGGCACACTATGAAGGAATCCCCGGAGACGGCCCTGGACGAGCTGTGGGAGCTGGTGTACACGAGCTTCAGGTTCCCGTTCATGCACGCCGCTCTGCGTCTCGAACTCTTCACCCTGCTCAAGAACCGGCCGGGCTGCGGCCTTGACGAGATCACCGCCGAGCTCGGGCTGCAGGACCGTGCCGGACACGTGCTGCTCCTCGGGTGCTGTGCGTTCGGCCTCGTCCGCAAGGAGGGCGAGGGCTACCACAACACCGCGGCCACCGACTTGCTGGCCGGCGATCAGGACGCGTTCATGCCGGTGATCGTCCGCTACACCCACGAGATGCTGTACCAGCCGATCGGCTGGCTGCACGAGTCGCTGGTGAGCAACGAGAACGAGGGACTGCACCGCGAGCTGCTCGCCGACACCCCGGCGACCACGCTCTACGAACTCCTCGGCGAGGACAAGAACCTGGAGCAGGTCTTCACGGCCATGATGGAGCACCAGAGTCGCTCGGTGGTCGAGGACCTCGTCAACGCCGTGGACTTCTCGTCGTACAAGAAGGTGCTGGACGTCGGCGGCGGCACCGGGACCAACTCCATCGGTTTCGCACAGCGCTGGCCGCATCTCGGCGCAACCATCCTGGAACTGCCCAACGTGGCCGAGATGGCCGCCGCCCGCATCGCCGAGGCCGGCCTCTCCGACCGCATCAGCGCGGTCGGCACCGACATCTGGAAGGACGAGTTCCCCTCGTCGCACGACTGCGTGGTCTACTCCCGCTTCCTGGAGATCTGGTCGCCCGACCAGGTCCGCGACCTCTTCGCGAAGACGTACCGGGCGCTGGAGCCGGGCGGTCACATGGTGATCGTCGCGTGCGCCCAGGACGACGACGAGACCGGCCCGCTCCATGCCGCGTTCATGGCCGCGTACGTCCAGACGATCGCCTCGCCCGAGGGCCGCATCTACACGGCCCAGGAATTCGAGCAGTGGTACACCGAAGCGGGCTTCGAGCCGATGGACCGCCAGTACCCGGGCCGGTTCGACGTCATCCTGCGTGCCCGCAAGCCCATCGCCGGCTGAGTTTCATCCCGGCGATCACGTCGCAGCGGCCCGGCGTCCGGCTGACGCACCCGAGCGGACACCACGTCCGTGTCCGCTCGGGTCAGTCCGCCTGACCGGCTTTGCACGAGGCGGAGAAGGGGCTGTCTGTCGGACGGTCGAATGCGTGAGCCTCGGACGTACCGGCCTCGCTGCATTCGAGCGGACCGAGCACGGGTTCCCTCGGGTTTTGAAGAACAACGCCGCGCTCACTGGCGACGGATATCCGCGCGAACTGCGCAGTCGGAGAATTGATCGACGCCTGCGCAAATGCGGCTGCGAGACAGTCGCGGGGCCGCGCCTATCTCGCCACTCGCCGCCGGAGCGAGGTCGACCGATGATCCCATCGTTTCCTGCAATCCGCCCGTCCGCTATCAGCGAACGCCGTCAGCTCAACAGCTGCCTGACCCGCGAGTAAGGTGTCGAGTACCGCCAATTCCGACCTGCTGGTCGGGTTATTGGACGAACGAGCGAGGAGACGATCGACCATGCCGAGCCTCGAGCTTCCACCTCTCAACCCCAGATTGGCTTCCGGCGGAGGAATGGCCTTCAGCGATTCCGTGTACGAAGGCCTGCTGCGGGATCGGATCATCTTCCTCGGCCAGCAGGTGGACGACGAGATCTCCAACAAGATCACCGCGCAGCTGCTCATGCTTGCAGCGGATCCGGACAAGGACATCTACCTCTACATCAACTCTCCCGGCGGCTCGGTCACTGCGGGTATGGCCGTATACGACACGATGAACTACATCAAGAACGATGTTGTGACGATCGCGATGGGGTTCTGCGCCTCGATGGGACAGTTCCTGCTCACGGCCGGTACCAAGGGCAAGCGATTCGCGCTGCCGCACGCCAAGATCCTGATGCACCAACCATCCGCGGGCCTCGCCGGCACCGCGACCGATATTCGCATCTATGCCGAGCAGCTGGTCAAGACCAAGACGGAGGTGGCCCAGCTGATCGCCGATCATTCCGGCCAGACCTTCGAGACCATTACCCGGGACTCGGATCGGGATCGCTGGTTCACCGCCCAGGAGGCCAAGGAGTACGGCCTGATCGACGACGTGATCCGCTCGACCGATCTGACCCCGGGCGGCGGCGGGACCGGCGTGGAAGGCCGATAGTCACCGGAGGAACGCATCGGCGAACAGCGCCGGACCGGTGGCGTGGCGAACCATTCCTTCGGGTCAGCGGGCCGACGCCAGGACCGGCGGCTCAGGTGCCGGGAACATCAGGACGCCGGCGTTCTGCTCGGCGAACTTCGATTCACGGGTGAACTTGAAGTACAGCGCCCGCATCCGGTGCTTGATCGGCCCCTCTAGCTGCTCGACCTGGCTGAGCGCGTAGGAGGCTTCGACCATGATCCGGGTGCGCGGGATCCGCGCGGCTTCATAGCCGCGCAAGCCCTGCTCGACGTCGGGCTGGGCGGCCACCTGCTGGGCCAGCACCGCCGCATCCTCCACGGCCATCGCCGCACCCTGGCCGAGGCTGACCAGCATGGGATGCGCCGCGTCGCCGAGCAGCGTGACCGGGCCCGTGCCCCAGGTGTCACGGAACGGGCGGTCCTGGGCCCGGACTGTCACGATGCTCTCCGCCGGCGTCCTGCGAATCACCGCCGGCACCTCGGGCGCCCAGCCCGAGAAGACCCGTTCTACCTCGGCCTTGACATCGGCGCTGGCGCTCTGGCCCGGCGCGGTGTTCTTGGTGCCCCACCAGTACGCGCGTCCGTTGCCGATGTCGGCCAGCCCGAACCGTTCACCGGCACCCCAGTAATGGGCTGCGTAGCCGGGGACGAACCTGGGGTGCTCGAACGGCACGGTGGCCAGCCAGCAGACGTAGCCGCCGTCCCGGACCCCTTCGGTGCCGATGAGCTGCCTGCGGATCGCGGAATGGAAGCCATCGGCGCCGATCAGCAGGTCACCGGTGGCCCGTCGCCCGTCGGCGAAGTCGACCTGCACGCCGGCATCGGTGATCCGGAAACCGGTCGCCACCGCGCCGAGCTCGATCCGCAGATCGGGGCCGGCCGCGGCCAGCAAGGCTGCCTGCAGGTCGGCCCGGTGAACCGCGAAGCTGGGCGCGTCCTGCCTGCGGGCGAACTCCCTGAAGTCCACCGAGCGGATGAGCCGGCCCTTGCGGGTACGGAAGTCCAGGCTTTCGAAGACGCGGCCGCGGGCAGCCAGCTCGTCTTCGAGGCGAATGCCGAGGGTGTGCATCGCGGATACCGCGTTACACATGAACGACACCGCGGTGGTGCCTGCCCTGAGCTCGCGGGCACGCTCCCAGACCTCCACCTCCAGCCCGACCTTGCGCAGGGTGGCGGCGGCAGCCAGACCGCCGACGCCGCCACCGACGATGATGGCCTTCTTCGACCGGTTCTCGGTCATGCGCGCTTCCTATCTGTCGCGGTGCCGAGCGTGTCCGACCGCACGATGCGATCGATCGTGTCGGCAATCCCGGCTACGTATGGCTCATCCATCAGCACGAGGTGATCGCCGTCGACATCGACGACGTCGATGTGGCCGGTGGTCATCGCCGACCAGCCGTTGGTGGTGTCGGCGTGCAAGCTCCGTGCGGCACCATGCATCGGCTGCAATACCGGTGGCAGCTCCGCGGTGGCGCGCAGCAACACCAGATCCTGCGCGACCGGTTCAGGCTCGTAGGTCAGCAGCGCCCGCCAGTGCGCCTTGAACATCGAGAACAGCCGGCGCACCTGCTCGGCCGAGCCGGTGTCCGCCAGGACGCCGGCCTCGGCGGCTCGAGCGGCGACGAAGTCGAACGCCTGGTCGGCATCGAGATCGGCCGGCACCGCCTCGACCTCGGTCAAGCCGCCGTGCTCGGCCCAGAGCATCTCCCAGAAGAACCACTCCAGCAGCGAGCGATCGGCGACGTCCGGACGCTGACCGTGCTCGATCGCGATCGGGTCGATGAGGACCAGCTGGGCTACGCCGGCCGGTTCCACGGCGCTGATCTGGCGGGCCATCTCGAAGGCGATGAAGCCGCCGAAGGACCAGCCGCCGAGGTTGTACGGCCCGGTCGGCTGGATCCGGCGGATCGCCGCTACGTACCGAGCTGCGAGGTCAGGAACGGATGCGAGCGGTTCGCTGCCTTCGACGCTGCCAGGTGCCTGTAGCGCGTACACCGGCTGGTCAGCACCGAGTCGCTCGGCGAGGCCCCGGTAGCACAACACGTTGCCGCCGAGTGGATGGACCAGGAACAGCGGCCGCCGCGATCCGGTCGGGCGAATCGGCACCACCGGATCGAAGGTCTCTCGGCCCGGCGCCGACCGCAGCCTGGCTGCCAGCGCGGCAACGGAGGGCGACGCGATCAGATCCGACACCGGCAGCGGGACACCGAAGTGCTTCTCGATCAGCACCGTCAACCGCATGGCCGACAGCGATGTCCCCCCGACCTCGAAGAAGTTGTCCTCGACGCCAACCTGCTCCGACTCGAGCACCCGGCGCACCAGTTCGAGCACGCCGGCTTCCCAGCTGTCCCGGGCCGGTCGGGTCGGTGTGTTCGGCCCGGCGGCGAGCGGCAGCTCAGCCAGTGCCGCGTCGTCCCGCTTGCCGCTGGCCGTGCGCGGGAAGGCCGGGACCCACTCGAAATAGCTCGGCACCATGTAGCCGGGCAGCGCGCCGTGCAGGTAACCGCGCAACTCCTCGATGTCCAGCTGGGCCGGATCGCCGATGAGGTAGGCCACCAGGAATGCGTCGGCGCCGGTGGCCCGGCTGCGGGCGATCACCGCGACGTCGGCCAGCGCCGGGTTCTTCCGGCTGCCGGCCCGGATGGCCAGTTCGACCTCGGCCAGCTCGACCCGGAATCCTCTTACCTTGACCTGGGAATCCGCTCGCCCGAGCCAGACCAGCTCGCCGCCGGGCAGCCTGGTCGCCAGGTCACCGGTGCGGTAGATCCGCACACCGTCGCGATAGCTGAATCGCTCCGCAGTCAATTCCGGTTGGCCGAGGTAGCCGTCGGCCAGGCACAGCCCCCGGGCATAGAGTTCACCCCTGCCGCCGTCCGGTACCTGCCGAAGCCGGTCATCCAGCAGCAGTAGCTCGACCCCGGTGATCGGCCGCCCGATCGGCGGCAACTCGGGAAACAGCTGCGGGTCACCGGTCATCGGGAAACTGGTCAGCAGATGCGTTTCGGTCGGCCCGTACTGGTTCTCCAGCACGGTGCCCGGCAGCGCGGCACAGAACTGCCGAATGTGCTCGGTAACCCGCAGCTGCTCGCCGGAGGAGATGATCGTCGCCAGCCGGGGTGGTCGCAGGCCGAGCGTCACGGATGCCTCGGCCAGCTGCTGCAATGCGACGTAGGGCAGGAACACCCTTTCCACACCGCTTGATTCGAGCAACCTGAGCAGTTCCGGCATGTCGTGCCGGTGGGTCTCGTCGATCAGCTGCAGCTGGCCGCCGGCGTACAGGGTCGACACGATCTCCTGGAAGGCGACGTCGAAGCTCAGCGGCGCGAATTGCAGCGTCACCCGAGCGGCCCGACCGCTGGCGGCTTGCTCCTGCCAGGCCGCATAGTTGGCCAGCACCCGGTGCGGGATCTCCACGCCCTTGGGCACGCCGGTCGAGCCAGAGGTGAACAGGACGTAGGCGACGCTGTCCGGATCCAGCCGAGGCAGGCCCGCCGATGCGTCGTCCTCGCCGGCTGGTTCGGTCAGCAGCTGCTGGATGGGCACCACGAGCGCCGGATCGACGCCGGGTTGATCGCCTGCCTGGGAGGTGACCACCGCGATCGGCCGTGACCGTTCGACCATCCGGGCGATCCGGTCCGGCGGGTAGGTCACATCCAGCGGCACGCACGCGCAGCCGGCCTTGGCAACGCCGATGATCGCGGCGATCGTCTCCGGTGAGCGGCGCATCGCGAGGCCGATGTGCTGACCGGGACGGGCCCCCAGCGCGATCAATCGGCGTGCGATCGTCTCCGAGGCTTGCCACAGCCGCTCATAGGTCCACCGGATGTCGTGGTGCGCGATCGCGACTGCCGACGGCTGGTGCCGGGCGTGCCGGTCCAGCCGATCGAGCAGCGTGTGCGGTCGGGGGTGCATCCCCGGTTCCGGCAGCGTGGTGGGCAGGAACTCCAGACCCACCGCCTCGCCGGGATGCTCGACGAGGTGGTCGAGGATGCGCAGGTAGCTGTCGGCCAGCTGCTCGGCCTGGGATCGGTCGAACGTCCGGCCGTCGAGGTCGAATCGCAGCCACAGCCGGTCGTCGGCCGGGTCCAGCACCGCGTTGAGCAGCAGGCCGAAGTTGGTCTCCTCCCAGGTCTGGAAGTCGACGAGGTCCACCTCGTCGTGCTGGAGAAGCTCGTTGAGCACCCGCAGGTGCACGAAGTTGAAGGCGGTGTCGAACGGTGGCCGGCCCCCGAGGTCGCGCTGGATGGCGCTCAGCGGATAGCGGCGGTGCTCGTGGTTGTCCCGCTCGGCCGCGTACAGCGCTTCGGCGACGGCCAGCCACGACGTGTCGAGCGAGCGCACTCGAACCGGGAGCGTGCCCAGGAACAAGCCGGTGACCCGTTCGGTGTCGTGACGTTCCGGCCGGCCGCCGGTGACCAGGCCGGTGGTGATGTCGTCGGCTCCGCTGAGCAGCCGCAGCAGGCCGACATGGGCGGCGAACAGTATCGACTTCAGCGGCAGTCGGTGCTCTCGGGCCAGCGTCCGGGCCCGCGCCTCCAGCCCGGTCGGCAGCTCGACCCGCAACGCGATCAGCTCACCACCCCCTGGTCGCACGTGCGGCCGCGCCCCGGTCAGCTGGATCGGCTCGACCCCGTCGAGGATCCGCTGCCAGTAGCGCCGTGCTTCGGGGTCGGCCTCGGCCTGTCGAACAGCCCGGACGTAATGGCCGGGAGACGGGCGCGCTGCCTGCCCGACCGGCGCGATCGGCGCGCCGGCCAGGTGGAGGTAGTCCTGCAACAGCTCTCCGACCAGGGTGGCCACGCTCCAGCCGTCCAGGATCGCGTGGTGGAAGCTGAACACCAACTCCACCGTGTCCGGAAGCAGATGGACCCGGAACAGGTACAGCGGTGCGCCGGCGAGGTCATAGTGGTGGAAGCGGCGATCGGCGACATGGTGCCGGATCGCCGCCTCCGCATCGTCCGGGGCGGTGGACCGCAGGTCGCGAAACTCCACGCCACCGTCGAGCTTCGCGGCGACGAGCTGCACGGGCTCGCTGAAATTGCCCAGGTCGAACCACGAGCGCAATACCGGATGCCGCTGCTGCAACAGCTCGAACGCCCAGGTGAAGTGCTCGACGAGCCGTTGCTCGTCGCGCCGGATCCTCAGGGAATACCGGAAAACGTCATGATAGACGGCCGAGTGTTCATGCTCGGCGCTGTGATAGAGCAGTGCGAGCTGGAGGTCCGTCGCCGGGTAGCCGTCTACCGCATCGGCGACGGGGCCCGGCCGAGCGAGCAGGGCCGAGTCGGCTGGTCGGAGCAGTTCGCACGGCGCCAGCGGCTCATCGGCCTGAGCCGGTCGGCTGCTCGAAGCGCTCTCGGCCAAGCCGGCGATCGTCGGCCGGCGGATCAGGTCGGCCAGCTCGAAGTAGACGCCCCTCCTCTCGGCGGCTGCTCGGATCTGCAGCATGGTGATCGAGTCGCCGCCGACGGTGAAGTAGTTGTCGTGCACCCCGATCGCGTCGACCTTGAGCACGCTCTGCCAGACTTCTGCGATCGCAGCTTCCAGTTCGGTGCGCGGTGGGTCGATGCCGGCCGGCTGGCCCACGGGCAGCAGCGCGAGCGCCGAGCGATCGGCTTTCCCGTTCGAATTGAGGGGAATCGCATCGATAGGCTGGAAGATCGACGGCACCAGATAGTCCGGCAGGCGGCGCTGCAGCTCCCGCCGCAACACGGCCGGCGACAGGCTCGGATCGCCGACGTAGTAGGCGACGAGCAGCAGCGAACCGGTCGGGCCCGGTTGACCCACGGCTACCGCCGCACGGACGCCCTCGATCTCGGTGAGTGCGACCTCCACCTCGCCCAGCTCGACCCGGTTGCCCCGGACCTTCACCTGCCCGTCGATGCGTCCCAGGAAGTGGAGCTCACCGTCGGCATCACGGGTCACCAGATCACCGGTGCGATACCACGTCGGGTAGTCCGACAGCGTGCCGATAGCCGGGTTGGCGACGAACTTCGCTGCCGTCAGCTCCGGGCGGTTGAGGTATCCGCGCGCGACGCCGACCCCGGCGATGTACAACTCACCGGCCAGGCCGACCGGTTGCACCAGCCCGTGCCGATCCATCACGAGGAGTTCGAGGTTGTCGATCGGGCGGCCGATCGGCACCCGGCCCAGTTCGCGAGCTGGCTCGGCCGGGCAGTCGTAGTAGCTGACGTCGACGGTCGCCTCGGTGGGGCCGTACAGATTCACCAGCCTGGCCGGCTCGGCACTGTCCGATGCAGGCCTCGCGAGCTCGGCACTGTCCGATGCGAGCGCGGCGAACCGCCGGGCCTGCTGCGGCAGCAGCGCCTCACCGCTGCAGAACACTCGCTGCAGGCTGCCCAGGGGATCGTTCGGATGATCTGCCTCGCGCTGCTCCTCCTCGACGAGGTCGAGAAACGGATCGAGCATCGACGGCACGAAGTGCGCGACAGTCACCCCGTACTCGGCCACCGCCCGGGCCAGGTGCCGGGGATCCTTTTCGTGCCCGGGAGCCAGCAGCACCACCCGAGCGCCGGACAGCATCCACCAGAACAGCTCCCAGACCGAGACATCGAACGAGATCGGGGTCTTCTGAATGAGCACGTCGTCAGGGCTGAGCGGATAGCGCCGGTCCATCCACCGCAGTCGGTTCATCACTGATCGGTGCTCGATGAGAGCGCCTTTGGGACGGCCGGTCGACCCCGAGGTGTAGATGATGTAGGCGAGGTCGTGCCCGGCGACCGTCGCCGGCTCCGAAGGCCGCGGGCAGTCGGGCAGCTTCCGGCTGAGGTCGTGCCGGGTCGCCTCGCCCCAGTCCAGCTCCTGGTCGATCCGGTCGTCATGCAGCACGATCCGGGCGCCGCTGTCGCGCAGGATGAACTCGATCCGCTCGGCGGGATAGCCGGAATCGATCGGCAGGTAGGCACCGCCGGCCTTGAGCACCGCCAGGACCGCGATGATCATCGCGGGGCTGCGTTCGACCAGGATGGCCACCGGCTCGTCCGCCCTCACCCCGTCGGCGTGCAACACCGCCGCCAGTGCATCGGATTCGGCGTCGAGTTCCCGGTAGGTGAACTGCCGACCGCTGTGATCGTCCAGCACTGCGATCGCATCCGGCGTTCGGGCCGCCTGGGCGCGGAACTGGGCCGGCACGGTGGTCTGCTCGTCGAACGGGACCCGGGTCTGGTTACACGCCCGGGACACCGCAGCCACCTCGTCCGGAGCGAGCATCGGCAGCTGATGCGCCGGACGGTCCGGCTCGTCCAGCGCGCTGCGGAGCAGCGTCTCCAGGTGGCGGACGAAGTCCTGGATCTGGTAGTCGTCGTCGAAGACGTCGCAGCCGTAGTCGAGGTCGACGTGCACGTCGCTGGTGTCGTCCAGTTCGTTGATCACGATGCCGAGCGCATCGTCGTCATGGGCACGGGCCTGCACCACGGTGTCGTAGTGCAACCCGGGAATGGCCGGTGGGGTCGGCCATTGCAGGTAGGCGATGGTCACGTCGAAGAGCCGCTTCGGGCCGTGTCCGCCGTTCGGCAGCGCCGCCAGCAGATCGCCGATCGCCAGCCTCTCCTGCGCCTTCAGCCCGCGGGTGCCGGCACGTACGGCGGTCACCAACTCGGTGAAGGTCTGCTCGGCACCGATGGTCAGCCGCAGCGGCAGGGTGTTGGCGAAGTGGCCGACCAGCTGCTGCTCGGTAGCGCCGGGCCGGTTCAGCAACGGCACGCCGACGCAGACGTCGTCGGTACGGTGCACCCGGCTCAGGTAGAGGCACAACACGCCGGTCATGAACGCGAAGACCGAATGGCCACGGCTGCGCATCCGCTCGATCAGCTCGCGTTCCACGGTGAAGTGGTGCCGTGCGCTGCGCCGCCCGCCGGCCGGCTCCCGGCGTTGGTAGAGCGCCGGTTCCAGGCCGGCCAGCTCGGTGTGGAAGTACTCCCGTGCCGCGGAATGCCCGGGCGACGCGCGGAATTCTCGATCGAGCTCGATCGCCGCCAGGTACGACGGCGCTGCCCGGTCGGGCAGCTTCCCGGTTTCCCGCAGGGCGGACAGGTCCTGGCGGAACTGGGCCATGATCAGGTTCAGGCTCCAGGCATCGTTCAGGATGTGCAGTGAACGGACATACACATAGGCAACCTGGGGTGATTCTCGAATGACAGCCAGCTGCACGAGTTGCGATCTGAGCGGTTCGAACGGCGTGTCGAACGCCTCGCGCAACCACTCCTCACTGGCCCTCCGGGGATCGGCCGCACCGGACAGGTCGATGAGCTCCACCGCGGGCGGCGTGTCGGCCAGCCACTGGTACGGAACGCCGTTCCGTTCGTCGATCCGCATCCGCAGCACATCATTGCGCTCGGCCGCTCGCGACAGGCAGGCCTGAAGTTCGGCATCGGAGCTGGAGCCGACGATGCGATCGTAGATGAAGACATTGAACTGTGGCAGTTCCGGAAAGAGCGAATTGGCCACCCACACGTCACGTTGACAGGCAGTCAGCTGGTACGTCGAGGTCATCTGCCAGTATTCCTTGAGTGCGCCGAAGTGGTATCTAGGTCACTGAACGAGTCCCGAAGCTGTTTCAGCCGACCGCGATAACCGTGGAGTGGTACCAGGGGTTGCCGGCGGCTTCGGAGATCAGGTCGCGCGACTGGGTCTGATAGAACTTGCCGAGTTCGAGGGTCACGCGCTGGACGAACTCCAGTGCCGTGAAGTACTTGCGCATGAAGCTCGGCTGATCGAGCCGAACCTGAACCACCTCCACATTGCGGTTCTGCGGCAACGGGCTCTGCAGGAGGGAGACCAGGTTCTCCCGCTTCTGGACCGTGTATGCGTCTTCCTCATCGTCACAGAAGATCAACACCAGGTGGCGGCGATCGGGGTCGGACAGGGTGGCGACCTCGCTGTGGCAGAACTCGTGGAAGTAGTTCCTGGTGGCGGGCACCATCGCGATCTCGTTGAAGTGCATCTTCGCCAGCTTCAGCAGGCTTTCATGCCACTTCGGCGATGCCACCATGATGATGTTCGCGTTCTCGGCCCGACGCGCGGCCTCGATCGCGGCCTGCTCCAACTCGGCATCGAAATCGGTGGCGAGCTGATCGACGAGCGCGCGCACCTCGCCAGTACGGTCCTGCCGCAGCAAGCCCAGTTCGTGGAACATCCTGATCAGGATCGCGAAGTACTGCCCCACGTGGAAGAGCGGGTATTCACGATCCGGATTGCTCAACTGCCAGCGGGCAATCGACACTCCGAACTCGCTACCCAGTTCCGCCAGCCGGCCGCCCGAGGTGAGGAGCAGCACTCGGTCGTGCATCTCCTTCAGGTCGTGGAAGGCTCGGATCGGCTCGTTGGAATGACCGCTGTAGGAACTCAGGATGATGAGTGTCGATGGATCCTCGATCACCGAGCGCGGCACCAGGAACTGGAAGTCGTAATCGTTGAAGACGAAGATCTCCAGCCCACTGTCGTAGGTGCCCAAGTAGGTTCGGATCACATCGGAGACGATGGCCGAGCAGCCCATTCCGCTGAAGACGATCCGTCGGAACTCGCCATTGGCCATGCGGCCGCGCAGGTGGTCGGTGATCTCAGTGATGCTGTATTCGGAGGACTTGACGAAGGCGGACCGGTACTCAGTGAAGAGGAATTGTTCGTATCGTTCGAGCCGAGTAGGCATGGCTTGCTCCGAGTGATCGCAGGATGAGGCTGTACGTGACTAGCGTGGGCTCACCACATGAATTGGCCGCCGTCGATGATCAATTTCTGTCCGGTAAAGTATCGGGAGCGGTCGCTGACCAGGAATTCCAGTGCATCGGCTAGTTCAGCCGGCGTGCCAATCCGGCCCTGCGGGATCTCGTCGAGCAGGCTGCGGCGTGCGTCCGGATCGGCATAACGATACCGGTCGCGCATCTCCTCCGTGTCGATCATTCCAGGAATCAAGCAATTGACCCGGATGGTCGGAGCGAGTTCAAGGGCCATGCATTTCGTCAAGTGCAGCAAACCTGCCTTACTGGCGCAATAGTTCGCTCCGTTGCGCCGTGCCCGAATTCCGGTCGTCGCACCGACGTTCACGATCGAGCCGCCGCCGGCGGCGAGCATCGCCGGAGCGAGCATGGAGGTGAGGTGGAACGGTGCAGACAGGTTCGTCTCCAGGACGGTGTTCCAGTCAGCCTCGTCGAGCTCGAGCAGCGGGCGATCGATATTGCGTCCCGCGTTATTGACCAATACGACTGGCGCGCCGTGCTCGGCGACCAGTTCGCGAGTCAGCTCACCCAGCGCGGCCCGGTCGGAGATGTCGACTCGCCGAACCTGCCCGCGCCTGCCCAACATCTTCCCGGCGAGCTCAGCGGCGGCCTCGTCTTGCCGGTACAGCGCCAGCACGTGGAAATCCAGGTCGGCCAGGCGCTCGCTGAACGCGTAGCCCAGGCCCTTCGTGCCACCCGTAACGATGGCCAGCCTCGCCGCATGATCGCGCACAGGTCCTCCACGGACAGGGCACGTCAGGGAAACGTGCCGAATGACCCCGCTCGGTTGGCGTGAGTCGCGCCACTTGAAAGCTAGCATAACGGACTCACGGGAGCAATCACCCATCTATGTATTTACTACGTAAACGGGACTTTTAACACTGAGTATCCGGCCCATGACATCGCGGCCGGCGAACCGACCGCCCGGCAGGGGTGCGGGCTGCCGGAGGGCACCGTCGAGGTAGTGGAGCCGATCCGCAGCCCGGTGCGACGCCGCGGGAGTTGTCGACCGCGGGCACCGGGGATACCGGCGTCGGGCAGGCAGCGCCGCTCCGCGCGCCTCCCGTTGCGTGCCGGCGTGGGCCGTGCAGTCACGGCTACCGCGTGCAGGCGCCCGACCGGGCAGCCCGGCCCACCCCGGCCGCCCTGCTTCTGGACACCCTGCTTCCGGCACAGCCTGCTTCTGGTACGCCTTGCTTCCGGCACGCCGGGCAGCATCCGGCGTTTCGGAGCGGCAGCGAGCACCTCGGCAACCGGCCGAGCCTCACATCCCCGTCACCGGCGGGGGGCTGGGCGACAGGCGAACGGAACGGATCCGATCTCCCGATCAGGCCCGTCGAGGAGAACCAGCCCTCTTCTGCCAAAGTCTCGAGCAGGTGTCTCCTGCTGGAGCTGCGGAACCCGTGTCGGGCCCCGTCCCTCCTCGACTCACCGAGCTGTCAACGCCGCCCGAATTTTGACCCCTTGTCGCCGCGGCGCTCCGGAGTCAGTTTTCAGGCGGCGTCGACACGAGCCTCAGACAGCGCTCGAGCCCGCCCCATAGAGCAGGGCGGGCCCGAGCGATTGGTGGAGCTGAGGGGACCCCTGTCGAACCCGCCGGTCGCCCTCTTGCACCTGGTCAACCGCAGCCTTGGACGCTCCACGGAGAACCTGCCGGGGCTGGTGCCAACCCGAGGTTGCACTCCTCCGCCCACCCAGACTCAGCGACGCCTGGATCGGGCCGAACAAGAGGAACTCGTCCAGCGCTACCAGGCGGGCGACCTCATGACGGAGCTGGCCCAGCGATACAGCATCCACCGCAGAACGGTGAGCGCCATTTTGAAGCGCCACGGCGTCCCAACGCGGGCGTCTGGGCTCACCCCCGAGCAGATCCAGCGCGCTGTCCTGATGTACGCGCAGGGTCAGTCCCTCACCAAGATCGGCAAACTGCTCGGAGCGGATGCCACCACGGTGCACACCCGGCTCCGAGAGCAGGGGGTGAAGATGCGGGACACACGGACGACAGCGTTGATCCGCGATGTCTATCGGTCGGCCGTCAGCTGTCGATTGCCCTCTGTCGCAAACTTGTCCACCACCAAGAAGGCCCTACCGAGATCGTTGAGTGTTAGTTCGAGGCGGAAGTAGTCAACCTCGCCGGCGGCATTCGAGTACGGGCGGATCCCCTGCGCGAGCCGGCTGCGACGCCAGTCGTCGAATGTCTCCGTAAAGAACTGATCACCCTCGTCCCAGATCGAGCACTCCGCTTCGTAGTCATCGTGCTCGGCGGCGTCGTAGGTCTCCTCGTGGACGTCGATAGCCGCCCAGGCGAACAGCTTCGCTACCGCGTCGGCGTAGCTCGTCGGTCCCACGAAGAACTGCCAGGTGACGAGCTCCTCCGGTTTGTTACCGTCCTCATGATCGATGCCGATGGAGATCGAGCCGCGCCCCGATGACTTGTTGATCCACTCCTCCATATCGACCACGAGTCGTGTCCCACCCGCGAGCATCTCCATCCATGGCTTCGCCAGCTGGAGTTCACGGATGCGGAGCACATAGGGGTCGCCCTCCGCGGCCTCTTGAAGCGAGTTGCGAGCGGATTCATCGAGCACTTGCGTCGTCGGCACGAGTAGCTTCCACCCGCCTGTCGATGTCTCGACGAGCGTCGCGCGGTTGACCAGCTGCCAGTGGCACCGGTTGGTCTCCGGGTCGTAAAGCACGACGA
>DATJNU010000131.1:0-9056 GCA_035507775.1 Jatrophihabitans sp.
GCTGGTGATCTGCGCGATCGCCGGGGCGGTGCTGGCCGTCGGCGGCACCGCCATCGCGATCGCGGCCACCGGCCGCCGTCGCACGTTCGAGCTGGCCTCGCTGCGCGCGCTGGGACTGCGGCGGCGGACCCTGCTGCGGGCCGCGATCGCCGAGCAACTGCTGCTGCTCGGCGCGGCGGTGGTGCTCGGTGTGCCGGCCGGCTATCTCGCGGCCCGGTGGGCAATGCCCTCGATCCCTGAGTTCGCCGACGCCACGCCGGTGCAGCTGCGGTACGTGCCGGCGCTGTCCGGGGTGCTCGCCTTCACCGTCGGGTTCGCGGTGCTGCTCACCCTCACCGCGGTGCTCGCCGGCCGGCTGCTGATGCGCGCCGCCGCACCGTCGCGGCTCCGGGAGGCCGAATGAGCACGATCCTGCAGACCGGGCTGGCGATCGCCTGCCGGCGGCTGACCCACGTCTACGAGCTGGACGGCGAGGAGCAGCGGGCCCTCGACAACGTCGAGTTCAGCGTCGCCGCCGGCGAGTCGGTGGCCCTGCTCGGCCCGTCCGGCTCGGGTAAGTCGACCCTGCTCACCCTGCTGGCCGGGCTGCAGCGCCCGACCGCCGGGCAGATCTACCTCGGGGCCGACGACATCACCGCGATGAGCCAGTCCGAACTGTTGCAGCTGCGCGGCCAGCGGATCGGCGTGGTGGTGCAGAACCCGTCCCGCAACCTGCTGCCCTACGGCACCGCCGAGCAGAACATCACCTTCGCCCAGCGCGCGCTGCGCGGCTACCGGCGCGCGGACCTGCAGCCGCCGCTGGACCTGCTGTGCCGGCTGGGCCTGGAGGAGCTCAGCGGCCAGCGGGTGTCGGCGATGTCCGGCGGTGAGCAGCAGCGGCTCTCGGTCGCGGTCGCGATGGCCGGCTCCCCGGGCCTGCTGCTCGCCGACGAGCCGACCTCGCAGCTCGACACCGCCAACCGCGACCTGGTGGTGGCGCTGCTCGGCCGGATCAGCGAGAGCTTCGGCACCACGGTGGTGGCGGTGACCCACGACCCGGCGGTCGCGGCCGCGCTCGGGCGTACCGTCACCATCGCCGAGGGGCGCGCCGACGACCGTGACCAGCATCGCGAGCAGGTCACCTACGTCACCAGCGACGGCTCCGTCCAGCTGCCTGCCGACCTGCTCGACCGGTTCGCCCCGGGCACCCGGCTGCGGGTGGTCCGCAAGCCGGGCTCGATCGAGTTCATGCCGATCGACGAAGGAGAACGATGAACGGAGCCAGCCGATGACCGCCCGGCACGCCGCCGTCGAGACCGAGCCCGCCGTCGCCGCCGAGCAGGTCAGCTACCGGCGCGGTGGCCGGACGATCCTGGACGCGGTCTCGGTGGCGGCCTATCCCGGCGAGGTGCTGGCGGTCACCGGACCGTCCGGCAGCGGCAAGTCCAGCCTGCTCGCCCTGCTGGCCGGGCTCGAGCTGCCCGACGCCGGGACGGTGCGGCGCGCGGCCGCGACGGCCGGAGTGGGGGTACCACCCGGGTACGGGCTGGTGCTGCAGGGCTACGGCCTGGTCAGCGTGCTGACCGCCGCGGAGAACGTCGAGGTGGTGCTGCAGGCGCAGCGGCTGAACCGGAACGAGGTCCGGGACCGGGCCGAGGACGCGCTGGCCGCGGTCGGCCTGGCCGACGTCGCCGACCACCTGGTCGAGCAGCTGTCCGGCGGGCAGCAGCAGCGGGTGGCGATCGCCCGGGCCCTGGTGATCGAGCCGGCGGTGCTGCTCGCCGACGAGCTCACCGCCGAGCTCGACCACGAGTCCCGGCAGCGGGTGCTGGACCGGGTGTTCCGGCTGGCCGAGGCCGGCTCGACCGTGGTCCTGTGCACGCACGACCCCGAACTGGCCGCGGCCTGCCACCGCGAGATCAGGCTGACCAACGGAACGATCACCGGCAGCCGGTAGGGCTCACCGGATCACCGGATCACCGGATCACCGGCAACGCCCGCCGGCGCGACCCACCGACCCGGCGCGACCTACCGGCCGGCGGCCAACCCCAGCAGATCGGCGAAGATGACCGCCATCTGGCTGACCAGCGAGACGTGGCCCTCGTCGGCCAGCAGGTGCGGCTGCGCGCTCGGGATGGCCCCGGCCAGCCAGCGGCCGTGCGCGAACGGCACCATCAGGTCCTGGCCGCCCTGCCAGATCGCGACCGGCACCGTCACCTTGGACAGCGTGAAGCCCCAGTCGCGCACGAAGGCGAGATCGTCGTCCCGCCAGCCCGCGACCCCGCCGGCCAGCGCCCGCCGGAAGTTCGCGGCCATCTGGTCGGCGAACTCGCCGGTCAGCGCCCGCTTGTCGACGTCCGGCAGCAGGCTCTCCAGGCCGGCGATCACCGACTCCCCGGTCACGGCGGCCAGCTGCGGCCCGACCTCGTCCAGGTAGTCCTGCAGCCGCTCCGGGCCGGCCAGCGTCGCGCCGAACTCCTCGACGTTGTCCTCCCCCATGCCGGCCAGGAAGTCGAGACCGGCCGCGTCGAAGGGCGCCACCCCGGCCAGCACGGCCGCCGCCCGGCACCGCTCGGGCAGCAGGGCGGCACAGGCCAGCGCGTGCGGCCCGCCGCCGGACCAGCCCGCGGTCACGAACCGGTCGATCCCCAGCGCGTCCAGCAGCACCGTCACGTCCTCGACCGCGTCCGCCACCGTGCGGCCCGGCCGTTCGGTCGAGCCGGCGTAACCCGGCCGGGAGTAGCAGATGAGCCGCAGCCCGAGCTCGGCCACCGGCTCACTGAGGACGGAGAAGTCCGCGGCGCAGTTGGGCGTCCCGACGTGGAAGACCAGCGGCACCCCGTCCTCGGGACCGTCGAGCAGGTACTCCAGCTGGCGTCCGTCCGGGGCGGTCACGGTCTGCGGGGTCGCTGTCATGATCCGATCCTAGGGAGCTGCCAGCCACGGTCGCCGCGGCCGCCGGTGCGGCGCCTGACACAGACCTGCCCGACCGCTCAGCCCGGCCGGCTCGCTGCCGATCTCAGCCGCGTGTCCCCGCTGCCCGGAATCCATCGCCTGGTGACCATCGCCGATCTCGACGGCCGGGAGTTCCGCAGCCGGGTCGAGGACGGCGACGGCCGGGTGCTGGTGCTGGCCCGCCCGCTCACGCTGCCGCTGGAGCACGACTTCGAGCTGGGCCGCGAGCTGCTGGTCAGCTGGCCGGATCCGGGTGGGGTCACCGTGGCCACCGCCCGGCTGGTGGACAAGCGCGCCCGCGGCTCGCTCGGGCTGTGGGTCACCGAGCTGATCGGCGACCCGGTCCGGCACCAGCGACGGCAGTTCGTCCGGGTGCCGGCGATCGGGCCGATCGAGCTGATGGTCGCCGGCGGCGAGCCGGGGGCCCCGTTCGCCCACGTGGCCGGCTACCTGCTCGACATCAGCGAGGCGGCCCTGCGCTGCGCGCTGCGCACCACCGACGCCGAATCGGTGCTGGGCGCCGAGGCGCTGCTGGGCAGCTTCGAGCTGGACGGCACCCGATTCACCCTGGCCGCCACCGTGCTGCGGGCCGCGTCGGCGCGCGAGGACGAGCACGAGTTCGTGCTGGAGTTCCAGATCGACGAACGCAGCGCCGACGAGCTGCGGCGCCGGGTGTTCGCCGAGCAGCTGCGGGCCCACCGCGGCGCCCGCTGACCGCTGGCTACCGTGTGGGCATGACCGAACCGCCGAGCACCCGCTGGTCGCAACTGGCCGGCGGCGCGGCCGGCTCCGGCTACGCCGCCCGGCTGGCCCGGCTGGCGGCCACCGGCGTGGACATGCACGGCGAGGCGACCTTCTGCGCGCAGCTCGCGGCGCCGCCGGCCCGGATCCTGGATGCCGGCTGCGGCACCGGCCGGGTCGCGCTGCGGCTCGCCGAGCTGGGTTACCGGTGCGCCGGAGTCGACCTCGACGCCTCGATGCTGGCCGAGGCCAGGCGCGCGCGGCCACCTGCCGGAACGCCGGATGTGCAGTGGTTGCAGGCAGATCTGGCCACCGATCCGCTGCCCGGCGGCTTCGACCTGACCGTGGTGGCCGGCAACGTGGTCCCGCTGCTGGCACCCGGAACGCTGGCCACCGCGCTCACCCAGCTGGCCGGCACGCTGCGTCCCGGCGGGCTGCTGGTGACCGGCTTCGGCCTCGACGCCGGTCACCTGCCGGCCGGCTGCCCGCCCACCCCGCTGGCCGAGTTCGACGGCGCGGCGGAGCGCGCCGGGCTCACCCTCGGTGCCCGGTACGCCACCTGGCAGGGCACGGCGTTCACCGGCCCGGCCGGCGGCTACGCGGTGACGGTGCTGGGCCGTCCGGCCTGAGCGCCGATCCGGCCCGGAGGCGCACCGAGGGCGGGTGGCTCGGTGCGAGCCACCCGCCCTCGGGCTATTCGATCAGCGGACGCGGCCGGGCCGCGGCCCGCTCAGTGGTAGCGGTTGTAGGCGGCGTGCGCGAAGCTCTCCCGCGCCGCGGTGTTGCAGGTGCCGCAGCCCTCGTAGCCGTTCTGGAACGCGATGACCGCATCGTCGATGGTGTTGGCGTTGTGCAGCTGGGAGAAGCCGTAGTAGGAGAAGTTGTGCAGCTCGTACCAGATGAAGTCCAGCTGCAGGGTCAGGTTCCAGCGGGACTTGCCCTCCTGGTTGGCCTTCCACACCACGTTGTCCTGGGAGTAGGTGTCCCACCGGCCGCCGACGCTCCACTGCGCGATGCCGCGGCCCGGGCCGCCGCCGTACTGCGCGATGGTCGGGTCCATGCCCGACTCCTGGTCCAGGTTGCCGATCACGCCGGCCGCCCGGATGTCGGTCATGCCGTGGCCGGTCAGGTAGTTCCAGGCGGCCCGCTCGTTGGACAGGTCGACCGAGGCCGGCGAGACGGCGGCCGGGCTCATGCCGGCCTTGTTCATCTGCGCGGCGGCGCTGGCCGGGGTGGCGGCGACGGTCAGCGCGACGGCCGCGCCAGTCACGACCGCCACCAGGCCCGTCATGCCGAACTTCAGCTTCTTCATGATGCTCCCCACGTGTGTCGGTCCGGCCGAGCGGCCGGAACGCGAGGAGCGTAGCGGTAGATACGGGCAGGAAAGCGGTCAATCAAGGGCAATATGCCGGTTCCATACCGGTGCCATGCCGGCAGCCGACCCGGGCCCAACCACGACCGGCCCGAGCACGATCAACCCGAGCGCGACCGGCCCGGACGGGAGGCCAACTCAGCCCGGGGCGATCACCGGGCGCTGCACCGGCTGCGGCGCAGGCTGGGACGGGCGCAGGCTGGCCAGCACCCGCTGGTGGGTCAGCCAGCCGACCACCGAGCCGCTGTCCGGATCGACCACCGGCACCGCTCCCAGCTCGGCGTCGAGCACCGGCATCGCCTCCTCCAGCGAGCAGCCCGCGGCCACCGAGGCCGGCAGCTCGACCGCCGAGGAGACCGGCGCGTCCCGATCCCGGCCGGAGGCGAGGATCTCGGCGACCGCGCGGGCCGAGGCGATCCCGCAGTACTCGCCGGCCGCGTCGAGCACCGGCAGCTGGCCGTGCCGGGCCTGGCCGAGCCGGGCCGCCGCCTCGATCAGCGGCAGGTCAGCGGGCAGCGTCTCGCCGACCGGTTCCATCACCTCCGCGACCGGGCGACCGCCGAACGCCGCCGGCTGCTCGTCCAGGTCGACCCCGCGGCGGCGCAGCTTGAGGGTGTAGATGGTGTCGCGGCTGATCAGGTGGCTGACGCCGGTGGCCAGCACGATCGCGGTCATCAGCGGCAGGATGATGCTGTACTCGCCGGTCAGCTCGAACATGATGACCACCGCGGTGATCGGGGCCCGGGCGGCGCCGGCGAAGACCGCGCCCATGCCGATCAGCCCGTACGCGCCGACCGGGCCGGCCACGCCCGGCGCGATGGACTGCAGCACCTGGCCGAACGCCGCGCCGAACATGGCGCCGACGAAGAGGCTGGGCGCGAACACCCCGCCGGAGCCGCCGATGCCGATGGTCAGGCTGGTCGCGACCATCTTGCCCACCAGCAGCACCAGCAGGAACCCGATCGCGTACTTGCCGGCCACCCCGTCACCGAGCACCGGGTAACCGACGCCGTACATCTCCGGCAGCACCAGCAGCAGGCCGCCGAGCAGCAGGCCGCCGACCGCCGGGCGCAGCCACTCCGGCCACCGCCAGGCCCAGTCGCAGGCGTCCTCGATCCAGTACAGGACGCGGGTGAAGCCGACCCCGACCAGGCCGGCCAGCACGCCGAGCGCGGCGAAGAGCAGGTACTGGCTCAGGTGGTCGACGCTGAAGGCCGGCAGGTGCAGGAACGGGGTGTTGCCGAGCGCCGCGCGCCCGATCACGCTCGCGGTGACCGAGGCCAGCACGACCATGCCGAACGACTGCGCGGTGAAGTCCCGCAGGATGAGCTCCATCGCGAAGAACACCCCGGCCAGCGGCGCGTTGAAGGTGGCCGCGATGCCGCCGGCGGCGCCGCAGGCCACCAGCACCCGCATCCGTCCCTCCGCGACCCGGACGACCCTGCCGAGCGTCGAGCCGAGCGCCGAGCCGATCTGCACGATCGGGCCCTCCCGGCCGACCGAACCGCCGCCGCCGATGCACAGCGCGGAGGCCAGCGCCTTCACCGCCGCCACCTGCGGCGCGATCCGGCCGTTGCGCCGGGACACCGCGAACATCACCTCGGGCACGCCGTGGCCCCGCGCCTCACGGGCGAACAGGTGCACCAGCGGGCCGTAGAGCAGGCCGGCCACGACCGGCGCCAGCACCACGAAGAACCGGCCCAGCCAGGGCACGTGCGGGTTGGCGACGTGCCCCAGGCCGGCATAGTCGGAGTGCCCGGAGAGCAGCCGGGTGAAGGCCGAGATCAGCCAGCGGAACACGACGGCGCCGCCGCCCGCGCCGGCCCCGACCGCCAGCGCCAGGATCAGCAGGCCGGTGCGCGAGGCGCGCAGTTGACTCATCAGGGCCGGCCCGCCGCGCTGCAGCGGCAGGCCGCCGCCGGACCGCTGCCAGGGCGGCGTCCACGTCTGAAATCTCCGAATATCCTCTTGGTGGGCAGCTGACTCCGGCAGGTCCATACTTGTATTATGCAATGATTGCTCTGCCAGCTCCAAACTGGCGGACAGAGAGGTGGTCCGGTGACCAAGCCCCCAGGGTCCCGATCCGGGAGCAAGCGATCGACGCTGTCGGCCGACGCCGACGAGCTGGTCACGGCGGTGCTCAGCGCGTCACGGGTGCTGGTCGCGGTATCCGCCAGGTCGCTGTCCAAGGTGGAGGACATCGTCACCGTCACCCAGCTGCGGACCCTGGTGGTGCTGCACGGGCACGGCGAGATGAACCTGAACCGGCTGGCCGAACTGCTGGACGTCACCCCCTCGACCGCGATGCGGATGATCGACCGGCTGCTCTCCGCCGAACTGGTGACCCGGCAGGACAACCCCACCAACCGGCGCGAGGTGGTGCTGGGGCTGACCGAGCACGGCCGGCAGGTGGTGGAGGACGTGACGAACGCCCGGCGGACCGAGGTCTCCCGGATCGTCAGGGCGATGCCGGTGGAGCAGCGCAGCGACCTGATCCGCGCGCTGCGGGCCTTCGCCGAGGCAGCCGGCGAGCCCGAGCTCCACACTGCGGCGATGGCGACGCTCGGCTGGTGACCGGCTCCCCGGCGAGCTAGGTCACCACCGGACCACCACCAGCGCGCCGGCCTCGGCCGGCGCCCACGGTGATCGACTGCACGACAGCGCGCAGTTCTCGATCACTCCTTATCGAGAAGGGGAATCGATGACTCGTACGGTAGTAGTGACCGGCGCCAGCGGCGGTATCGGCCGCGCCACGGCGATCGGCTTCGGGGCGCGCGGCGACCGGGTGGCGCTGCTGGCCCGCGGCGAGACCGGCCTGGCCGGCGCGGCCGCCGAGGTCGAGCGGGCCGGCGGCACCGCGCTGGTGCTGCCCACCGACGTCTCCGACCCGGACGCGGTGTTCGCGGCGGCCGACCGGGTCGAGGCCGAGCTGGGCCCGATCGACGTCTGGGTGAACGTGGCCTTCACCTCGGTCTTCGCGCCGTTCGAGCAGATCCGGCCGGAGGAGTACCGGCACGTCACGGAGGTCTCCTACCTCGGCTACGTCTACGCCACGATGGCGGCGCTGAAGCACATGCGCCCGCGCGACCGGGGCACCATCGTGCAGGTCGGTTCGACCCTCGCCTACCGGGGGATCCCGTTGCAGACCGCCTACTGCGGCGCCAAGCACGCGATCCAGGGCTTCCACGAGTCGCTGCGCTGCGAGCTGCTGCACGAGGGCAGCAACGTCAGGGTGACGATGGTGCAGATGCCGGCCGTCAACACCCCGCAGTTCTCCTGGGTGCTCTCCCGGCTGCCCAAGCACGCCCAGCCGGTGCCGCCGATCTACCAGCCGGAGTTCGCCGCCCGGGGCGTGCTGCACGCGGCCGACCACCCGGGCCGGCGCGAGTACTGGGTGGGCAGCACCACCATGGCGACGCTGCTGGCCAACGCGGTCGCGCCGGGCCTGCTCGACCGGTACCTGGGACGCACCGGCTTCGCCTCGCAGCAGACCGACCGGCCCGCCAAGCAGCAGACCGGGGGCAACCTCTGGAAGCCGCTGGACGGCGCGGACGGCACCGACTACGGCACCCGGGGGGCGTTCTCGGACCGCTCGCACACGGCCGACCCCCAACTCTGGGCCTCCCAGCATCACGGTGCGCTGGCCGCGGCCGGAGCCGGGCTGGTCACCGCGGCGACCGCCCTGCTGCGCTGGCGGAAGGCCCGATGAACGCAGGCGGAACGGCGCCCGAACGGGTGCTGAGCGTGGTCCGCGGCGGCTTCGCCGTCGGCCTGCTGGCCCGGCCGGACGAGCTGACCCGGCTGCTGACCCGGGAGGCCACCCTGCCGCCGCGCTGGGTGATCCGGCTCCTGGGCGCCCGGATGCTCGCCCAGAGCGGGCTGGAGCTGGCCAGCGACCGCCGGCCGGTGGTCGAGCTGGGCGTGACCGTCGACGCCGTGCACGCGGTGAGCATGCTGGCGTTCGCGGCGCGGTCGGCGACCTACCGGCGGGCGACCCTCACCAGCGCGG
>DATJNU010000132.1:0-32714 GCA_035507775.1 Jatrophihabitans sp.
GGGGTAGATGCCGCCCCGCACCTCGTCGGCGAAGCGGTGCACGGCCTCGGTGAGCACCCCGGTCAGGTCGGCGTACTGCTTGACGAACTTGGCCGGCTTGCCGCTGCCGCGCAGCCCGGCCAGGTCCTGCCAGACCAGCACCTGCGCGTCGCATTCGACGCCCGCGCCGATGCCGATGGTCGGGATCCGCAGCTCGTGGGTGATCTTCTTGGCCACGTCGGCCGGCACGACCTCCAGCACCACCGCGAACGCGCCGGCGGCCTGCATGGCCAGCGCGTCCTCCAGCATCTGGTGCGCGGCCTCCTCGCCGCGGCCCTGCACCCGGTAGCCGGAGAGGGTGTTGACCGACTGCGGGGTCAGGCCGAGATGGGCCATCACCGGTACCCCGGCGGCGGTGAGCAGCTCGACCTGCGGCGCCATCCGGGCGCCGCCCTCCAGCTTCACCGCCTGCGCCCCGCCGTCCTTGAGGAAGCGGGCCGCGGTGTCGAGCGCCTGCTGCGGCGAGGCCTGGTAGCTGCCGAACGGCAGGTCGGCGACGACCAGCGCCCGCCGGGCGCCGCGGGCGACGCCCCGCACCAGCGGCAGCAGCTCCTCCATGCTCACCGGCACGGTGGTGTCGTAGCCGTAGACGACGTTCGCGGCGGAGTCGCCGACCAGCAGCACCGGCACGCCGGCCGCGTCGAAGACCTGCGCGGTGGAGTAGTCGTAGGCGGTCAGCATCGGCCAGCGCTCACCCGACTGCTTGGCCTGCTGCAGGTCGCGGATGGTCACTCGGCGGTTCGTGGCGCCGCCGTAGAGCGATTCGCTCATGATGGGTCCCCTTGCATTCCTCGAGGCCGGCGCTCGCCGGTCCCCGGGCGGTTGATGGACGCCTCCATGGTGCCCGCAGCGTCCCACCGGCGCATCTGCCAGTGAGGAGAGATGTCTCACCCGTTACGGATGTCCGGAGCCGGTTCCCGCCAGCGGTTGGTGATCGGCAGCCGGCGGTCCCGGCCGAACGCCTTGAGGCTGATCTTCGGCCCCGGCGGGTACTGCCGCCGCTTCCACTCGGCGGCGTCGGTCATCCGCACCACCCGGGTCACCAGCTCGCGATCGAAGCCCTCGGCCAGCAGCTCCTCGACCCCGGCGTCGGCGTCGACGTAGCGGGCCAGCAGCCGGTCCAGCAGCTCGTAGTCGGGCAGCGAGTCCGAGTCGAGCTGGCCGGGCCGCAGCTCGGCCGAGGGCGGCTTGCTGATCGAGTTCTCCGGAATCGGCGGTACCTCGCCGCGCTCGGCGGCGACCGCGTTGCGCCACCGGGCCAGCTGCCAGACCAGCGACTTGGGGACGTCCTTGATCGGGGCGTAGCCGCCGACCGCGTCGCCGTAGATGGTGGAGTAGCCGACCGACAGCTCGCTCTTGTTGCCGGTGGCCAGCACCAGGTGCCCGTGCTGGTTCGACAGGCCCATCAGCAGGGTGCCGCGCACTCGGGCCTGCAGGTTCTCCTCGGCCAGCCCGGTCAGCTTCACGTTGTGCAGGTAAGCCGAGACCATGTCCGCGATCGGGATCACCTGGTAATGCGCGCCGATCCGGTGCGCCAGGTCCGCGGCGTCGGCGAGCGAGTGCTCGGAGGAGTAGGCGCTGGGCAGGCCCACCCCGTGCACGTTCTCGCCCCCGACCGCGTCCGCCGCGATGGCCGCGACCACCGCCGAGTCGATGCCGCCGCTCATCGCGATCACCACCGAGCCGAAGCCGTTCTTGCCGGCGTAGTCACGGGTGCCGGTGACCAGCGCCTGCCAGACCTCGTCCGGATCCGGCCGCGGATCGGTGATGCCCAGCGGCGCGGCCAGCGGGCCGGTCGCGGCCGGCGGCGGCAGCGGGGCGGCGTGCCGGCGCACCGTCATGCCGTCCGGGGCGCGGACGCCGGCCGGGGCCGCGGGGACGGCGTCCGGCAGCTCCAGCTCGACGCAGTACACGCCCTCCTGGAACTGCGGGGCACGGGCCAGCAGGCCGCCGTCGGCGCCCACCACGAACGAGCCGCCGTCGAAGACCAGCTCGTCCTGGCCGCCGACCTGGTTGACGTAGACCACCGCGGCACCGGCCTCGACCGCCCGGTCCCGCACCAGCGGCTCGCGGACCTCGTCCTTGCCCCGCGGCTGCCCGTCGACGTGGCCGCGCTCGTACGGCGAGCCGTTGATGTTGACCAGCAGCCCGACCCGGGCCAGCGCGGCGGCGGTGAACGGGCCGCGATCCTGCCACACGTCCTCGCAGATGGTCAGGCCGACGTCCACCCCGCCGAACCGCACCACGGTCAGCGAGCGACCGGCGGTGAAGTACCGGTTCTCGTCGAAGACGCCGTAGTTGGGCAGGTGGTGCTTGAAGTAGCGGGCCACCACCTGGCCGCCCTGCAGGAAGGCGGCGGCGTTGCGCGGCGCGGCGGGGCCGCCGGGGTCGTCGGCGGCGTCGTCGAGATAGCCGACGATCACGCCCACCTCGCCGAGCCCGGCCTCGGCCAGCTCGGCGGCCAGCGCGGTCAGCCGGGCGACCGAGGCGGCCCGGAACGACCGCCGCAGCACCAGGTCCTCCGGCGGGTAGCCGGTCAGGGTCATCTCGGGAAAGGCCACCAGCTGGGCGCCGGCGGCCGCGGCCTGCCGGGTCCGGTCCAGCACCATCCTCGCGTTGGCCGCCAGGTCGCCGACCACGAGGTCGACCTGGGCCAGTCCGATGCGCAGCACGCTCACCGCTCCAGTCTGCCGGAGCCGCCGGGCACCGGTGCGGGCAGCCGCGGGGAGGTGGAAATCTCATCATATCGACGCTGTTTCGTCATCGGCCGATGCGGCCTTTCGGGCACTCGTGGGTAACAATGGTCGGCGGCAGCGAGCGGTCGGCGCTGCCTGGCTAGGGGGGAAGGAGCTGTCCAACGTGACTGTCAGGCGCACTGCCGTGGTGCTGGCGGCGTCCGTGGTGGCGCTGGCGAGCTGTCTCACCGGGTGTTCGGCGAAGAAATCGCCCAACGCCTTCGGCGGCTCCCGGCCGACCCAGGCCGCGGCCACCAGCACCCCCTCGCCGCAGAACACCCCGGCCGCCGTGAGCTTCAGCACGGCGGCCCACCCGACCGGCGTCAACCCGGTCGTGCCGGTCAAGGTCGCGGTGGCCGACGGCTCGCTCTCCTCGGTCGTGCTCACCAACGAGGCCGGCAAGGTGGTCAAGGGCGCGCTGGCCTCGGACAAGTCGAGCTGGGCCTCCGCGGAGGACCTCGGCTACGGCAAGACGTACAACATCAAGGCGGTCGCGGCGAACCGGGCCGGTGAGCTCACCACCCGCTCCAGCTCGTTCACCACGCTGACCCCCGACAACCAGACCATGCCCTACATCCAGACCGCGGCCGGCGGGGCGGTGAACGCCGGGGTCACCTTCGGCGTCGGGCAGGTCATCCGGATCCACTTCGACGAGCCGATCCCGGACCGCGCCGCGGCGATGGCCGCGGTCAAGGTGACCACCACACCGGCCCAGACCGGCGGCTTCAGCTGGCTGAGCAGCACGGACCTGTACTGGCGGACCGCCGAGTACCTGAAGCCCGGCACCAAGGTCACCATCGCGGCGCAGGTCTACGGCAAGGATCTCGGTAACGGCCTCTACGGCCAGGCCGACACCTCGACCTGGTTCAAGGTCGGCGACAGCCACATCTCGATCGCCGACGACAACACCAAGCTGGTCAAGGTCTACACCAACGGCAAGCTGGTCAAGGTCATGAAGACCTCGATGGGCAAGCACACCAGCATCCCGGGCGACAAGGGCCCGATCGACCTGCGGACCAACTCCGGGCCGCACGTCGTCGTCGACGGGGAGACCAAGATCGACATGAACTCGGCCTCGTTCGGGCTGAGCAAGGGCGTCAACTCCTACCGCACCACGGTGCCGGTCGGCGTCCGGATCAGCTACGACGGGGAGTACGTGCACTGGGCCGACTGGTCGATCTGGGCGCAGGGCAACACCGACACCTCGCACGGCTGCCTGAACGTCTCCCCGGACGACGCCTGGTGGTTCTACCACTACTCGCTGCCCGGCGACATCGTCGACGTCCGCAACACCGGCCGGCAGCTGCAGGAGTGGAACTCCGGGTTCTGGACGGTCTCGTTCGCCCAGTGGATCTCCACCGGCGCCCGGGCCTGACCGGGCAGACTCTCAGGTGTGGATCGCCAGCAGGAATTCGTCCTCCGCACGCTCGAGGAGCGCCAGATCCGGTTCGTCCGGCTCTGGTTCACCGACGTCCTCGGCTACCTGAAATCGGTGGCGGTCGCGCCGGCCGAGCTGGAGGGCGCGTTCGCCGAGGGCATCGGCTTCGACGGCTCGGCCATCGAGGGGTTCGCCCGGACCAGCGAGTCCGACATGCTGGCCCGACCGGATCCGGCAACGTTCCAGATCCTGCCCGGCGACGACGGCCGGCCCAGCGACACGGCGCGGATGTTCTGCGACATCACCATGCCCGACGACTCGCCGTCCTGGGCCGATCCGCGCTACGTGCTGCGCCGGACGCTGGGCAAGGCCGCCGAGCGCGGGCTGACCTTCTACACCCACCCCGAGATCGAGTTCTTCCTGCTGAAGAACCGGCCGGCGGACGGCAGCGAGCCGCTGCCCATCGACGACGGCGGCTACTTCGACATGACCAGCCACGACACCGCGCACGACTTCCGGCGCTCGGCCATCACCGCGCTGGAGGCGGTCGGCATCTCGGTCGAGTTCAGCCACCACGAGGTCGCCCCCGGCCAGCAGGAGATCGACCTGCGCTACGCCGACGCGCTGTCGATGGCCGACAACATCATGAGCTTCCGGCACATCATCAAGGAGGTCGCGCGGGCCAAGGGGGTGCACGCCACCTTCATGCCCAAGCCGTTCGGCCACCAGCCGGGCAGCGGCATGCACACCCACCTGTCACTCTTCGAGGGCGACCGCAACGCCTTCCACGACCCCTCCGACGAGCTGTACCTCTCCGACACCGCGCGCTCGTTCATCGCCGGCCTGCTGCGGCACGCCCGCGAGATCACCGCGGTCACCAACCAGTGGGTGAACTCCTACAAGCGGCTCTGGGGCTGGTCGGCGCCGGGGCAGCTGGTCGAGGCGCCGACCTACGTCTGCTGGGGCCACGCCAACCGGTCGGCGCTGGTACGGGTGCCGATGTACAAGCCGAACAAGGCGAACTCGACCCGGGTCGAGGTGCGCTCGCTGGACTCGGCGGCCAACCCCTACCTGGCCTTCGCGGTGCTGCTGGCGGCCGGGCTGAAGGGGGTCGAGGAGCAGTACGAGCTGCCGCCGGGCGCCGAGAACGACGTCTGGGCGCTGTCGGACACCGAGCGCCGGGCGCTGGGCTACGACGAGCTGCCGCACAACCTGGCCGAGGCGCTGCGGGCGATGGAGGGCTCCGAGTTGGTCGCCGAGACGCTGGGGGAGCACGTCTTCGACTTCTTCCTGCGCAACAAGCGGGCCGAGTGGGTGGACTACCGGGCCGAGGTCACCCCGTTCGAGCTGCGCCGGTACCTGCCCGGGCTGTAGCCGGTACCCGCCGATTAGCCTGCAGTCATGGCGACCTCCATGCTGGTGATCGAGCACGCGGACAACGCCCCGGTGGCCCGGCTCGGCGAGTGGCTGGCCGACGCCGGCGCCGAGCTGGACGTCCGGCGGCCGCATCGCGGCGAGTCGCTGCCGGAGGCCCTGGGCGGCTACTCCGCGCTGGTGGTGATGGGCGGCGGCATGAACGCCTTGGACGACCGGCGCGCCCCGTGGCTGCCGGCCACCCGGCACCTGCTGGCCACCGCGGTGCGCGAGGAGCTGCCGGTGCTGGGCGTCTGCCTCGGCGCGCAGCTGCTCGCCGCCGCGACCGGTGGCCGGGTCGGTCTCGGCACCGCCCCCGAGTACGGGGCGCAGCTGATCGCCAAGCGGCAGGCGGCGGCCGCCGACCCGCTGCTGCGCGAGCTGCCGATCACCCCGGACGTGGTGCACTGGCACACCGACGAGGTCGCCGCGCTGCCGCCGAACGCGGTGCAGCTGGCGTCCGGGCCGGCCTGTGAGCAGCAGGCGTTCCGGGTCGGCCGGTGCGCCTGGGGCATCCAGTTCCACATCGAGACCACGCCCGAGATCGTGCGGCAGTGGGCCGCCGAGGATGCCGCCGAGCTGGCCGGCTACGACCTGGACGGGATCGTCGAGCGCTGCGTGGCGGTGCACCCCGACCTGGCCGAGGTCTGGGCGCCGGTCGCGGCCCGGTTCGTCGAGATCGCCCGGGACCCGGCGGCGGCCGGCGGCCCCCGCAACCTGCCGCTGGCCGGCCGCGCGGTGAGCACCGCGGCCCCGATCACCGACCCGGCCGCCATCCGGGCCGCGCTCGCCGCGGAGATGCAGGCCGCGCACCGGCCGCCCTCGCAGTGACCAAGCCTGATCCGAAGCACGTCGCGCGACTGACCGGCCGGCTCAGCCGGATCGGGTTCGCGGCCCCCGAGGACGCCGCCGCGCTGCTGGCAGCGCCGGCGCTGGCGCTCTGGGACCCGGCCGGGGACGGTGCGGTGGACGAGCACGCCGCGGCCATCCTCTCCGCGCTCGGCCGGACCGCCGACCCGGACCGGGCGCTGGCCGGGCTGGCGGGGCTGGCCGGGACCGAGACCGGTCCCGCCGTGCTGGCCGAGCTGCGCGAGTCGGCCGACTTCCGGGTCCGGCTGCTCAGCGTGCTGGGCGCGTCCGAGGCGCTGGCCGAGCACCTGGTCCTGCACCCGGACGACGCCCTGCTGCTCCGCGAGCCGCTGGACGCCGCCGCCGTCGCCGGGGCCGAGGTCCGGATCGCCGAGGCAGTCGGGGCGGACCCGGCGCGTCCGGCCACCGGGACCGCCGGGCAGCCGGCCACCGTGACCGGCCGGGGCGCGGTGCGGGCGCTCCGGGCGGCCTACCGCGCCGAGCTGGTGCGGGTGGCCGCGGCGGACCTGGCCTGCGAGCTCGACCTGCAGGCGGTGACCGAGGTGCTGGCCGACCTGGCCGGCTACGTGCTGCGCGCGGCGCTCGCGGTGGCGCTGGCCGACCTGCCGCCGGACGCCGCCGGCTGCCGGCTGGCGGTCATCGCGATGGGCAAGGCCGGTGGCCGGGAGCTGAACTACGTCTCCGACGTGGACGTGGTGTTCGTGGCCGAACCGGTGGCCGGACTCGTTGGCGAACAGGCGGCCGGGGCCGCGGACGAGGAGGCCGCGCTGGCCGTCGCCACCCGGCTCGCCGCGGCGACCATCCGGATCTGCGGCCAGGCGGCCTGGGAGGTGGACGCGGCGCTGCGGCCCGAGGGCACGTCGGGTGCGCTGGTCCGGACGCTGGCCAGCCACCTGGCCTACTACCGGCGGTGGGCATCCACCTGGGAGTTCCAGGCGCTGCTCAAGGCCCGCCCGATCGCCGGGGACGCGGAGCTCGGCCGGCAGTACGTCGACACCCTGGCGCCGCTGGTCTGGACCGCGTCCCAGCGCCCGGACTTCGTGGCCGACGTGCAGGCGATGCGCCGGCGGGTGGTCAAGAACCTGCCCGCCGGGGTGCTGGACCGGGAGCTGAAACTCGGCCCGGGTGGCCTGCGCGATGTCGAGTTCGCGGTGCAGCTGTTGCAGCTGGTGCACGGCCGGGCGGACGAGACGCTGCGGGTGGCCGCCACCCTGGCCGCGCTGGCCGCGCTGCGCGACGGCGGCTACGTCGGCCGGGACGACGCGGTGAGCATGGCCGATGCGTACGAGTTCCTGCGGATGGCCGAGCACCGGCTGCAGCTGGTGAAGCTGCGCCGGACGCACCTGGTGCCCGAGGACCCGGACGCGGTGCACCGGCTGGCCCGGGCGCTCGGCTTCCGTCCGGACGCCCGCGGCGACGCGGTGGCGGTGTGGCGGTCGGAGTGGGCGTTGCACGCCCGCGAGGTGCGCCGGCTGCACGAGAAGCTGTTCTACCGGCCGCTGCTCGACTCGGTGGCCCGGGTGCCGACCGCCGCGTTGCGGCTGACACCGGACGCGGCCCGGCTGCGGCTGGAGGCGCTGGGCTACGCCGACCCGGCGGGTGCGCTGCGGCACCTGGAGGCGCTGACCGCCGGGGTGTCGCGGCGGGCCGGGCTGCAGCGCACCCTGCTGCCGGTGATCCTCTCGGAGCTGGCCGACGCGCCGGACCCGGACGCCGGCCTGCTCGCCTACCGCCAGGTGTCGGACGCGCTCGGGCAGTCGCCGTGGTACCTGCGGCTGCTGCGCGACGAGGGTGCCGTGGCCTCCCGGATGGCCGCGGTGCTGGGCACCTCGAAGTACGTCGCGGACCTGCTCGTCCGGGCGCCCGAGGCGCTGCAGCTGCTCGCCGACGACCAGTTGCTGCAGCCGCGCCGGCGGCCCGAACTCGAGGTGCTGATGGCGACGGCCGCGCGCCGGCCCGCCGAGCTCGCCCAGACCGCGCACGCGATCCGCAGCCTGCGCCGGGTCGAGCTGCTGCGGCTGGCGTTCGCGGACCTGCTGGGCGTGGTCGGGCCGGACCAGATCCGGACGGGCCTGTCCGAGCTGGCCGACGCGACCCTGTCGGCCGGCGTGGCAGCCGCCCGCCGGCTGGTCGCGGTGGAGCTGCGCTGCCGGCCGGAGCAGCTGGGGCTGCGGTTCGCGGTGATCGCGCTGGGCCGCCTCGGTGGCCGGGAGATCGGGTACGGCTCCGACGCCGACGTGCTCTTCGTCTACCGGGCTGAGCACGGCGCCGATCCGAGCGAGGCGGCGCAGCGGGCCCACTTGATCGCCGAGCGGCTGCGCACCCTGCTCTCGGTGTCCTCCGCCGATCCGCCGCTCAAGCTGGACGCCGATCTGCGCCCGGAGGGCCGCAACGGGCCGCTGGTCCGCTCCCTGGACTCCTACGCCGAGTATTACCAGCGCTGGTCCTCGGTCTGGGAGGCCCAGGCGCTGCTGCGGGCCCGGCCGGCGGCCGGCGATCCCGAACTCGGTGAGCGGTTCGTCGCGCTGATCGAGCCGACCCGCTACCCGCCGGGCGGCCTGCCGAGCGCCGGCGTGCTGGAGATCCGGCGGATCAAGGGCCGGGTGGACGCCGAGCGACTGCCCCGGGGCGCCGACCCGAACACCCACCTCAAGCTCGGCAAGGGCGGCCTGGCCGACGTGGAGTGGACCGTGCAGCTGCTGCAATTGCAACACGGCGGTGACGTGCCGGGGCTGCGCACCACCTCGACGCTGGCCGCGCTGCGGGCCGCCGTGGTCGCCGGGTTGCTGGAGGCGGGTTCGGCCGCGGCGCTCGAGGCCGCCTGGCGATTCGGCAGCCGGGGCCGCGATGCGGTCATGCTGGTGCGGGGCCGGGCCGGCGACCAGCTGCCCAAGCCCGGCAAGACGCTGCAGGCGGTGGGCGAGGTGCTCGGGTATCCGGCCGGCTTCGAGGCCGGCCAGTTGCTCGACGACTACCGGCGCGCGGCCCGGCGGGCCCGGCGGGTGGTCGAGGCGGTGTTCTACGAGGGCTGACCCCGCTCGCCCTGCGGTGGCCGGTTACCGCGCGCCCTGCGGTGGCCGGTTACCGCGCGGCCTGCGGCAGCCGGTTCAGGCGCGCGTCGGCGTCGCGCCCGGCGAATCCTCCGCCTCTCGGAAGGCACTGCGTCCGGACATCAGGTATTGCGTCCCGGCACCGAGCAGGAAGGTGACCAGGCCGGCCAGCGCGTCGACGAGGAAATGGTTCGCGGTGCCGACGATGACGACGAGGGTGCAGAACGGGTACAGCACACCGAGCACCCGCAGCCAGGTCCGCCGGGAGCAGTAGTAGATCACGGCGCCGCACCACAGTGCCCAGCCGATGTGCAGGCTCGGCATCGCCGCGAACTGGTTCGAGTGCTGGGCGATCTTCGGATCGGCCAGCGAGCCCCAGGTGTGGAACTTCAGCAGCGTGTCGATGTAGCCGTACTGCGGCAGCAGCCGCGGCGGTGCCAGCGGGTAGAGCCAGAAGCCGGCCAGCGCGATCAGTGAGGTGACCAGCAGCACCGTGCGGGCGCCGCGGTAGATCCGGGGGTGCGCCAGGAAGAGCCAGATCAGGCAGGCCGGCGTGACGATGAAGTGCAGCGTCGCGTAGTAGTAGTCCATCACCTGGGCGAGCCACTCGTGGTGGGCCACGAAGCGGTTCACCGACAGCTCGAAGCTCAGGTGCAGGTCGCTCTGCAGGTGCTGGACCGCCCGGCCGTGCCGCTTGGCGATGCTTTCCTGGTTCGGCACCAGGTTGCGGATCCGGCCGTAGAGGTAGTAGCCGAGCGCGATCAGCAGCAGTTCCTGCCACCACCGCGGCCTGCGGTGCTGGAGCAGTCGGCTCGGGAACAGGCCCGTGAACCGCCGTCGCGGCTGCTCGGGGTCCCGCTCCCTGCCGGTTGTTTCGGCTGTGCTGGTAACCGGCATTGGGAAATTGTCGCATCCGCATTCGATCGCACGCGGTCGTACCCCGCCGGTCTCTCAGCCGCTGAGCCATCCGTGGGGCCGGCCGGCGGCCCGGCTCGCCGGCCGGCCGGCGGCCAGAGTCCGGTCCCCGTGCCCAGAATCCCCGCCCGGCCGGCGGCCAGCCTCCGCCGGCCGGGCGGGCCCGAGGCTGCGGCCGTCGGCGGGCGGGCCCGAGGCTGCGGCCGTCGGCCATCGGCGGCTCACCGCCCGGGGTCGCACTGGCTCGGGTCGGTGCCCGGGTCAGACTGGTGCGGTGCAGGTAGCCGTGCTCTCCGACACCCACGCCCCAAGGCACTGGAAGGGGTGCCCGGCCGAGGTCGCCCGCCGGCTCACCGGGGTGGATCTGATCCTGCATGCCGGTGACGTCTGCACCCCGGCGGTGCTCGACGAGCTGGCCGCGTTCGCGCCGGTGCGGGCGGTGCGCGGCAACAACGACGGGCCGGACGTCGAGGCCTGGGGCGCCCCGCCGGTGCTGGAGTTCGAGCTGGCCGGCCTGCCGGTAGCGATGGTGCACGACAGCGGTCCGGCAGCCGGCCGGCCGGCCCGGCTGCACCGGCGCTTCCCCGAGGCCCGGTTGGTGGTCTTCGGCCACTCCCACATCCCGTGGCACCAGCAGTACGAGGGCCAGCACAGCTTCAACCCCGGCTCGCCGACCGACCGGCGACGGCAACCGGTCGGGACGATGGGGCTGCTGCGCGTCGAGGACGGTGAGCTGGTCGCCGCCGAGATCGTGGCCGTGACGCCACCGCGGTCGCGGTGACGGGCCGAGGTGGGCTACCGGCCGCCGGGACGTACGAACGGGAACGCCAGCGTCTGCCTGATCGAGGCGCCGAGCAGCATCATCACCAGCCGGTCTACGCCGATGCCCAGCCCGCCGGTCGGCGGCATGGCGTACTCCAGCGCGCTGAGGAACGCCTCGTCCACCTGCATCGCCTCGACGTCCCCGTCGGCCGCGCGCAGCGACTGCTCGGTGAGCCGGTTGCGCTGGTCGATCGGGTCGATCAGCTCCGAGTACGCGGTGCCGATCTCGGAGCCGAAGGCGACCAGGTCCCAGCGCTCGGCCAGCCGCGGGTCGTGCCGGTGCTGCCGGGTCAGCGGTGACGTCTCGATCGGGAAGTCGAGGTAGAAGGTCGGCAGCACGGTCTGCTTCTCCACCAGCGCCTCGTACAGGTCGGTCACCAGCCGGCCGGGGCCGGCGTCGGCCGGCCGGCCCAGCCCGTGCGCATGGCACAGCCGCTCCAGCTCCTCGACCGTCGTGTCGGGGGTGACCGTGCTGCCGCAGGCCCGCGACACCGCCTCGTGCACGGTCAGCGACTGCCACTCGCCGGACAGGTCCACCGTCTCCACGCTGCCGTCCGGGGCCGGCCGCCGAGCGATCGGCGCCCCGTGCATCGCGGTCGCGGTCTCCAGCACCAGTTCCCTGGTCAGGGTCCGCATGTCGAGGTAGTCGGCGTAGGCCTGGTAGGCCTCGACCGAGGTGAACTCGGGATTGTGCGAGGCGTCGGCACCCTCGTTGCGGAAGTTGCGGTTCAGCTCGAACACCCGACGCATCCCGCCGACGCACAGCCGCTTCAGGTACAGCTCCGGAGCGATCCGCAGGTACAGCGTCGCGTCGTAGGCGTTGATGTGGGTGACGAACGGCCTCGCGTTCGCACCCCCGTGCACCGCCTGCAGCATCGGTGTCTCGACCTCGAGGAAGTCCCGCTGGTCGAAGGACTGGCGCAGCTGCCGGACCGCAACGCTGCGCTTGGTCAGCACGTCCAGCGCCTCGGGATTGACGATCATGTCCAGATGGCGCTGCCGCACCCGGGCGTCCTGGTCGGCGAAGCCGGCGTGCTCGTCCGGCAACGGCCGCAGGCACTTGGCCGCCATCTGCCAATCCGCCGCGAGGATCGAGAGTTCCCCGGCCCGGCTGGTCACCACCTCGCCGGTGACCGCCACCAGGTCACCGAGATCGACGGTGCCGCGCAGCAGCCGGTGCTCGGCGGCCGGCAGGCAGGACGAGTCCACCATCACCTGGATCCGGGCGCCGCCGTCGGCGAGCACGAGGAAGGTCAGGCCACCGAAGTCGCGCAGCGCCCGTACCCGGCCGGTGATCGAGACCCGTTCGCCGGTGTGCGCGTCCGGTTCGAGGCCGGCGAACTTCTCCACCAGCTCGGCGATCTCCCGGTCACGCGGCACGGAGACCGGGTACGCCGGCCGGCCGGCCGCGGCCAGTCGGTGCAGCTTGTCCACCCGGATCCGCTGCTGCTGGCTGAGCCGCCGGCCGGGCCGGATCGGCCGCCGGGCCGCCGCGGTGAGCCGGGCGACGGCCTCGGCGAAGGGCAGCTCGTGCCCCTCGTAGAGCACCGAGCCGTCGGTGCTCCGCTCGGGCGGTCCACCCAGCGACGGCAGGAAACCCTCCGCCACCCCGGCGGCCAGCGCGACCCGGGTGAGGGTCAGCGACGAGTCGTAGCAGAGGTAGCGCGGCACCCAGCGGGGCAGGTACCGGGCATTGGAACGGTAGAGCGATTCGATCTGCCAGAACCGGGAGGCGAAGCTGAGCAGCCGGCTGGTCAGCCGGACGAACGGGCCGGCCCCGACCCGCTCGGCGGCGCCGAACACGCCCCGGAACATGGCGAAGTTGAGCGATACGGCGCGGACTCCCAACTCGTCCCGGCCGGCGATCACCAGCTCGGCGACCATCGCCTCGACCAGCCCGTTCTCGGCCTCGGGGGAACGGCGCATCAGGTCGAGCGACAGGCCCCGCCGCCCCCACGGCACCATCGACAGCACCCCGCGCAGCCGGCCCTGGGCGTCGTGGGCGAGCACCGCGACGCAGTCGCCGTCCACCGGGTCGCCGAGCCGGCCGAGCGCCATCGAGAACCCGCGCTCGGTGTCGTCGACCCGCCAGTCCTCGGCGCGGGTGTCCATCTCGGCCAGCTGCTCAGCGGTCAGCTCGGCATGCCGGCGGACGCTGATCGTGTACCCCGCTCGGTGCACCCGGCGGACCGCGCGGCGCACCGGTTGCATGGTCGGGCCTTCGAGGGTGAAGGTCTCGGTGTCGATGATCGCCTCGTCACCCAGCGGCAGCGCCTTGAGCCCGGCGGCGATGTAGGCGCGGGCGCCGTCCTCGCTGGCCGACAGCACCGCCGGGAACCAGCCGAAGGACCGTGACTCGGCCAGCCAGGCGTTGATCGCGTCCGGCCAGGCGTGCACCGGGCCGATCGGGTCGGCGCTGGCCAGGCTGACGTTGCCGAGCACCCGGTAGGTGATGGCGGCGGTGCGCCCGGCGTCGAAGATCACCGACTTGTCGTGCCGGGTGGCGAAGTAGCCGAGCGAGTCCCGGTCGCCGTTGTGCAGCAGCAGCCGCCTGATGTCGAGCTCGTCCTGGGCCGTCAGGTACCCCTTCGCCCGGGCGGAGCGCAGGAAGATCACCGCCGCCGAGACCAGCGCGATCGCCGAGATCGCCCCGGCCAGCGCGGCGACCCAGCGATGCCCGTGCTGGCCGTGCCAGCCGAGATCGGTGTTCGAGGGCTCGAGACCCAGCGAGACCCGGATCGACCAGCCGAGCTTGCGCTCCAGCCCGGTCAGCCGGTCGGGGAAGCTGAGATCCAGCAGCACCGCGACGGTGATCGAGGTGAGCAGGCCGCCGACCAGCACGGCCAGCGCGAGCCAGCGGGCACCCGGCTCCAGCCGGGAGGAGAAGGCATGCCGGCTCAGCCAGAGCAGCACGACGATCGCCACCGTGAGCCCGGCGTTGACCACCAGTTCGACGGCGTCGGTGGCGGTGAGGTCGCGGGCGTCCTGGTAGTTCACCAGGACGGCGCTGAGCACCCCCACCAGGTAGCAGGCGGCCACGGTCTGGAAACCGAGCAGCAGCCACCAGACGAACCGGACTCGACGCCGCACCGCGCCGCCGATCACGAACAGCAGCGCGATCGAGAACAGGCTCGGCCCGACCGGCAGGTTGACCAGGCTGAACAGGTCGTCGACCCGTCGCGGCCAGCGCAGCGGGCGCAGCACCAGACTGACGAGCGACCAGAAACCGCCGAGCACGATGATCCGGCCGCACCAGGCGGCGAAGGTGTCCTGCCAGCCGGAGACCACCACCGCTCGGGCCGGCTCCGCGGTTCCGGGTTGGCCGACAGTCGCTGTGGTCACCGGGGTCCTCTCGTGCGCTTCGAACTGCCCTGACGCTACGTCACCCGTCCGACAGTTCGAAGCCCCGGCGCGCGTCCCGCCGCGGCGGCCGAGGTGCTAGCCGCCCGCACACGACCGGGCGGGCACGGAACCTGGATTCCGTGCCCGCCCGGGGTAGGTCAGCGTCCGGCGTCGACCAGCCGGCGCGCGGTTCGCGATCAGATGTCGTAGTAGAGGTCGAACTCGTAGGGGTGCGGCCGCAGCCGGACCGGGTCGATCTCGTTGCTGCGCTTGTAGTCGATCCATGCCTCGATCAGGTCGGCGGTGAACACCCCACCCTCCTGCAAGTACTCGTTGTCGGCTTCCAGGTGGTCGAGCACCTTGTCCAGCGAGCCCGGCACCTGCGGGATCGAGGCGGCCTCGTCCGGCGGCAGTTCGTAGAGGTCCTTGTCGATCGGCTCGGCGGGCTCGATCTTGTTGCGGATGCCGTCCAGGCCTGCCATCAGCATCGCCGAGAAGGCCAGGTACGGGTTCGCCGACGGGTCGGGCACCCGGAACTCGATGCGCTTGGCCTTGGCGCTGGTGCCGGTGATCGGCACCCGGATGCAGGCGGACCGGTTGCCGGCGGAGTAGACCAGGTTCACCGGAGCCTCGAAGCCCGGCACGAGCCGGTGGTAGGAGTTCACGGTCGGATTGGTGAAGGCCAGCAGCGACGGGGCGTGATGCAGCAGCCCGCCGATGTAGTAGCGGGCGACGTCGGACAGTCCCGCGTAGCCGGTCTCGTCGTAGAAGAGCGGCTCGCCGTCCTTCCAGAGCGACTGGTGGCAGTGCATGCCCGACCCGTTGTCGCCGAACAGCGGCTTGGGCATGAAGGTGGCCGACTTGCCGTTGGCGTGCGCGACGTTCTTGATGATGTATTTGAACTTGAGGATGTCGTCGGCCGCGTGCGCCAGGGTGTTGAACTTGTAGTTGATCTCGGCCTGGCCGGCGGTCCCCACCTCGTGATGGGCCCGCTCGACCTCGAGCCCGGCGGCGATCAGCGCGGTGGTCATCTCGTCGCGCAGGTCGGCGTAGTGGTCGTACGGGGTGACCGGGAAGTAGCCGCCCTTGACCCGGGTCTTGTAGCCGAGGTTGCCACCCTCCTCGACCCTCCCGGTGTTCCAGGAGCCCTCGATCGAGTCGACCTCGTAGGAGGAGCCGTTGATGGCGGAGTGATACCGGACGTCGTCGAAGACGTAGAACTCGGCCTCGGGACCGAAATAGGCGGTGTCGGCGATGCCGGTGCTCGCCAGGTACTCCTCCGCCTTGGCGGCCACGCCGCGCGGGTCCCGCTCGTAGGGCTCGCCGGTGCGCGGCTCGACGATCGAGAAGTTCAGGTTCAGGGTCTTCGCGGTCCGGAACGGGTCGAGGTAGGCCGTCGCCGGGTCGGGCAGCAGCTTCAGGTCCGACTTGTGGATGGCGGCGAAGCCACGGATCGAGGAGCCGTCGAAGAGCAGGCCGTCGGTGAACGCCGAGGCGGTGAAGCCGGTGGCGGGCACGTTGAAGTGCTGCTGGATGCCGGGCAGGTCGGTGAACCGGACGTCGACGAACTCGACGCCTTCGCTGGCGATGTAGCTCAGGATCTCTTCGGAGTTACTGAACATCGATGATCCTTCTCTGTGGCCGTTCACGCCGGGTCGATGGCCACGTCGGGTGGGAACTCGGCGGGTGGGAACGCGTCGCGCGCATCAATGCCCGACACGGTAGGGCGCGGCGGTTGCCTGCGGGTGTCTCATCTGTTTCGACAACGTTACCGGCGCCCCCTGACAGGTTCCTGGCTCGCTCAGTGGACGATCACCGCGGTCGAGGTGAGCCGGTCGTGCAGACCCCGCAGGTCGCCGTCGACCATCAGCGCCGGCAGCAGCAGCGACAGCAGGACCGTCCGCCCGAGTGCCCGGAGCGGCCCGATCGGCGCGTGGGCGTCCACCCGGATGACCCGGAGGCCGGTGAGGTACATGCCGAGCGTCCGGCCGAGCAGCGGCAGGCCCACCACGTAGTCGACAGCCCAGGGGATGAGGCTCCACTGGCCGGGCAGGTGGGCGGCCCCGCCGGTGGCGTGGGGGTGATGGACGAACAGCGCGGCGACCAGGGCCGAGGCGAGCAGGTCGATGAGGAAGGCCAGGGCCCGGCGGCCGAACGGTGCCAGCGAGCCGGGGCCGCTGGCCGGCCGGCCCAGGCGCGCGCCGCGGTGCTCGGGGCCGGCCGGGCGGGTCAGGACGTCACCCGCGGCGGCGGACGGTGCGCTGCATGTTGCGCATCTTGGCGCCGGTCGGCATGGGCCCCTGGGGCAACGGAGCCCGCTGGGCGTTGAGGGCTGCCAGACGGCGGTCGAGGGCGGCGACCTGTTCCTTGCTGAGATTGCGGGGCAGCTTCATGACGTGGGTGTTCAGCTTGCCGAGCGGCACCTCGTCGGCACCGTTGCCCACCACCACGTCGTAGATGGGTGCGTCGCCGGCGAGCCGGGCCACCCGCCGCTTCTCCTGCGCCAGCAGCGGCTTGACCCGGTGCGGTGCGCCCTCGCCGACCAGGACGACACCGGGCCGCCCGATCAGCCGGTGCACCGCGTCGAGCTGGGCGGTGCCGGCGACCGCGTCGCGCTTGCGCCAGTCACCGCGCAGCTGCCCGAGCACGTAGGCAGCGGCGCCCGGCTGGCCCTCCGCCTGGCGGTAGGCCGAGGACTGGGCGCGCCGGGAGAAGACGAACATGCCCGCGATCACCGCGAACAGCAGCGCCGGGATGATCGGCAGCCAGACATTGCCGGTGAGCAGCAGCAGCACGACGTAGACGACAGCCAGCGCGCCGACCGCGGCGAGCACCAGGTAGGGGAGCAGCTTCGCGTCGTTCTGCCGGGTCAGGGTGAAGGCCTGGCGCATCTGGCTGAAGGTCTCGCGCCGCCGCTGGCGACGCAGCGAGCGCTGCTCCTTCTTCTCCGCGCGGCTGAGCTTTCCCGTTCGCCGGCCAGCCTTCTTCGACCCCGATGATTGCGCCATGCCCCATAGGATAGGCGGCTGCCTAGACGGGCATTTACTTACATCGAGGTAACGGACTAGAGTTACGTCGGCGTTAGCTCTCGCAAGCGGCAGGGGCCAGTGCGAACACTGACTGAACGACGTGCGAATTGGGTGGCAACCGTATCAATGGTGGTCACCCTGGTGGCGTCTCTCGTGCTGCTTACCCACCTGGCCGGACCGGCCAACGCCGCCACCGCCGCGCCCGACGTGTCCGTCTCGCTGCGCTATGGCTGCGGGCACGATGAGGGCAGTTTCGTCGAGGCGCTGCTCACCCCGGGCGCCGGGATCCTGGACGGCAGTGAACCCGGCGTGGTCCAGGTCGGCCTTGCCTCGAGTCAGACCGACGACGATCTCTATCCCGACGGCGGGCCGACCCTCGTCTCGCTGACCGAGGGCCGCGCCCTGGTCCGGCTGGCCGGTCCGGTGACGGCCGGACAGCACGTCTTCGTTCGTGCCTACGGGAGCACCACCTACGCCAACTATGCCCTGCCGGCCTCCTGCCGAGAGGTGCCGGCGACGGACTTCGGCCTGGCGGATCCGGACGTCTACGGAAGCCGCCAGGTCAACTGCGTCGGCACCACCGCGAGCTTGAAGCTGACGGTGGCGAACAACAACGCCAAGACCGTGGGGTACACGGTGCTGCTGGTGCGCCGGGACGGGCGGCTGTCCGGGACGCAGCCGCAGGGCCTGCCGGTCCCGCTGGCCGGCGAGGCCAAGCAGGAGGTGACCCTGGTCCAGCCCGGCACCAAGATCTCCTCCCGCTACCAGGTGCGCGTGATCGCGCCGGACGGCCTCTCGGTGGACGTCGCCGAGATCACGATGCACTGTGACACGACCCAACCGGGCCCGCCGCACCCGACGGTGACCCCGAGCGTGCTGCCGCCCTCGTCACCGTCCAGCCAGCCGAGCAGCGTGCCGTCTAGCAGCCACCGACCGCCGCCGACCCACACCCCCGGCCATCCGTCGCCCCGGCCGTCGGCCAGCGCCCCGGCTTCCAGTTCGTCCCACGTATCCGTCGGCTCCGGGCACCCGTCCGGGAACCCGCCCGCCGGGGGCGGCGTGGGCGCCGTAACGAGCGGTTCCGCGGGCGGGACCGCGGGGGGCGGGACCGGTTCCTCCGTCGGGGCGCCGGTGCTGGGCGGTGCGGCTACCACGGCGCGTCCGCGGGTGCTCGAACCGTCTCCGTCGCCCACCTCGTCCAAGCGGATCATCGAGGCGCAGCGGTTCTCCACGATCTTCGTCCCGCCGGGCTTCGCTGGCGCCGCCTTGCTCGTACTGCTGGGCTTCGCGGGCGCGATGGGCGCGCTGCTCGCCGCCAACCGGGCGAGCTCCAGCCGCCGCTGAGTTCCAGCGGCCGCTGAGTCCAGCCCGGACGGCGGCCCGTCCGGGCTGACGACGTCCCGTGCGGCCGGGTCAGATGCCGGCGTGCGACAGCTTCCGAGCCTCCAGAGCCTGCTGGTAGAGCCGCCCGGCCCGGTAGGAGGAGCGTACGAGCGGGCCGCTCATCACTCCGGCGAAACCGATCTCCTCGGCCTCCTCCCGCAGCTCCACGAACTCCTCGGGCTTCACCCAGCGTGCGATCGGGTGGTGGCGCTTCGACGGTCGCAGGTACTGGGTGATGGTGATCAGTTCGCACCCGGCGTCGTAGAGATCCTGCAGCGCCTGGGAGATCTCCGGCCGTTCCTCGCCCATCCCGAGGATCAGGTTCGACTTGGTCACCAGGCCGGCAGCGCGAGCCTCGGTGATCACCCGGAGCGAACGTTCGTAGGTGAAGGCCGGCCGGATCCGCTTGAACACCCGCGGCACGGTCTCGACGTTGTGCGCGAGCACCTCGGGCCGGGACCCGAACACCTCGGCAAGCTGCTCGGGTCGCGCGTTGAAGTCGGGGATCAGCAGCTCGACGCCGACGTCCTGGCCCAGCGAGTGGATCTGGCGCACCGTCTCGGCGTACAGCCAGGCACCACCGTCGGGCAGGTCGTCCCTGGCCACGCCGGTCACGGTCGCGTACCGCAGACCCATCTTCTCGACGCTCTCGGCCACCCGGCGGGGCTCGTCGGTATCGAGCTCGGCCGGCTTGCCGGTGTCGATCTGGCAGAAGTCGCACCGCCGGGTGCACTGGTCACCCCCGATCAGGAAGGTGGCCTCGCGGTCTTCCCAGCACTCGTAGATGTTGGGGCAGCCGGCCTCCTGGCAGACGGTGTGCAAGCCTTCGGTCTTCACCAGTGAGTGCAGCTCGGTGTATTGCGGGCCCATCACCGCCCTGGTCTTGATCCAGGAGGGCTTGCGCTCGATCGGGGTCTCGGCGTTGCGAGCCTCGATGCGCAGCAGCTTGCGCTCGGTGGGCACGGTGGGCTCGGTCATGCGCTGGCACGCTCCATTTCGGGGACCGCCACGAGGGCGGGCAGGTGATTCTCGACGACGGGCAGCAGCTCGGCCACCGTGACCTCGCGGCCGAGTTCCCGGCTCAGCGAGGTGACGCCGGCGTCGGAGATGCCGCACGGCACGATGCGGTCGAACCAGCTCAGGTCCGGATTGCAGTTGAGGGCGAAGCCGTGCAGCGTCACCCGCTGTGCAATCCGGACGCCGATCGCGGCGACCTTGCGGGCCGGGCCTCGCTCGTCGGCGGCAACCCAGGCGCCGCTGCGTCCCTCGACCTGGATCGCGGTGAGGCCGACCTCGGCGCAGATGTCGATCAGTACGCGCTCCATGCGTCGCACGTACGCCACGACATCCATCGGGTCCGGCAGCTCCACGATCGGGTAGCCGACCAGCTGGCCCGGACCGTGCCAGGTGATCTTGCCTCCGCGATCGACGTCGACCACCGGCGTGCCGTCGGCCGGCCGGTCGGAGTCGGCCGTCCGGCGTCCCGCGGTGAAGACCGGCGGATGCTCGAGCAGCAGCACGGTGTCCTCGATCTCCCCGGCGACACGCTGCGCGTGCAGCTGTCGTTGCCATTGCCAGGCCTCGTCGTAGTCGATCAGGCCCGCTCGGATGGGTCGAAGCTCGCCGTTGCTCACCGACCCACAATATCCGCCGCGGGACACCGGCCCGGCCGGTTGTGGACAAGGTACGGGAGCTGTGGACGGTGCGAGATCGCGCGCCCCGAGTGCCGGACCTGAAGCCGGGGTGAATTCGGGATGTCAGACCCATCCGCCATGCTGTTTGCTGTGAGCCGTTCCCCGGGCCTACCAGCCGGCCGACGAACCATTGGAGTGAGGGCATGACGGACATCGACACCCGCCAGCAGCAGCCCCCGGCCGGGCCCGCCCGGCGCCAGTTCCGCTGGGGTGTGCCGATCTTCGCCGTCGTGGCGCTTGCGGTCGTCGCGTTCCTGGTGGGTGGTTTCGGCGGTGGGTACCAGAGCAAGCTCACCAACGTCCAGAAGAACGAGAACCGCGACTACCTGCCCTCGTCGGCGCAGTCGACCAAGGTCGCCGACGAGTCGGAACGCTTCCTGTCGGTCGAGTCGATCCCGGGCTTCATCGTCTACTCGCGACCCGGTGGGCTCACCGACGCCGATCAGACGGTGGTACAGAAGGCCTACACCGCGATTCGTGGGCTCCCGGGCGTCGACAAGACCCAGATGACGCCGCCGCAGACCTCGGCGGATCGGACGGCTGCCTCGATCTACGTGCCGCTGATCGCCAAGCAGGACGGCAAGGCGCTGGCCAGCAAGACCCTCTCCGACAACGAGAAACGGGTGATCGCCACCGCCAAGGCGCAGGTGCCGGCCGGCCTGACGGCGTTGCCGGCCGGACCGGGCGGCCTGATCGCGGCGCTTCTCGATGCCTTCGCCGGCCTGGACGGGGCCCTGCTCGGCGCCGCCCTGCTCGTCGTGATCCTCATCCTGCTGGTGGTCTACCGATCACCGATCCTCTGGATCTTCCCGCTGATCTCGGCGTTGCTCGCGCTCGGCATGTCCTCGCTGATCATCTACCTGCTTGCCAAGCACAACGTGCTGACCCTGACCGGGCAGAGCCAGGGCATCCTGTCGGTACTGATCCTGGGGGCCGGCACCGACTACGCACTGCTGCTCATCTCGCGCTATCGGGAGGAGTTGCACGAGTACCCGAACCGCTTCGACGCCATGATCAAGGCCTGGCGCGAGTCCGCGCCGGCCATCGTGGCCTCCGCCGTCACGGTGATCCTCGGCCTGCTGTGCCTGAGCTTCTCCGAGCTGAACTCGAACAAGAGCCTCGGCCCGGTCGCGGCCATCGGCATCGCCTGCACGCTGCTGGTGATGATGACGTTCCTGCCGGTGGCGTTGTCGGTGATCGGTGGGCGCTGGGTGTTCTGGCCGCGCCGGCCCTCGGTCGATCACGCCGTCGACCTGACGACCCACGGCATCTGGGGGCGGGTCTCCTCGCTGGTCGGCCGGCGATACCGCTTCGCCTGGATCGGGGCCTTGCTGGTGCTGCTCATCTGCCTGACCGGCCTGGGCACGCTGAAGACCAACGGTCTGACCACCGAGCAGGGCTTCACCAATACCCCGGCGGCCGTCACCGGTTCCCGGATCTATGACGCCAAGTTCGACAAGGGGGCCGGCGCGCCGGCGGTGATCGCCACCAACGCGGCCCAGGTCGACCAGGTGATCGCGATCACCTCGAAGACTCCGGGGGTGTCGACCAGGCCGGGATCGGTCTGCGTACAGATCGACTACACGAAGCTCAGCAACCTGGCCCCCGGCGGTTCGGGATCGCAGCCTGCCGGCGCAGGGCAGTCCTGCCCGCCGCCCGCGCTCCAGGTGACGCCGATCGACGGGCGCACCATCGTGAACGCGCTCCTCGCCGATACCTACGACTCCCAGGCCGCATACGACACGATCAAACGACTGAGGTCCGCCCTGCAGGCGGTGCCGGGCGCCGATGCGAAGGTGGGCGGGACGTCCGCGGCCAACCTCGACCTGCAGATCGCGTCGGTGCACGACCGGAACCTCATCATCCCGGTCGTGCTGCTGGTGATCTTCATCGTGCTGGCGCTTCTCCTGCGTGCCCTGGTGGCGCCGCTGCTGCTCATCCTCACGGTCGGGCTGTCGTTCGCCGCGACCCTCGGCGTCTGCGGCTTCGCGTTCCGGCACCTGTTCCACTTCGCCGGGGCCGATCAGTCCTTCCCGCTGTACGCGTTCGTGTTCCTGGTCGCCCTCGGCATCGACTACAACATCTTCCTGATGACCCGGGTCCGGGAGGAGACGCTGCAGTTCGGCACTCGCGAGGGTGTGCTCCGCGGCCTCGCAGTTACCGGCGGCGTGATCACCTCAGCAGGCATCGTGCTGGCAGCGACGTTCGCGGTGCTGGGCGTGCTTCCGCTGGTCTTCCTCGCCGAGATCGGGTTCGCGGTGGCCTTCGGCGTCCTGCTGGACACGGTGGTGGTCCGCAGCATCCTGGTTCCCTCGGTCTGCCTGGAACTGGGTTCGCGGATCTGGTGGCCCTCCTCGCTGGCGCGTGCCCGGCGCTCGCCCGAACCGGCTGTGGACAGTTCCGGCGACTGATCCCGCCTGTGGATAACTAGCGGGGACGGTCGGCGCGGCCGCCTACGGTTGCGCCATGATCACTTCGATACCCGGGTATCAGGCGGAGCGGTTCCTCGGCGGGGGGAGGCACGGCCGCGTCTGGCTCGGTCGCGCTGTCGACAGCGGGGATCGCGTGGCACTCAAGTGCATCCCCACCCCGTCCGCCGCCGTCGCCACGGCCGCCCGGCGGGAGGCCGCGCTGCTGGCCTTGCTCGACCATCCCAACCTGATCGCGCTGCGTGACTTCGTCCCGCTGGACGACTCCGCTGTCCTGGTCCTCGAGCTGGCGGAGGCGGGCAGCCTCGCCGGCCTGCTGCGACGGCGGGACCGTCTCACTCCGGCCGAGGTCGTGGCCGCCATCAGCCCGGTGGCGGCAGCCCTGGCGCATGCGCACGAGACCGGAGTGCTGCACGGGGACGTCAGCGCGGCGAACATCCTGTTCGCCGCAACCGGTCACCCGAAGCTCGCCGACCTGGGGGTCGCGCGGATGCTGATCGGCGAGGACGAGGGCCTCGGCACGCCTGCGTATCTCGACCCGACCGTGGCCGCAGGCGGCATGGCCGGGCCGGCCGGCGACGTCTTCGCGCTCGCCGCGGTCGCGCTGCACGCCCTGACGGGCAGCGGGCCGTGGCAGCCGGTGGGCGCCGGTCCGGCCACGGCCGAGCAGGTGGTGGCTGTCGCGGCAGCCGGATCGGTGGTCGACCTGCCCGGCCGGCTGCGCAGCATGCCGCCGGCCATCGCCGCGGTCCTGGCCAGGACTCTCGATCTCGATCCGGCCCGGCGTGGCAGCGCGGCCGAACTCGCACTGGATCTGCGAGCCGCCGCGGCGCCCGGGCCGATCGTCCTTGCCGGAGGGCGCATCGTCGAGCAGGCCGGTCGGCATTCGGCGGCTCGGCTCCCTGATCTCCCATCCGGGTCCGGCTCGCCGGCCGAGGGCTCGTTCTGGGATCCGTCCGGAACCGGGCCGCGATTCGTGCCGGCGGATCTCACCAGGGTCAGGCCGCCCCGCGAACCCGACGTCGCGGCGAGCCTGCGGCTCAGCGGCCAGCCGAGCACCGAGCGTCCCACTCGCCTCTCGACTGTGCGCGCAGGCAGGACCGCGTGGCGTCCCGTCACGTTCGCTGGACGGTGGCTCGTCGCGATCAGGTCGTCGTTCGGGGCACTGCCCGGTGCGCTCACCGACCTGTTCGCCCGTCGCGGGCCGGGAAGCGGCCGCGCACCGGTCGCACGGAGGCGGGGAACTCGGGCCGGCCGGCACGCCGCCCTGCCTGCGCGCGGTGGGGAGGAGCCGTCCCCGAAACGCCGTCCACCGCGCCGACGCGGGCTGCAGGCCACCGGGCTGAGCCTGGGCGTCGCGGTGCTGGCGGTAGGTGCGGGGGCCGCCCTGCACGGGCAGGACCGGGCGGACGCGACGGTGACCCGGCCGGCCAGCCAGCAGCGAGCATCCGCCCGGGCACTCCAGGCGTCCCCCGCACGGTCGGCGGCATCGTCGATGTCGGGAGACGGGGGCCATCCGGCACCGGCGATCACCCTGCCGCGGGTCGCGGCGATCCTCGCCGACCTCGATGCGGTGCGTGCCCGTGCCTACGCCGAGCGCGACGCGGGACTGCTGGCCACGACCTACGCCGCGCCGGGCCTGGTCTCGGCCGACACCGGTGAACTCGACCGGAGCGTCCCGGCCGGCTGCGGGCTGCTGGGGGTGACGACCCGATACACCGGGCTGCGGCTGATCCCACCCGACGGCAACAATCCGCCCGGGGCCGGGAAGACAGCCGCGACCGCCACTGGGAGGGCAGCCCCCACCGTCACCGGGACGTCCACCGCCACCGAGCCCGGCGCCAGCACAGGAGAGTCAACCGGCTACCCCGACGCCACGACGGTCACGGTGGAGGTGTCGGTGTCGATGCCCTCCGCCACGCTGCGCTGCGGCGGCGCCGTCTCAGCACGCACCGTGCCGTCCGGGTCAGTGCGGCTGCGGGTGGCGATGCGCCTGGACGACGGCGGCGGTCGGATCATCAGCCGACGGCGGATCTGACCGTGTCGCGCAGCCGAGCGAGGCAGGTCGGGCCATCCGGAAACGGCGCGGCGGACGCGGACGGGGCAAGCCGACGCCCTCGGAAGGAGCCTCGCCTCGTGAGCGGCGCCCGCGTCCTCGGCTCAGTGGACTACTGCCCAGTCCAGCGCGGCGCGGAGGTCGTTGTGCTGGAACTCGTAGCCCGCCTCGATCAGCCGCTCCGGCGTCACCCGCTGGCTCACCAGGGCACCTTCGTCGGCGAACTCGCCGAGCGCGAGCCGCAAGGCAAACGCAGGCACCGGCAGCACGGCCGGCCGGTGGAGCACCCGCCCGAGTTCCGCGGTGAATTCGGAGTTGCGCACCGGGGTCGGGCCGGACAGGTTCACCGCGCCGGAAATGCGCCCGGACTCCAGCACGAACCGGATCGCGCCGACCTCGTCGGCCAGCGAGATCCAGGGCTGGTACTGGCGACCCGTCCCGAGCTTCCCGCCGAGGCCGAGCCGGAACAGCGGGACCAGACGTCCGAGCAGGCCGCCACCGGCGGCGAGGACCAAGCCGGTCCGCAGCGTGACGACGCGCAGCCCCGCAGCCACGGCCGGCTGGGTCGCGGCCTCCCAGCGCCGCACCAGATCGGCGAGGAAGCCCGAACCGAAACTGGCCGATTCCGGCAGCAGTTCCTCGCCCCGGTCGCCGTAGTAGCCGACCGCGGAGGCGCTGAGGAAGGTGCGAGGCCGCTGGGCCTGGGGGAGCGCCGCGAGCGCGTTGGCCAGGGTCGCCGTCGGCTGCACCCGGCTGTCGACGAGCTGCCGCTTGTAGTCAGAGGTCCAACGGCGGTCGGCGATTCCCGCGCCGGACAGGCCGATCACCGCACCGAAGCCGCGCAGGGCATCCGGGTCGAGATCGGCATGCTCGGGATGCCACTCGATCTCGTTCGCCGCCCGGGCCGGCCGGCGCACCAGGGCGTGCACGTCATGCCCGTGCGCGACCAACTCCTGCGACAGCGCCCGGCCCAGGAAGCCGGACGCCCCGGCGATGAGCACCTTCATCTGCTGCTCCCGTTCGGTCGGCCTGGTGGGGCCGTCGTCGACCCCACCAGGACAGGCGCCAGCTGCCGGACCGTCAGCCGAGGCCGAGGTCGCGTTCGAAGTCGCCCGCTTCCAGCCGGGCCTTCATCGTGGTCAGGAAGCGGGCCGCGTCGGCGCCGTCCACGATCCGGTGGTCGTAGGACAGGGCCAGGTACACCATCGAGCGAACCGCGATGGTCTCGCCCAGGTTCGGGTCCGAGATCACCACCGGGCGCTTGACCACCGCACCGGTGCCGAGGATGGCGACCTGTGGCTGGTTGATGATCGGCGTGTCGAACAGCGCACCGCGGCTGCCGGTGTTGGTCAGCGTGAAGGTGCCGCCACCGAGCTCGTCCGGCGAGACCTTGTTGGTGCGGGTGCGCTCGGCCAGATCGGCGATCTTGCGCGCGATGCCACCCAGGTTGAAGTCACCCGCGTTGTGGATGACCGGAACCAGCAGGCCACGCTCGGTGTCAACCGCCATGCCCAGGTGCTCGGCATCGTGATAGGTGACGGTGCCCGCCTCGGTGTCGACCGAGCAGTTGACGTTCGGGTGCTCGCGCAGCGCCTCGACGGCCGCGATCGCGAAGAACGGCAGGAAGGAGAGCTTCACGCCCTCCCGGCGCTCGAAGTCGGCCTTGGCCGCCTCCCGCAGCCGGGCGATGCGGGTGACGTCGACCTCGACCACCGTGGTCAGCTGAGCCGACACCTGCAGCGACTCGACCATCCGGGCCGCGATGACCTGCCGCAGCCGGGAGAGCTTCACGGTCTGGCCACGCAGCTGCGCGGGCTGGGCGGAACCGGCAGACGGGGCGGCTGCGGCGGCCGGCGCGGCTGCAGCCGGCTTCGGAGCGGCCGCGGCAGCTTCCGCCTCGGCCCGCTCCTCGGCCGCGGCGTTCGCTGCCGACAGCACATCCGACTTGCGGATGCGGCCGCCGACACCCGTCCCGGTCAGGGTGTTGAGGTCGATGCCGTGCTCGCTGGCGAGCTTGCGGACCAACGGGGTGACGTAGGTGCCGGCGACCTCGTCGTCATCGGCTGCCGCCGGCGGCGGGGCCTGCTGCGGGGCGGGAGCGGCTTGCGGAGCGGGAGCTGGCTGGGGAGCGGGCGCCGCCTGGGGAGCCGGCGCCGCCTGCGGAGCGGGCGCCGCCTGGGGAGCGGGAGCCGCCTGCGGAGCGGGCGCCGCCTGGGCCGCCGGCTCCTGCTGCGAGGGTGCGGATTCCTGCGGCGCGGCCTGCGCGGCTGCCGGTTCGGGCTCGTCGGCCCGGGCCTCGGCCTGCTCGTCCGGCTGGGCGGACGGAGCGGCCGAACCCGTCTCAGCAGCACCACTCTCAGCGGCACCACTCTCGGCGGCACCGCCCTCGGACGACCCGCCGCCCTCGCCCTCCTCGCTGATCACCGCGAGCTCGACGCCGATCTCGACCGTCTCGTCCTCGGCGACCTTGATCGAGCTCAGGATGCCGGAAGCCGGCGACGGAACCTCGGTGTCGACCTTGTCGGTGGAGACCTCGAGCAGCGGCTCGTCCGCCGTGACCTGGTCACCCTCCTGCTTCAGCCACCGGGTGACGGTTCCTTCGGTAACGCTCTCGCCGAGGCGTGGCATGGTCACTGAGACCGGCATGATCTTCTGGCTCCTTCTCGCGGTTCTCGCTCAGGCTCTGTAGTTGGCGGCGGCTGCCCGGACGCAGCTCGTCCGGCGCCGCGAGGGGTGCCGGACGAGCCGGTGGGGATCAGTCGTGGACGTGCAGCGGCTTGCCGGCGAGCAGCAGGTGCGCCTCGCCGATCGCCTCCGACTGGGTCGGGTGCGGGTGGATGAGCTGGGCGACCTCGCTCGGCAGCGCCTCCCAGTTGTAGATCAGCTGCGCCTCGGCGATCAGCTCCCCGACCCGGTCACCGACGATGTGCACGCCCAGCACCCGCCCCACCGTGCCGCCGGACTTCTCAGCCACCAGCTTGACCGCGCCCTTGGTGTTGAGGATGGCGCTGCGGCCGTTGCCGGACAGGTCGTAGGTGACCGTCTGGATCCCGTCGGCGCCGAACTTCTCGACCGCCTGCGCCTCGGTCAGCCCGACCGAAGCAACCTCCGGGCTGGAGTAGGTGATGCGCGGGACGCCCGCGTAGTCGATCGGCACAACCGGTTCACCGGCGATGTGCTCGGCGACCAGGATGCCCTCGGCGAAGCCGACGTGGGCCAGCTGCAGGGTGGGGATCAGGTCACCCACGGCGTACACGCCCTCCACCGAGGTGCGGCAGTAGGCGTCGACCGTGACGAAGCCGCGCTCCATCGCGATGCCCTGCTCCTCGTAGCCGAGGTTGGCCGAGACCGGCCCGCGGCCGACCGCGACCAGCAGCAGTTCGGCCTCCAGGGTCTCGCCGTTCTCCAGCGAGACCTTGACGCCGCCGTCGGTGTGCTCCACCCCGGCGAACCGGGCGCCCAGCTTGAAGCCGATGCCACGGCGGCGGAACGCGCGCTCGAGCAGCTTGGAGTTGGCCTCGTCCTCCAGCGGGACGAGGTGCGGCAGCGCCTCCACGATCGTCACCTTGGTGCCGAAGGAGGTCCAGGCGCTGGCGAACTCGCACCCGATCACGCCGCCGCCGAGCACGATGGCGGTCTCCGGCACCCGGTCCAGCACCAGCGCGTGCTCGCTGGCGATCACCCGCTGGCCGTCCAGCTCCAGGCCGGGCAGCGAGCGCGAGTACGAGCCGGTGGCCAGCACCAGGTTCGTGCCGTTGTAGACGTCGGAGCCGACGGTCACCTGCTTCGGTCCGGTCAGCCGGCCCTCGCCCTCGACGATGGTGATGCCGCGGCTGCGGATGAGCCCCTGCAGGCCCTTCCAGTTCTTGCCGATCACGCCGTCCTTGTACTTGTGGACGCCGGCCATGTCGACGCCCTCGAAGGTGGCGTTGACGCCGAACTGGGCGCTCTCCCGCGCACCGTCGGCGATCTCGCCGGCGTGCAGCAGGGCCTTGGTCGGAATGCACCCGCGGTGCAGACAGGTGCCGCCGACCTTGTCCTTCTCGATCAGGGCGACGGACTTGCCGAGCTCGGCGGAGCGCAGCGCGGCGGCATAGCCACCACTGCCTCCGCCCAGGATGACGACGTCGAAGTTCTGTTCGCCTGGCACGACTGTTCTCTCCTGGTTCTGGCTCGAAGCCGCGATGGTCACCGTTGCCCACAAGATTCGAAACCGGCCCGGATGCACGCACCGGGCCGTCCCCATCTTGTCACTCCGATCAGCCCGGGCGGCAGCCGGGCGGCGGGTCGGTGCTGAGAAACGCTCCGCGGGCGCGGCCGGCGATGAGACGATGGGCTCGCAGCAACGGCGCGACGACGGGGGAGTGCACAGTGCGAATGCGGTTGTTGGGCCGGCGCAGGTCCCAGGCCGGCCGGGTGCGTGCCGGGACCGAGGTCGACACCAGTCACCTGGCCGAGTTCGTGCGCACCCGCGACGGTGTCGAGGCCTACCTCGAACCCCGCACCACGGTCACCGAGACCACCGTGCTGCTGGTCGCCGACGACGGCGAGTGGACCCGCCGCCGGGTGGACGGCCTGCGCGGTGCCCAGGCGTTCGCCAAGCGGCACCGGCTCCCGCTCTACGATGTGACGGTGGTCGGATACCCGAAGCGGATGCGCGACTACAACGCCCGCCGCAAGCAACAGGGCTGAGCCGCCGCCGGCCGAGGACCGGCGCGGCCGGGGAGCGTCAGTCCCGCTCGGCCAGGCCGGCCAGCGCGGCCAGGATGGTCCGCACGATGTAGCCGGTGCCGCCGCGCGGGTGGTAGCCGATCGGGGCGTCCAGGAAGGCCGGGCCGGCGATGTCCAGGTGCACCCACTGCACCCCGTCGGTGACGAAGTCGGCCAGGAACGTGCCGCCCATCAGCATCGAGGCCCAGCGGTGCCCGGTCACGTTGACGATGTCGGCCACCGGCGAGTTCAGCTGCGGGCGCAGGTCGGGCGTCAGCGGCATCGGCCACAGCGACTCGCCGGCCGCGGTGGCGACCGAGACCATCCAGTCCCGGAACTGCTCGGTGCCCATCACCCCGGCGGTCTGGTGGCCCAGGGCCACCACCTGGCCGCCGGTCAGCGTGGAGGTCTCGATCAGGTAGTCCGGGGTGTCCTCGCAGGCCCGGCAGATCGCGTCGGCCAGGATCAGCCGGCCCTCGGCGTCGGTGTTGTCCACCTCGACGGTGCTGCCGTTGCGCATGGTGAGCACGTCCGACGGCCGGTACGACGTCGCCGAGACGGCGTTCTCGGCCAGGGGAACGGTCGCCACCACCTCGATCGGCAGCTTGAGCTTCGCGGCGGCGATCGCGGCCTCGATGACCGCGGCCGCCCCGCCCATGTCGGACTTCATGGCGGCCATGCCGGACAGCTTGAGGTCGAGGCCGCCGCTGTCGAAGGTGATGCCCTTGCCGACCAGCGCGACGCTGGCCCGGGCGTTGGCGGGGGTGTGGCTGAGCCGGACCAGCCTGGGCGGGGTCGCGGAACCACCGCCGACGGCGGTGATGCCGCCGTACCCGCCGCGCTTGAGCGCCTTCTCGTCGAGCACCTCGACCCGCATGCCGGCCGCGCCGGCCCGCTCGCGGGCGTAGTCGGCCAGCGCCGGCGGGTTGAGGTGGTTGGCCGGCGTGTTGACCAGGTCGCGGGCCCCGTTCACGGCACCGGCCACGATCGCCGAGCGGCGCAGCGCGGCCCGGGCCCGGGAGTTGGCGGGTTCGGTGGCGGCGATGTCGACCCGGCGCAGGGCCGGGGGCGTGGCATCGGACCGGTACCGGGTGAACCGGTAGCCGCCGAGGACGGCACCGTCGCTGATCGCACCGGCCAGTTCCGGGTCGGCGCCGTCGCCGATCGCCACCGCCACCCGGCGGGCCTTGTCGATCGAGCGCAGCGCGGAACCGACCGCGCGGCGCACCGGCTCGGCCGCCAGGGTGCTGCCGCGGCCCAGCCCGGCGGCGATCACCAGCCCCGGGCCGGCCTTGCCCAGCGTCGGGATCTTGCAGACCTCGTCGAGCGCGCCGGTCGCCTCCAGGGCGGTCAGGGCGGCCGCGAGCGTGCCGCCCAGTGCCTCGTCGACGTGCTCGGCGCCGGGTGCCGGCACCGGTCCCCGGTCGGTGGCGAACATGCCGACGACGACGACGTCGGCGGTCAGCGCCGTGGGGCGGTCTACCAGATGCACCGTTGCCATGCGCGACACTCTAGGGGAGCGCACAGTCGGCACCGTGAGTGCCCGGCCCGCCCCGCGACGGCAGCAGCCTCCGCCGCTCGATACCGTTGCCGTCATGACCGAACTGCGCCGTTCCCCGTTGCACGACCGGCATGCCGATCTGGGCGCCAAGCTGGCCGACTTCGGCGGCTGGGAGATGCCCATCGAGTACAGCGCCAGCGGCGGCGGGGTGATCGCCGAGCACACCGCGGTGCGCACCGCGGTGGGCGTATTCGACGTCTCGCACCTGGGCAAGGCCACGGTCGCCGGGCCCGGCGCCCGGGCGTTCGTCAACTCCTGCCTGACCGCCGATCTGGGCAAGATCGGGCCGGGGCAGGCGCAGTACACGCTCTGCTGCAACCCGGTCGGCGGCGTGATCGACGACGTGTTCAGCTACCTGATCAGCGACGACGAGGTGTTCCTGATGCCGAACGCCGCCAACGCCGCGCGGGTGATCGGGCTGCTGGCCGAGGCGGCGCCCGGCCCGATCACCGTCACCGACCAGCACGAGGGCTTCGCGGTGATCGCGGTGCAGGGGCCGAGGTCGGCCGACGTGCTGCACGCCCTCGGCTTGCCGACCGAGCTGGACTACGTCTCCTTCGTCGATGCCGAGTTCGACGGCCGGCCGGTCCGGGTCTGCCGCACCGGCTACACCGGCGAGCACGGTTACGAGCTGATCCCGGCCTGGGACGACGCGCTGCAGCTGTGGGACGCGCTGGTCGAGACCGCCCGCCAGCACGGCGGCATGCCGGCCGGCCTCGGCGCCCGCGACACGCTGCGCACCGAGATGGGCTATCCGCTGCACGGCCAGGACCTGACGGAGGAGATCAGCCCGGTGCAGGCCGGCTCCACCTGGGCGGTGGGCTGGAAGAAGGACGAGTTCTGGGGCAGGGACGCGCTGCTCGCCGAGCGGGCGGACGGCCCGGCCCGCAAGCTGCGCGGCCTGCTGCTCACCGACCGGGGCGTGCCGCGCGGGCACATGGCGGTGCTGGACGGCACCGGCACCGAGGTCGGGGTCACCACCTCGGGGACGTTCTCCCCGACGCTCAAGCAGGGCATCGCGCTGGCCCTGCTCGACACCGCGGCCGGCGTGCAGAACGGCGACCAGGTGCAGATCGACGTCCGGGGACGGCGGCTCGCCGCCAAGGTCGTCCCGCTGCCGTTCGTCGACTCGCACGTCCGGTAGGTCCCTGGCCCGGCCGCCCCCCGGGGCGGGCCGGTCTCTCGGGGAACGGCAGTCCCGCGCCGAGCGATCAGGCCAGGCCGGCCTCGGTGACGTCGGAGGTGCCGGCCAGCGTCCGGGTCGCGGCCCGCAGCACCGGCAGCGCCA
>DATJNU010000133.1:0-83225 GCA_035507775.1 Jatrophihabitans sp.
GGAGGCCGCCACCGCCGAGCTGGTCGCGTTCTGCGACTGTGACGGCTCGATCGACCCAGCGGTGCTGCCGGAGTTCGCCCGGCCGGTCGCCGACGGGATGGCCGATCTGGTGACCGGACGCCGGCGGCCGCAGACCCTCACCGCCTGGCCGCTGCACGCCCGGGTCGGCAATCTCGTGCTGGCGCACCGGATCCGGCGCGCGACCGGGGTCCAGCTGCACGACATCGGGCCGTTGCGGGTGGGCCGCCGGGCCGACCTGCTCGCCCTGGGCCAGCTCGACCGGCGCAGCGGCTACCCGGTCGAGACGGTGCTGCTGGCGGCCCGGGCCGGCTGGCGGATCCTCGAGCGGGACCTCGACTACCGGCCCCGCTCCGGCCGGTCCAAGGTGACCGGCACGGTGCGCGGCACGCTGCAGGCGGTGCGGGACATGTCCGCGGTGCTGGCCCGGTGACCGGCATCCAGACGTTGCTGGTGATCGCGAAGCGACCGGTGCCGGGCCGGGTGAAGACCAGGCTGATCGGCGCCTGCACCCCCGCCCAGGCCGCGGACCTGGCCGCCGCGGCGCTGGCCGACACCCTGCGCGCGCTGCAGGACTTTCCCAGCAAGGACAGGGTGATCCTGCTCGACGGCGATCCGGCCGGGTTGGTGCCGGACGGCTGGGACGTGCTGCCGCAGGTCGGCGGCGGCCTCGACCGGCGGCTGGCGGCCGGCTTCGCGGCGGTGCCGGACGGCCCGGCGCTGCTGGTGGGCATGGACACCCCGCAACTGTCGGCCGAGCTGCTGGACTTCGACCCGTACGCCTACGACAGCTGCCTCGGTCCGGCCACCGACGGCGGCTACTGGGCGATCGGGCTGGCCGAGCCGCACCGGGCCGCCGACGTGATCGAGGGCGTGCCGATGTCGACGGGCGCCACCGGTGCCGAGCAGCACCGCCGGCTGGTGGCCGCCGGGATGTCGGTGCAGCGGCTGGCCGCGCTCACCGACGTCGACACCGAGGATTCCGCGGCCGAGGTGGCCGCGGCCGCGCCCGGCACCGGATTCGCCCGCTGCTGGCGGCAACTGCGCGACGGCGCCCGATGAGGTGCGGGTCGCGGTGAGGGAGGGCGCGCTGAGCCCGTACCGGGACGCGCTGGCCGACGCCGGCCGGCTGAGCCTGGTCACCGACGACGGTGTCGAGGTGCCGCTGGCGATCGAGCGGTACCTGGCCGAGGCCGACCCGGTGGACGCGCTGGTGGTGCACGCGTGCGCGGCGCCGGTGCTCGACGTCGGCTGCGGCCCGGGCCGGATCGTGCACGCGCTGGCCGCGGCGGGCAAGGCCGCGCTCGGCGTGGACATCGCCGACGTGGCGGTGGCGCTCACCCAGCAGCGCGGGGTGCCGGCGCTGCGCCGGGACGTCTTCGACCGGGTGCCGGGGGAGGGCCGCTGGCCGACGGTGCTGGTGCTCGACGGCAACATCGGCATCGGTGGCGACGTGGCGGGGCTGCTCGACCGGCTGCTGGCGTTGATGGCGCCCGGCGGCTCGCTGATCATCGAGGCGAGCGTGCCCGACCCGGACACCGACCGGGTGCTGGACGTGCGGTTCTGCCGGGACGGCCGGCCGATGGGCCCGGTGTTCGGCTGGGCGGTGGTCGGTCCGGCCGCGCTGGGCCGGCACGCCGGCCGGGCCGGGCTGGTTGCCGCCGACTACTGGTCGGCCGGCGGCCGGACGTTCACCCGGTTCTCCCGGGCCTGATCGCCACGCCGCGGCGTCCGGGCCACCTCGACCAGGTAGCCGGCCAGGTAGGCCAGCGCGATCAGGCCCAGCACCAGCAGCAGGTTGCGCCGGTAGTCGCGCTGCAACAGCGCCAGCGACGCCGCGCTGTACTTGCCCTGCCGCCAGACCAGGAACAGCCCGACCGCGCTGACCAACCCGCCGGTGACCAGGGCCGCCTGCAGGTACCGGCCGGCCCGCGGTGGCAGCGCGCGTCCGATCAGCCAGCCGACGCCGATCACCACCGGCGCGATCAGCACGTCGTGCACCAGCAGCGTGCCGACCAGCCAGCGCAGCAGGGCGGCCGGCTTGGTGTCCTTGGTGTCGGTGAGGATCCGGACCACGCCGTAGGCCATCGCGAGCACGCCCACGCCGCCGAGCAGCAGCCGGCCGGCCGGGAGCCGGGACATCAGCCGACCTCGATCCGGGTGAGCCATTTGGTCTGCAGCACGCCGGCCCGGTCGGGCGCGATCAGCCTGATCGGATAACCGTGATCGACGCTGAGCCGCTGCCCGTTCAGGTGGGTGGCCAGCACCGCGTGTTCGAGCTGGCTGCCGGTCAGGCTGGAGGTGGCGTACGCGCCGTGCTCCAGCGAGTGCACGGTGACCCGGGACGAGGCCGAGCCGCCGACCCGGCGGACCAGGTCGAGCAGCGAGATGCCCTGCCAGCGCGCCTGGATGCTCCAGCCCTCCACACAGGCGATCGGCAGCGAGGTGTGCACCGCGGGCTCGGCCTCCAGCTGCGCGACGGTGAACTCCAGCACCCGGTTGCCGTGCACGGACAGGCGGTACTGCGGCGAGCGCGCGGCCCGAGTCACCCCGGCCGCCTCGGCGGTGCGGTTCACCGGCACCCCGAGCGGCCCACGCCGCGGTTCGCGCGGTGACAGCAGCGCGACCGGTTCGAGCGCGGGCACGACCTGGCCGACCGTGGTCGCCGCGACCACCGCCACCCCGGCGCCGCCGGCGAGCAGCACGCCGCGCCGGGACAGGCCGCGGGTAGCTGCCTCGCGCGTGACCCGCTCGGCCAGGCCGGCCCGGATGGCCGGCAGCTGCACCGCGACGTGCAGCAGCAGCGAGCCGACCACCACCCAGGACATCCAGTAGTGCACCCGGATGAAGCCCCACGGCCAGGGATAGAACTGCAGGATGTTGAACAGCCCGGTGACCAGCTGGAACACCGACGACGCGACGAGGACCGCGACCGAGCCACGTTCCAGCGCGTGCAGCGCGCCGCGCACCGGCGGCCAGACGAACAGCCGGTGGAACACCGACCAGAGCTTGACCAGCAGCAGCGGGATGCAGGCGATTCCGGTGATCACGTGCAACCCCTGGGTGAGCCGGTAACCCCAGTACGGCGCGGCCGGGATCGGCAGCCAGCGCCACGGTGCGTACTGGTAATGGCTGAGCAGCCCGGTGACGAAGCAGACCCCGAACGCGATGCCCAGCAGCCGGCCGACCCGGGCGGTCAGCGCCGGGCCGCGCACACCCGCGGCGAACCGGGGCCAGAGTTTCGGCGCGGCATCGGGGAGCAGCGTGATCGGCACCGGTCCAGTCTTACCCAGCCGAGGCGCCGAACCCCTTACGAACGGAGGAACAACCCGGTCAGCTCCAGGCTGAGGCCCGCCAGGCACCCGGGCCGGGTGCCGGCAGCCGGCGGATCCGCAGCGACAGGTCCGCCCAGCCTGTGCTGTCCGCGGCTTCGGCCGGTTCGTCGGACGGGCGACCGAGCGCGGTGAGCAGCACGGTCACCGCGGCCAGTTCGTCCGGGGACGGGTCGCCGGAGACGACCTGCAGGAGCGGGGTGTCGGTCATAGCGGCATGTTCCCGTGCTTCTTCGGGGGCAGGGTGTCGCGCTTGGTGCGCAGGATGCGCAGCGCCCGGATCAGCTGGGCCCGGGTCTGCGACGGCGGGATCACGGTGTCGACGTAGCCGCGTTCGGCCGCCACGTACGGGTTCACCAGGGCGTCCTCGTACTCGGTGACCAGCTCGGTCCGGCGCGCCTCCTGAGCCGGCAGGTCGCCGGCGAGGGCGCCGAGTTCCTTGCGATACAGGATGTTCGCCGCGCCCTGGGCGCCCATCACCGCGATCTGCGCGGTCGGCCAGGCCAGGTTGATGTCGGCGCCGAGGTGCTTGGAACCCATCACGTCGTACGCGCCGCCGAATGCCTTGCGAGTGATCACGGTCAGTTTCGGCACCGTCGCCTCGCCGTAGGCGTAGATCAGCTTCGCGCCGCGCCGGATGATGCCCTGCCATTCCTGGTCGGTGCCGGGCAGGAAGCCGGGCACGTCCACCAGGGTCAGCACCGGGACGTTGAAGGCGTCGCAGGTCCGCACGAACCGGGCTGCCTTCTCCGAGGCGTCGATGTCGAGGCAGCCGGCGTACTGCAGCGGCTGGTTGCCCACCACGCCGATCGGCGCGCCCTCGATCCGGGCGAAGCCACAGATGATGTTGGGCGCGAACAGCGCGTGCACCTCGAGGAATTCGCCGTCGTCGACCAGGTGCTCGATCACGGTGTGCATGTCGTACGGCTGGTTCGCCGAGTCGGGCACGAAGGTGTCGAGGAAGGCGTCCTGCTCGGTCACCTCGAGGTCGTGCGAGGCCGGGAAGGTCGGCGGCAGGTCCAGGTTGTTCGAGGGCAGGTAGGACAGCAGGGCCTTGACGTAGTCGATCGCGTCCTGCTCGTCGGTGCCGAGGTAATGGGCGTTGCCGGACTTGGTGTTGTGCACCCGGGCGCCGCCGAGGTCCTCCATGCTGACGTCCTCGCCGGTGACGGTCTTGATGACGTCCGGGCCGGTGATGAACATCTGCGAGGTCTGGTCGACCATCACCACGAAGTCGGTCAGGGCGGGGGAGTAGACGTGGCCGCCGGCCGCGGCCCCCATGATCAGCGAGATCTGCGGGATCACCCCGGAGGCCCGGACGTTGCGGTAGAAGATGTCGCCGTAGAGCCCGAGCGAGACGACGCCCTCCTGGATTCGCGCGCCGCCGCCCTCGTTGATGCCGATCAGCGGGCAGCCGGTCTTCATCGCGAAGTCCTGCACCTTGAGGATCTTCTCGCCGTAGACCTCGCCGAGCGCCCCCCCGAACACGGTGACGTCCTGGCTGAAGACGCACACCGGGCGGCCGTCCACCGTGCCGTAGCCGGTGACCACGCCGTCGCCGTACGGCCGGTTCTGCTCCAGGCCGAAATTGGTCGACCGGTGCCGGGCCAGCTCGTCGAACTCCACGAACGAGCCCTCGTCGAGCAGCATCGCGACCCGTTCGCGGGCGGTCTTCTTGCCCTTGGCGTGCTGCTTGGCGACGGCCCGTTCCGAGCCCGCGTGCACCGCCTCGTCGTACCGCCTGCCGAGCTCGGCGAGCTTGCCGGCGGTGGTGTGCGGGTCGAGCGACGGGGCCTGATCTGCGGCAGTTCCGGGTGGTATCGACTCGGCACTCATGAGCTACAGAGCCTAGCGGCCGGGCCTGCGGCAGGCCGGGGGACGTGACCGACCTCGCTGCGCCGCGAGCTCTCGAAAACTGTCGGTGGCCGGGCGCAGAATGACCGCATGGACGCCTTGCCGGACCACTCAGCAGACCGTGCCCCGCTCGATCAGGCCGCGCTGGCCGCCGAGCTGCCGCCGGGCTGGCAGCTGAGCGTGGTGCCCGAGACCGGCTCGACCAATGCCGACCTGATCGCCGCCGCGGGCCGGGGCGCCCCCGGCCGGACGGCGCGGGTCGCCGAGCTGCAGACCGCCGGGCGCGGCCGGCTGGACCGGGGCTGGCAGTCGCCGACCGGCGCCGGGCTGACCGTCTCGGTGCTGCTGCGCCCGCCGGTGCCGCCGACCAGTTGGGGCTGGCTGCCGCTGCTCGCCGGGCTGGCGCTGTGCCGGGCGATCGGTGACCGGGCCGAGCTGAAATGGCCGAACGACGTGCTGATGGGCCCGGAGCAGGCAAAGGTGGCCGGCATCCTCGGCGAGAGCACCGGCGAGGCGGTGGTGCTCGGGATGGGGATCAATGTCTCCACCACCGCGGCGGAGCTGCCGGTGCCGACTGCCAGCTCGTTGGCGCTGCAGGGAGTGGTGCTGAGCCGCGGCCGGCTGCTGGTGGAGTTGCTCACCGGGCTGGAGGCGGTGCTGTCCCGCTGGTATGCCACCGACGGCGACGCGGTGCTGGCCGGCCTGGCCGAGGAGTACCGGGCTCGCAGCGCGACCATCGGCAGCCGGGTGCGGGTGCAGCTGCCGGACGGGGTGGTGGCGGGCCTGGCAACCTCGGTGGACGACAGCGGCCGGCTGGTGATCACGCCCGACGACGGGGAATCGTTCGCGGTGGCGGCGGGCGATGTGACCCACCTCAGGCCAGCCGCAGGGTAACTTCGGGCACCAGCGCCGGCGCGGACCGGCCGGGAGAAGGGACCGCTGGCCGAGATGCCGTACCCGGAGAAGCTGCTCGCCGAGGACGAGGAGATCGTCGAGCACCTGCACCCGCACTGGCTGACCCTGCTGCCGGCGATCTGCTGGTTCCTGCTGGTCTGCGCCGGCACCGGGGTGGCGCTGGCGTTCCTGCCGGCCGGCCACACCGCCCACCAGGCCCTGCTGCTGGCGGTGCTGGTGCTCGCGCTGCTGCTGGTGCTCTGGCTGACCGTCGGGCCGCTGACCCGGTGGCGGTCCACCCACTACGTCTTCACCACGCACCGGGTGCTGATCCGGCGCGGGGTGCTCAAGCACGTCGGCCGCGACATCGCGCTGAGCCGGATCAGCGACGTCGCCTACGAGCAGACGCTGCTCGACCGGATCTTCGCGGCCGGCACCCTGCGCATCGAGTCGGCCGGGGAGCACGGCCAGGAGACGCTGGTCGACCTGCCGCACGCGAACGAGGTGCAGCAGACCCTCAACCAGCTCATCGACCACGACTCCGAACGGCGCGGCGGCTACTACCCGCGGGCCTACGACTCCTCGGACTGAGCTCCTGCTCAGCCGGCCTTGCCGTCGGAGCCCGGTCCGGACGCCTGCTCGCGCTGGCCCGCCTGCTCGCGCTGGCCCGCCGGTCCGGCGGCGGCTGCCGCGCCGGGCTTGGTGTCGGGTCCTGCCTTGGTCTCGGGCCCTGCCTTGGTCTCGGGTCCTGCCTTGGTGTCGGTCGCGGGTGTGGTCTCAGGCCCTGCCTTGGTGTCGGGTCCGGCCTTGCCGGCGGTGGCCAGCGGGTCCGGGGCCAGCGCCGCGCCGCCGGACAGCGTCGCCAGCATCTGCCGGACGTTGGCCAGCTGGGCGTTGATGCTGTCCCGGCGCTGGGTCGCCGCCGCCAGTTCGCGCTCGGACTCAGACCGGATCCGGTCGGCCCGGGCGGCCGCCTCGGCGACGATCTGCTCGGCCTTCTGCTCGGCCTCGGCGGTCAGCTGGGCGGCCCGGCGCTGCGCCTCGGCGGTGGCCCGATCGGTCTCGGCCCGCAGCTGCTCGGCGTGCTGCTGGGCGGCCCGCAGCTGGACCTCGGCCTGCGCGGTGCGCTGCTGGAAGTCCTGCTCGGCCTTGTTGCGCCGCTCGGCCAGGGTCTGCTCGAAGTCGCTCGCGGCCTGCGCGGCCTGGGCGCGCTGGCGCTCGTAGACCGCCTCGGCCTCCTCCCGGCGGGTGGTGGCCTGGCGGTTGGCCTCGTCCAGCACCTGCTCGGCGGCCCGCTTGGCCTCCTCGACGATGCGGGCCGACTCCCGGTCGGCGGCCAGCCGGGTCTGGGTGGCGTACCGGTCGGCCTCGCCCCGGGTCCGCGCCGCGCCGGCCTCGATCTCCGCCAGGGCGCGCCGGGCATCGGCGGTGGCGGTGGCCCGCAGCTCGGCCGCCTCGTCGTTGGCCAGCGCCAGGATCTGCCCGATCCGCTCGCCGAACTCGGCGTAGGTGGGCTCGGCCGGCCGGGCGCTCGCCCGGGCAGCTGCCTGCCTGGCGGCGGCCTCCGAGGCGGCCAGCTGCTCGGCCCGGCGCTGCTGGGTGGCGGCCTCCTGCTGGGCGGCCTGCACCGCGGCGGTGAGCTCGGCGATCCAGCGCTCGACCTGGTGCGGGTCGAAACCGCGCATGACGGTACGGAACTGGGGAACGGTGTTCTCGCTCATTCGGCTCTCATCATCTCGTCGAGGGGTACCCGGTCTGGTGGTGGCGTGCTCTGGTCGGGATGCGGGTAGGGCAGCGGCCGGCGCGGCGGCGGAGTGGCCGCCGCGGGCGGCGCCTGGGCCGGCCCGGGGTGGCCCTCCTCGACCGCCAGCGCCTCGATCACCCCGGACAGCTGGCTCAGCTCGGCGGCGATCCGGTCCCGCCGGCGCCCGAGTTCGGCGACCTCCTCGCGGGCCCGGTCCAGCGAGCTCCGGGCCTGCTCGCGCAGCCGCTCGGCCTCGGCGTGCGCGGCGGCGAGCAGCCCGTCGGCCTCGTCCCGCGCGGTCCGGCGCTGCCGGTGCAGCTCGCGCTGGGCGTCGCCGAGCTGGTCGGCCACCTGGCGGCGCACCGCCGCCGCCCCCGCGTCGGCCTCGGCCAGCCGGCGCCGCGCCCGTTCCTCCTGCGCCCGTGCGGTGCTGGCCGCGGTCGCGAGCGTCCGGTCGGCCTGGGCGCGGGCCTCGGCGAGCAGCCGGGCCACCTCCGCCCGGGTGGCGGCCCGCTCGGACTCGAGGCGGGCAGCGACGTCGTCCTGCTCGGCGGCCAGCTCCGCCCGCCGGCGGCGCAGTCCGGCGCCGGCGCCGTGCAGCACCCGGCCGAGCCGGACCCGGACCTGCCGGACGATCGCGGCTGCCTCGGCGTGTGCCCGGTCCCGGGTCCGCCGCGCCTCCAGCTCGGCCGCGGCGAGCAGCCCGGTTACCGTCCGGCTGGCCCAGTCCAGCTGCTCGGCGGCCTCGGCCACCTGGCGTTCGGCATCGGCCGTGGCCCGGTCGAGCAGGGCGCGGGCCTGCTCGGCGGCGGCGGCCTGGCCGGCGGTCCCGGCGGCCAGGTCCCGGTCTGCCTGCTCGCCGGCGGCCCGCAGCAGCTCCTCGGCCGCCGTCCCGGCCTCGGCCAGCCGCTGGGCGGCCAGCCGGTCGGCATCGGCGATCAGTTGCGCCGCCCGGGCCTCTGCCTGCTCGCGGTGCCCGGCCAGCTCGGCCCGGTGCGCGGCGTCGCGCCGGTCCAGCTCGGCGGCGAGCTCGGTCTGCCGTCGATCGGCCTCGGCCCGGGCGGCCCGCAGCACCTCCTCGGCCTGCCCGCGATGCACCGCGGCCGCGTCCCGGGCCTCCGACCGGGCGGTGTCGGCCTCGCCCCGGGCCTCGGCCAGCACCTGGTCGGCGGCCTGCTGGGCGGCCTGCGAGATCAGCACGGCCTGGTGGGTGGCGTCGGCGATCAGCGCCTGCGCGTCCTCGTGCGCCTCGGCCAGCCGGGCCGACGCGGCGGCCTGCTTGATCCGGGCAGCCGCCAGCGCATCCGCCAGATCGGCGCGCAGCGCGCCACCGTCCGCCGGCTCGGCGGCGTCCGCCAAATCCCTGCCGTCCTCGAACGGCTCGGGCGAGTCGTTCCCCACCTGCCCGATGGTCGCAGAATCCGCTGCCGGACACACCTGCTGGGCCGAAAGAAGCCTGCCCGGGCGGGTGGGCGGCGTTCGTGCGCCGATCACCAGGCTGCGAGGGTTAGTCTGCTAGCGGTGCCGGCATGCGGACCGGCGCCGCTCGGTGTGGGGAGGCGCGCGTGGCTACCGGTGCCGGCAAGGCCGCCGATCGGATCCGCAGGCTGGTGCGGCCGGTTGTCGATCGGATCTACACCCAGCGGCTGTCCCAGGTGCTGGCCGGCCAGCCCCGGCCCCGGCACGTCGGCATCATGCTGGACGGCAACCGCCGGTGGGCGCGTTCGGTCGGCCACGAGGACCTGGTCGAGGGCTACAAGGTCGGCGGCGCGAAGGTCGCGGAGTTCCTGAGCTGGTGCCTGGCGGCCGAGATCGAGCACGTCACGCTGTTCATGCTCTCCGACGACAACCTGCACCGGCCGGCCGACGAGCTGGCGCCGCTGATCAAGGTGATCGAGAGGGTGGTCGAGGAGCTCTCGCACCCCGGTTACCGCTGGGAGATCGAGGTAATCGGCGCACTCGACCTGCTGCCCTCGGCCAGCGCGGCCCGGCTGAAGGACGCGGCCAACCTGACCAAGGACCGCCAGCCGGCGATGAAGGTCGACATCGCGGTCGGCTACGGCGGCCGCCGGGAGATCGCCGACGCGGTGCGCGCCGCGTTCGCCGCGCACGCGGCCGGCGGCGGCGACCCGGAGGAGCTGATCAGTAAGTTCGACGTCGACGACATCTCCAAGAACCTCTACTCCTCGGCCGGAGCCGAGTGCGACCTGATCATCCGGACCTCGGGCGAGCAGCGGCTGTCCGGTTTCCTGCTCTGGCAGTCGGCCTACGCCGAGGTGTACTTCTGCGAGGCGTACTGGCCGGACTTCCGGCAGATGGACTTCCTGCGGGCGCTGCGGTCCTTCTCGACCCGCGACCGCCGCTACGGCCGCTGAACCGGCTGGCGGGACAGCACAGCCGCCGACTCCACCAAATGCATGATGTGCAACAGGGTCGGCGTGGTCAGGATGTCCGGGCATGGACCCCCTTCGGATCCTGATCCTCGATGACCACCTCTTGTTCGCCGAGACCCTCGCGGCCCGGCTGAGCGACGAGCCGGGCTTCGTCCTGCCGATGCCGGTCGACCGGCCGGCAGACGTGCCCGCGGCCGTCGAGGCGGCCCGGCCGGACGTGCTGCTGCTCGACTACCGGCTCGGCGATTCCGACGGCGTCGAGGTGCTGGATCGAGTGCTGGCCGCCGCGCCCGATCTGCTGGTGGCGATGCTCAGCGGCCACGGCGAGCCGGCTACCGTGGTCGAGGCGCTGCGGCGGGGCGCGCGGGCCTGGGTGCTGAAGTCCACCGAGGTGACCGAGCTGATCCGGGTCGTCCGGCTGGTGGCCGCCGGTGGCCGTTGGCTGCCGCCGGAACTGCTCTCACCGGTGCTCGAACGGCTGCTCGACCGCGGCGAGGAGCCGCCGAACGTGCTGGCCCGGCTGACCGAACGGGAACGGCAGGTGCTGCAGTGCACCATGGACGGCAAGTCACGTGCTGACATCGCCCGGGCACTGTTCCTGTCCACCAACACGGTGCGCACGCATACCCAGAACCTGCTGGGGAAACTCGAATGCCACTCGCTGCTGGAGGCGGTCGCGCTGGCTCGCCGCAACGGCATGGTGCCGACCGTTCCCGCGCCGGAGGCGCCGGCCGCCCGGTAGGCCGGCAACCCCGCATATGGCGTAGGCGAACGTAGTGCGGACGTTCGTTCCTCCGCCCGGACCACCTTCCTAACGTCAGCTTCATCGTTCGAGGGAAGGCCGGGGGAGCCAGGTGGAAATCGATGAGGTGGTCGCGCGGCTGACCAAGCGGTACTGGCCGGTGCTGGTGCTCGCGATCGTGCTGCCGATGGTGCTGGTCGCCGTGCTGGTGAGTCGCCAGGCTCCCCGCTACACCGCGCAGGCCCGGGTCGCGGTCTCGGCCGAGATCCCGAAGTCCGCGGCCGAGTCGGCCGGCCTGCTCAGCCAGGTGGACGCGCTGGCGACCAGCCGCGACCTGGTGCAGCGGGCGCTGGCCTCGGCCCACATCACCGGCCGCGACCCGGCGACCATGGCTCAGCACGACGTCACGGTGAGCGGCAACGGCACCTCGGCGGTGATGACCATCGGCGTCACCGACCGGGACCCGGTGGTGGCCGGCAAGACCGCCGGTGCGCTGGCCGCGGAGGTCAATACCGCGGTCAACGCGTCCCGGATCGGCAACCTGCCGTCCGTGATCGCCGGGGTGGACAGGCAGCTCGGCGAGCTCGCCCGCCGCCGGGCGCCGATCGCCGCGGCCATCTCGGCCAGCCAGCAGTCGCGCACGCCGAACGCCAATCTGCCTTTGCTGCAAAGCGAACTGGCCGGTGTCGACACCCTGATCGCGGACCTGTCCTCGGACCGGAACCGGCTCTCGGAGGAGTTGGCGGCGGCCGGCAACGCCGCGGTGGTGGCCACCGCGCAGGTGCCGACCGCACCGGATCCGAGCGGGCTCGGGCAGAAGCTCGCGCTCGCCGCGGTCCTCGGCCTGGCGGTCGGCCTGCTGATCGCCGCCCTGGCCGAGACGGTGCGGCCGACGGTCTCGGGCGCGGCCCGGCTGGGACGGCTGCTGACCGCGCCGCTGCTCGGCCGGCTGGACGCCAACCCGGCGGTGCTGCTCTCGCTGGGCCGCCGGATCCGGCTGGCGGCGCGCCGGGCCGGGGTGCGGCAGGTGGTGGTGACCAGCGCGACGGGCAAGCCGGTGCCGGACTGGGTGATCGACCGGCTGGGCTCGGTGGTGCTGCCACCGCTGCCCGGCCTGCACCCGGCGCCGGTCGAGGACCCGGTGCGGATCGGTGCGCTGGCCGGCCTGGGCCCGCTGCCGGCACAGAACGGAAACGGGGCGCATCCCGCGGAGCCGGGGCAGCCCGGCCCGGTGCTCCGGGTGGGGACCATGGACGAGCTGGACCCGGCGGACGAAGCAGCCCCGATCGGGGTCCTGGTGCTGGCCGGGGGGAGCACGAACGCCGCGGCGGTGCACGGGATCCGCGACCTGCTCGCCGCCTCCGGCTGGCCGCTGCTCGGCGTGGTGGCCCATCCGCGATTCGGGCGGCGGCCGTGACCGGGCCGCTCACCGCCCCGCCCCGCACCCGGCCGTCGGTGCCGTTCACCCGGCCGCCGATGGCCCCGGACCTGCCCGCCGCCGTGCTGCGGGTGATCGACTCCGGCTGGCTCACCACCGGTGCCGAATGTGCCGCGTTCGAAAGGGAACTGGCCGACCACCTGGGAGTGCGCGAGCTGGTCGCGGTGGCTTCCTGCACCCAGGCGATCGAGTTGTGCCTGCGCGCGCTGGGGTTGCCGGCCGGGGCGGCGGTGCTGACGCCCAGCCTGACCTTCTGCGGCGCGGTCGCGGCGATCCTGCATGCCGGGCTGCGGCCGGTCCTGGTCGACGTCGACCCCGACACCCTGGTGCCGGACGAGCAGGCGGTGGCGGCCGCGGCCCGTCGGGTGGGTGGCGCGCAGGCGATGCTGGTCTGCCACCTCGGCGGCTACCCGGTGGACGTGCCACGACTGGCGGCCGCGGCCGGGCTGCCGGCCGAACGGGTGGTCGAGGACGCCGCGCACGGCATCGGCGGCGCGGTGCACGGGCAGGGCGCGCAGGCCGCCTGTTTCAGCTTCTATGCCACGAAGAACCTGCCGATCGGCGAGGGCGGCGCGGTGGCCACCAAGGATCCGGAGCTGGCCGGCTGGCTGCGCCGGATGCGCCTGCACGGCATGAGCAGCGATGCCTGGCGCCGGTACCTGCCCGGCGGCCGGTGGCGCTACGACGTGCCCGAGGTGGGCTACAAGGCCAACCTCACCGACGTGCAGGCCGCCATCGGCCGCGCGCAGCTGACCGGCCTGGCCGGCTGGCACCGGCGCCGGCAGCAGCTCGCCGCCCGGTACGACGCCGGGCTCGACCGGCTGATCCGGCTGCCGCGCCGGGCCGAGGGGCACGCCTGGCACCTGTACCAGGTCCTGGTGCCGCACCGGGACCGGATCGCCGACGAGCTGGCCGGACGGGGCATCGGCACCTCGGTGCACTTCGTGCCGGTGCACCAGCTCGCCGGGTTCGCGATGGCGCTCGGGCACCTGGAATGCGCCAGCTGCCCGGTGACGGACCTGGTCGGCGAGCAGCTGCTGTCGCTGCCGCTGTATCCGGCGCTGACCGATGACCAGCAGTCCGTGGTGATCGAGGCCGTGACCGAGGTAGTCCGGAGGTTGTAGATGATGTTCCTACCGCGCGGTGGCGGGCACCGTCCGGTCCGCAGCGGCGAGCTGCCCACCCTGGTGGTCGGCGCCGGCGAGGCGGGCCGCGAGCTGGTGCGCACGATCCGGGCCAGCGAGGGGTACGGGCTGCGCCCGATCGGTTTCCTCGACGACGATCCGCACCTGCGCCGGGCGGTGGCGCTGCCGGTGCTCGGCCGGACCGACGAGCTGGCCTCGGTCGCCCGGCGCACCGGTGCCCGGGCCGCGCTCATCGCGATGCCGTCGCTGCCGCAGAGCCGGATCGCCGAGCTGATCGAGCTGGCCTCGTGCGCCGGGCTGCTGGTGCGCTACCTGCCCTCGTTCCTGTCCGCGATCGAGCGCGACCTGCGGCTGTCGGACCTGCGCGGGCTGCGGGTGGACCATCTGCTCGGCCGCGACGAGATCCACATCCCGTCCGACCGGGCGTGCAACCTGATCCGGGGCCGGCGGGTGCTGGTCACCGGGGCGGGCGGCTCGATCGGCTCGGAGCTGTGCCGGCAGATCGACCGGTTCGCACCCGCGGCGCTGTACCTGCTCGACTACGACGAGTCGAACCTGCACACCCTGCAGCTGGAGCTGACCGGCGCCGGCCTGCTCGACTCGGACGAGATCATCGTCGCCAACATCCGGGACCGGCACCGGATCGACCAGGTGTTCGCCCAGACCCGGCCCGACCTGGTCTTCCACGCCGCGGCGCACAAGCACCTGCCGCTGCTCGAACGGCACCCGTGCGAGGGCGTGAAGACGAACGTGCTCGGCACCCAGCACCTGGTCGACGCCGCGGTGAAGTACGGGGTCTCGCGCTTCGTGCTGATCTCGACCGACAAGGCCGCCGACCCATCCTCGGTGCTCGGCGCGACCAAGCGGCTGGCCGAGCTGATCGTGCAGCGGGCGGCCGGCGGGCCCACCTGCATGGCGGCCGTCCGGTTCGGCAACGTGCTCGGCTCGCGCGGCTCGCTGCTCAGCGTGCTGGCCAACCAGATCGCGGCCGACCGCAGCGTCACCGTGACCCACCCCGACGTCACCCGGTTCTTCATGACCGTCGAGGAGGCCGTGTCGCTGGTGCTGGAGGCGGCGACCATGTCGGAGCTGGCCGAGACCTTCGTGCTCGACATGGGCAAGCCGGTCTCGATCGTCGAGCTGGTCTACAAGTACGCCGAGGAGCTGCACCTGCCGGACGTGAAGATCACCTTCACCGGCCTGCGACCGGGCGAGAAGCTGGAGGAGAAGGTGTTCTCCGACGGCGAGCTGCGGGTGGGCACCGCGCACCCCAAGGTGTGGGCGACCCGGGGCGGCTCGCTGCCGGCCGAGTTCTCCGAGCGATTGCAGGCACTCTACGACTCGTCCGAGCTGAACGACGCCGAGCACACCCGCGACCTGCTGCGCGAGCTGCTGCCGGAGTACCTGCCGACCAGCTACCCGCGCACCCCGGCCAGTGTCGGCGCGCCGTACCCGGACGGCTTCTGATGCCGACCGGAGCGCTGCGCACAGCCGGCGAGCGGGTCGCGGTCCGGGCCGGCGAGCGGTGGTTCCGGCTGCTCCAGCAGGCCACCGGCACCGGCCTGGACGAGGAGTACGGGACGCCGTCGGTGGTGCTGGAGGTCTCGGCCGACCGGGCCGCGTTCGGCACCGGCGGGCTGCGCCGGATCAGCCGGGACGCCTTCGGCGACGGCGGCCGCAGCGTGCTGCTGAACGCCGGCGGTTCCGGCTTCGACCTGCAGGCACAGGTCAGCGGCGAGGTGCTGTACCTGCAGGCCCGGTACCGGCCGGCCGCGCCGGTGCGGGCGGCGAACGTGCTGCTCGGCCCGAGGTTCGGCCTGCTGGCGGGGCAGGTCCTGCTGCACTACCCGGCGCTGTGGCGGGCCGCCTGGCGCGGCCGGGTGCCGTTGCACGCGGCGGTGGTCGGCCTGCCCGAGGCCGGTGCGGTGCTGCTGCTGGCCGGGCCGTCCGGGGTGGGCAAGTCGACGCTGGTGGCCGGGCTGGCCGCGGCCGGCGCCCCGGTCGCCGCCGACAACCTGTGCGTCACCGACGGCATCGACTGCCACGGCGTCCTCGAACCGTTCCGGCTGGCCGGCGGCCGCGGCCGGCGCACCAGCCACGGGCGGGCCGAGCAGCCGGTGCCCGGCCGGGTGCCGATGCTGCGCCCGACCGTGCTGGCGGTGGCCGAGCGCGGTCCCCGGGCGCAGCGGACGCCGGTCGAGCCGGCCGACGCGGCCCGGGCGCTGGTGGCCGGCACCTACGCGGCCGGCGAGCTGCGCCGGTACTGGCAGTTCGCGGCCACCCTGGCGCTGGCCACCGGCGTCGGCCCCGCTCACCCGCCGGTCGCCGCGGTGGCGGGGGCGCTGGCCGGCCGGCTGCCCGGCCACCGGCTGCGGGCGGCCGAGGGTGAGCCGCTCGCCGTCCCGTTCGGGAATCCCGAGCTGCGGCAGGCGGAACTGAGCCGGATCGGGGAGCAGCCATGAGCCGCCGGATCCGGGTGGCGACCGTGATCACCCGGCTGGCGGCGGGCGCCGGCGGGGTGGCGCTGCGCGGCGCGCTGGCGCTGGATCCCGAGGTCTACGACCTCACCATGATCGCCGGCGGCGCGGGGCTGGACGGTGCCCTCGGCTACCGGTGCGGCACCGGGCTGCTGACCGGCGCCGCCGCCACCCGAGACGCCCCGACCGGCGACCTGCTGGCCAACGCGGCCGCCGCCGGCCTGGCGGTGGGCCGGTTGCCGGAGCTGGTGCCGCAGCTGTCGCCGGGGCTGGACCGGGGCGCGCTGCGGATGCTGACCGGCTACCTCGCCGACGGCCGGTTCGACGTGGTGCACACCCACAGCGCGAAGGCGGGGGCGCTCGGCCGGCTCGCCGCGGACCGGGCCGGGGTGCCTCGGATCGTGCACACCTATCACGGTTTTCCTTTTCACAGCGAGCAATCGTGGCCGCGCCGGACCGCCTACCTGGAGCTGGAGCGCTGGCTCGGCCGGCGCACCGACGCGATCCTGGCGGTCGGCCCGGCGGTCGCGGCCGAGACCGCCCGGCTCGGGCTGATCTCGCCCGAGCGCATCTGCACCATCGCGCCGGCGGTCGACCCGCCGGCCGCGGTGGCGACGGTGGCCGGCCGGGCCGCGGCCCGCCGGGCGCTCGGCCTGGCGCCGGGCATCCGGGCGGTCGGCACCATCGGCCGGGTCGACTACCAGAAGGCGCCGGAGCAGTGGGTGGACGCGCTGGCCGAGATCGCCGGCGACGACGTCTGCGGGGTCTGGATCGGCGACGGCCCGTACACCCCACGGCTGCTGGGCCGGGTGCGCCGGCGCGGGCTGACCGACCGGTTCCTGTTCCTCGGCCACCGGCCGGACGCCACCCGGCTGCTGCCGGCCTTCGACGTGTTCCTGCTGGCCAGCCGGTACGAGGGCCTGCCGTGCGTGCTGGCCGAGGCGATGCAGGCCGGGGTGCCGGTGGTCGCCACCGCGGTGAACTCGGTGCCCGACCTGGTCGTGCCCGGCGTCACCGGGATGCTCGTGCCGCCGAACCAGCCGCGGCTGCTGGCCCGGGCCGCGGCGTACCTGCTCGACCAGCCCCAGGTCGCCCACCGGCTGGCCGAGAACGCCTACGCCAGCCTGGGCAGCCGGTTCACCGCGGGCGCGCTGGCCACCCTGCTCGACCAGACCTACCGGGCCACCCCGGGGCGCCGGACTACGGCCGCCCGGCCCGAGCCGCAGCCGCGGAGGAGCGTGCAATGGACCTGACCCTGATCGCGCGGAGCCAGGTGTTCGACGGCCCCGACCTGCCCGCCGACCCGGGGCTGGTGGCCGCGGTGCACAGCCAGGTCGCCGACGCCGACCTGGCCGCGCCGCCGGTGATCCTGCCCGACTTCCACCACAAGTCGAGGATGGAGCTGCCGTCGTCGGTGGCGGTGGCGACGCTGGGCACGATCCGGCCGACGCTCACCTCGGCCAGCGTGAACTGCGGCATGGCGTTGCTGACCCTCTCCACCGACCGGCCCACCGACGCCGCGGTCGACGAGTTCTACCGGCGGGTGCGCGAGCGCTACCCGTACCCGGCGCGCAACCGGGGCGAGCTGAGCACCTCGGAGGTCAAGCGGGCCGCGGTGGACGGCGCCCGGTTCGCCGGCGAGCGCTGGGCGGTCGAGCCGGCCGAGCTGGAGCGGATCGAGGAGTCCGGCCGGATCGAGCTGGACCGCTACGGCGGCGGTGACCGGCTGCGCCGCGAGCTGCCCGGCCTGCTGTTCCAGCTGGCCCGGCTGCGGTTCGGCACGGTCGGGCCGTCCAACCATTTCGTCGAGCTGCAGCAGGTCGAGGAGGTCTACGACGAGGCGGTCGCGGCCGAGCTCGGGGTGCGCCAGGGCCAGCTGACCCTGCAGTACCACGCCGGTGGCGGCGTCTTGACCGGCGAGATCGGGGCGCTGTTCGGCCGGCGCAGGCACTACCCGCGGCAGCTGCGGCTGGCGATGGCGGTGCAGAAGCCGCTCTACCACCTGGCCTCGGCCCGGTCGCTGGCCCAGCTGCGGCAGCGGCTGGCGCTGTACTTCGCCGACGGCTGCCCGCCGGTCGACCGGCACAGCGCGGAGGGCGAGCGGCTGATGCTGGCCAACGCCGCCGCGATGAACTACGGCTTCGCCTTCCGGGTGGCGACCTACGCCGCGCTGCGGCAGCTGGCCGCCGAGGTGTTCGGCGCGAATACCCGGCTGGTGGTCGACTCCCCGCACAACTCGATCTACGAGGAGCCGACCGACCGGGGGACCGCGGTGGTGCACCGGCACAACGCCTGCCGCGCCTACCCGGCGGAGCTGATGCCGGCCGGCACCGTCTTCGCCCGGACCGGCCAGGCGGTGCTGCTGCCGGGCACCAACCGGACCTCCTCCTACCTGGCGGTGGCCGGTCCGGACTCGGCCCGGTCGCTGCACTCGGCCTGCCACGGCGCCGGGACGGTGATCGACAGCTTCCGCGAGCGGGGGCTGTCCGGCCCGCACCCGGCCGGGCACGTCACCCGCCGGTTCCGCTACTCCGACGCGGCCCCGGCCGAGGTCGGGCACCTCGACGACAACGGGGTGAACGCCGCCCTGTCGGTGCTGCAGCGGCACGGCCTGGTGCGGCCGGTGGCCCGGATGCGCCCGTTCGCGGTGCTGAACTAGCCGGCCGTGCGGTGAGGGGAGAGCCGCCGATGAGCGGGCAACCTGCCGGGTGGCGCCGGCCGGACGGGCGCTGGCTGCTGCTGGCCCCGGCCGGCGCGGTGCCGGTGCCGGTCACCGACCGGTGGCGCGCGGTGCAGCGGCTGGCCGGGCTGCCGAGCGGGACGCCGGTGGCGCTGGTCGGCCGCCGCGGCCTGCGCGGGGTGGCCTGGCAGGCCGAGGTGGTGCCGGGCCCGGGCTACCTGGTGCTGCCGGCGGCGGACCGGCCGGTCGCGGTGGCGGCGCCGGGGCCCGGCCTGGCCTGGGTGGCCCGGACGGTGCTGACCGTGCCCAGCGGCCGGCACCGCGGCCAGCTGGCGGCGACGCTGGCGGTCCGCGCCGCCCGGCACGCGCCGTGGCTGCTGCGCGCCGCCGGGCAGCGGTTGCTGCTGGGACGCCGGGGGTGACCGTGCTCGACCGGGGGCCGGCGGTGCCGCGGGAGGCCGCGGCGCCGGCGCTGCGCACCGCCCGGACGGTCGCGCAGCTGCTGACCCGCACCGACCTGCACCCGGTGCTGCTGGCCGGTTCCACCGACCCGAACGCCAAGCTCACGCTGATGCTCGTGGACCGGTTCGGCCCGGCGTTCGCGGTGAAGATCGCCACCACCCCGGAGGCCGGCGCGGCGGTGCTGCGGGAGGCCGCGCGGCTGGCCGCGCTGCACGCCCGGGGCCTGGCCGGCCTGGTCGCCACGGTGCCCCGGCCAGTCACGCTGCTCGACGCCGACGGCCTGCCGGCGCTGGTCACCACGGCGGTGGCCGGCATCCCGATGGCCGCGCACTACCACGAGTGGCGGCACACCGGCCGGCGGCACCCGGTGCGGGCCGACCTGCTCGCGGCCGGTGCCTGGCTGGCCGCGCTGCAGCGGCTGACCGCCGCGGAACGGCGCCCGGTCACCCTGCTGGAGGCGGCGCTGGACGGCATCGAGCTGCGGTTCGGCGAGCGGCCGGGGCTGCGCTGGGCGCTGCGCCCGGTGTCGGCCGCGCTGGCCCGGCAGCGCACCCCGCGCACCGCGGTGCACGGCGACTACTGGTTCGGCAACGTGCTGGCCGCCGGTGGCCGGGTGACCGGGGTGGTGGACTGGGAGGCCAGCGAGCCGGCCGGTGAGCCGCTGGCCGACGTGGCTCGGTTCGCGGTGAGCTACTGCCTCTACCTCGACCGGCACACCAGGCCGGGTGGCCGGGTGGCCGGGCACCGGGGGCTGCGGGCCGACTGCTGGGGCGCCGGGCTGCGGCACGCGGTGCTGGGCGACGGCTGGCTGCCGGCCACGGTGCAGGGTTTCGTCCGGGACGCGCTGGCCCGGCTCGATGCCGACCCCGGGCTGGCCCGGGCGGTGCTGCTGGCCGGCATCGCCGAGGTGGCCGCGACCGCCGACCACGCCGACTTCGCCGCCGAGCACCTCGGCCTGCTGGAGCGGATGCTGCCGGAGCTGCGGCCGGCCGCGCTCGCCGCGGGGGAGCAGCCATGACCGCGCCCACCGTGCCGTCCCCGGTCGCGCCCCCGCCGCTGGCCGTCCCGCCGGGGGCGCGGGCGCTGCGCCGGCCGCTGACCACGGTGGTCATCGTGCTGGCCATGTCGGCGCTGCCGCTGCTGCGCCCGGCCGGTCCCGGCAACACCGGGCCGGCCGACGTGGGCCTGGTGCTGGCGGCGCTGGTCACCGCGCTGTGGCTGGCCCTGCACGGACACCGGGTGCGGCTGCCCTACCTGTGGCCGGTGCTGCTGATGATTGCCGGCGGCGCGCTTGCGGCCCTGGTCGCGGGCACCAGCGGGCTGGCGCTGCTGCAGGACGCGTTCATGTTCGTCTGGGCGGCGGCGGTGGCGAACCTGGCGCGGGAGCCGCGCACCCTGGGGGTGCTGACCCGGGCCTGGGCCTACAGCGCGACGGTCTGGGCGGCACTGCTGATCGTGGGGGTGGCGGCCGGCATCCCGTGGCTGGCCGGCACCACCGCCCGGGACGGGGTCCGGGCCTCGTTCACGCTGGGCGACCCGAACCTGGCGGCCAGCTACTTTCTCTGTTCGCTGCTGGTGCTGCGGGCCTGCCGGGTGCCGCGCCGCCGGCTCCAGCGCTACCTGTGCTGCGCGCTCGTGGTGGTGGCGCTGGCGCTGACGCTGTCCAACGGCGGCATGCTCACCCTGCTGATCGCCACCGAGCTGGGCTGGGTCTTCGGCGTCGGCCGCCGGCACGGGCTGGCGCCGGCGGCGGCGCTGGCCAGCGTGCTGGTGGTGCTCAGCACGGTCGCCGTGGTCAGCGTGAACTTCGGCGCGCTGTCCGACCGGGCGCAGCAGTCGACCCCGCTGCTGCGGGATTCGGTCGGCCGGCAGGGCGAGAGCGGCGGCAGCCGCAGCACGCTGGTGCGCGAGGAGCTGCGGCTGTGGTTCGACCACGACACGCCGCTCGGCATCGGCCCGGACCAGACGAAGGTGCGGCTAGCCCGCTCGGACGCCGCGTACTCGAAGGAGGCGCACGACGACTACCTGGCCGCCCTGGTCGAGCGCGGCCTGCTGGGGGCGCTCGGCCTGCTGCTGCTGGTCGGCACGCTGGCGGTCAGCGCCCGGCGGATCGCCAGACCCGGGGCACTGCCGCCCGGCTACGCGGCGGTGGTGCCACGGCCGGAGCTGCTCGGCGCGCTGCTGATCGCGGTGGCGGTCTCGGCCGGGCTGTACGAGACGCTGCACTTCCGGCACGTGTGGGCGCTGTTCGGGCTGGTCGCCGCGCTGGCGCTGGCGGTCCGCGATCGGGGCCCGGCCGGATGACCGCCGCGTCCCGGCTCACGTTGCCGGCAGCGGTGCGGCAGGGCCTGCTCGCCGGCCGCCGGTCCTCGGCGCTGCGCCGGGTGCTGGCCGGCAACGTGGCCGCCCGGCTGGCCGCCCTCGCGGCGCTGGCCGCGGCCACCGTGCTGGTGGCCCGGGTCGGCGGCCCCGACCTGGTGGGCGGCTTCACCCTGCTGCGGGTGCTGCCGGGGCTGGCCGGGGTGCTGGCCGCGGCCGGGTTGCCGGGGGCCGCGCCGTACTTCCTGTCCGCCCCGGACGCGAGCCCGGCGGTGCGTCCCACCCTGGCCGCGCTGACCGTGCTCGGCGCCGTGGCCGGCGCGCTGGCCTGGCTGGCGCTCAGCCCCGTGCTGCACCCGGTGTTCTTTCCGCACTGGGCGCTGCCGGTCACGGTGGCCTGCGCGGCCGCGGTGTTCAGCCAGCTGTTCGTGGCGGTCGGCAAGGCGGCGCTGCAGGGCACCGGCGACTTCCGCGGCGCGAACGCGGCCATCGTCGCCGAGGAGGCCAGCTACCTGCCGGTCTACCTGGCGGCGATCCCGTTCGGGCGCGGCATGGGCGGCGTGCTGGTGGCGCTGGTCGTGGCGGATCTGCTGGTGTCGCTGGCGATTGCCGATCGGCTGCGCCGGCGCGGGTTCTTCGGCGGCTGGGGCCGGCCCGATGCCCGGCTGGCCCGCGCGGTGTACGGCTACGGCACCCGCGGCCAGCTGGGCGGGGTGATGTCGCTGATCAACCTGCGCCTGGACGTGGCGATCCTCGGTGCGATCGCCGGGCCCGGCGTGCTCGGGGTGTACGCGATCGCCAGCAAATACGCCGAGCTGTTGCGGCTGCCCGGGCTGGCGGTGACCTACGTGCTCTACCCGGTGTTCAGCCGGCGCAGCCCGGTCGCGGCCACCGAACGCACCCGGGCCCTGCTGCGACCGGCGTTCGGGCTGACCGTGGCCGCGGCGATCCCGCTGGCGGCCGCGGCCGGGCTGGTGCTGCCGGCGCTGTACGGCCGGTCCTTCCACGGCGCGGTCGTGCCGACCTGGATCCTGCTGGCGGGCCTGGTCGGCGAGGGGGTGACCGGCCTGGTCACGGCGTACCTGTACGGCATCGGCCGGCCGGGCCTGAACTCGGCCGCGATCGCCGTCGCGATGGCGGTGACGGTGGCCGGCGACCTGGCCCTGATCCGCCCGTTCGGGGTGACCGGGGCAGCGGTGGCCTCGGCCGTGGCGTACCTGGTCACCACCGTGACGGTGCTGGTGTTCTTCCGCGGCCAGGCCCGGGCGGTGCAGGCTGGGCCGGTGCCGGATCCTGGGACGCGGCCACGATGACCGGCCGGGCGCGCGCGGCGCTGGCCGTGCTGCTGCTCTGCGCGGGCTGCACGTCGGCGGCGCCCGGCGAGCGCCCGTCCCGGCCGAGCGTCCCGGCCAGCAGTTCCGTGCCGGCGACCGTGCTGCCACCGGCCACCAACGACTACGGCGACGCGGTGCGGGCCGCCGTCCGGCAGGGTCTGCACGTCTGGCTGGAGGCGGACCTGGTCAAGCGCTGGCAGCAGGGGCCGGCCTCGTTCCGGCAGGCGCTGCGGCAGCTCAGCGCGCTGGCCTCGATCCACGGCGTGGCCGGCATCAAGATCGCCGACGAGCTCGGCTACCACGACGGGCTGACCAGCGCGGCCCGGATCAGCGCGTTCCTGGGCGACGCCGCGCGCGGGCTGCGGCAGTACGCGCCGGGCAAGCCGCTGCTGGTGGACATGATCGTGCCGAGCCTGGGCTGCCTGCCGGTGCAGAGCCCGCCGCTGCTGTGGTCCACCGAGTGCCAGGTGAAGTCGGACGGGCAGTACCCGCAGCTGAGCCTGCCCGCGGTCACCGGCTACCTGCGGCTGCACGACGTGGCGGTGCTCGACCTGTCCACCGGGCTGCTGCCGGACACCACCTATGCCGGCTGGGGGGTCACCCGTGACATCGCCCAGCAGCAGGCCTGGGCCAAGGTGGGCGCGCTCGGCTGGGGCTCGCTGGTCACCCTGCACGCCCGCAAGGCGCTGGCCCATCCCGGCGACTATCCAGGCACCAGCGCGACGGCGGAGTCCGACCTGCGCACCTGGGTCGACCTGCCGCTGCGCGACGGGGCCCGGGCCGTGGACGTCTGGACCTGGCGCCAGCAGTACCAGGGGGCGCTGAACCGGCTGCTCGACCCGGGCCTGCGGCCCAACCCGCTCTGGGACGCGCTGCTGCAACGCCGGGCGGCCGGCGACCAGCTCGTCACGCACCTGTCGCCGCACTCGCTGGAGGTCGGCCTCGACGCCGATCTGGCCATGCTGGCAAGGGTGTTCACCGCCGTCTTCATCGCGGCGGGCACCGGGTGACCGGTATCGCGCCGGGGCCGGCCCGCCGCGCGCTGGACCTGCTGGTCACGGTGCCGACGCTGGTGGTGCTGGGCCCACCGCTGCTGGTGCTGATGGCCGCGATCCGGCTGACCGGCCGCGGCCCGGCGCTGTTCCGCCAGCAGCGGGTCGGGCAGGGCGGGGAGTGCTTCGAGATCTGCAAGCTGCGCACCATGCGCCGCGGCACGGCCGGCCCGGACGTGACCGCCCGCGACGATCCCCGGGTGACCCGGCTGGGTGCGGTGCTGCGGCGCACCTCGCTGGACGAGCTGCCGCAGCTGTGGAACGTGCTGCGCGGGGAGATGACGCTGGTCGGGCCGCGGCCGGAGACGCCGGCGCTGGCCGCGCGGTATCCGGCCGGGTGCCGCTGGGTGTTCGCGCACCGGCCGGGCATCACCGGCCCGACCCAGGTGCGGCTGCGCGACACGATGGCGCTGCCGGGCGGCGCCGAGGTCGACGTCGAGCGCTACCTCGCCGAGCTGGTGCCGGCCCGGACCGCGCTCGACGCCACCTACCTGGACCGGCCGACCGTCAGCGCGACGCTCCGGGTGCTGGCCGAGACCGCGCTGCACCTGCTCGGCCGGCCGGTGCCGGCGCCCGCACGGTCAGCGGTGCGCACCGCGCGTTGAGGCACTGCCCGGTCGCCAGGTCGAAGACGAAGTTGTGCCCGAGGCAGTGCAGCACGCCGTCGCCGAGCACCGCGCCGATCGACAGGTCCTCCCCGGCATGCGGGCAGTACCGGTTCAGCTCGTAGCCGTCCAGCACGATCCGCTCGGTCTCGTCCCGCTCGGTCTCGTACCGCTCGACGGCGCGCAGAGCCGGGGCGTTGGCGTGCTTGAGCAGGCCGATCAGGTAGTCGTTGTAGCGGTCCGGATCGCGCCGGGCCAGCAGCCGCAGCGACAGCAGCAGGTCCTCCCAGCCGATCCGGCCGGCCAGCACCGCCTGCAGCCAGCGTCCCTCGACGGTGAAGGTGTATTCGGGTGCGGCGGCGCCGCCGGTGAGGTCGACGGTGCTGCCGCTCTCGTCCAGCCGGACGTCCCAGTCGCCGCCGTGCGGGCCGGTCACCGCGAACCGCACCGTCATCCCGATCCGGGTCAGGAAGTACGGCGACAGGGTGCCGAGCCGGCCGAAGTGCGCGGCGAAGTCGGCACGCAGGCCCGGTCCGGGCTCCGGGTGCTCGGCGTACACCGCGGCGAGCGCGGCCTGCCGGTCGGCGGCGTAGTCGTCGAGGTACCGGTCCAGGCCCCGGTGGCCGAGCCCGTCGGCGTAGCTGAACCGGGCTGAGACCGGGTCCGGCAGGCAGCGCCCGGTGGCCAGGTCGAGCCGGTCGCCGGGCCGGAAGCTCTGCCAGCGCTGGCCGGGCAGGTGCTCGCGCAGCCAGTCCCGGGCCTGCTCGGCGTCCGGAAAGATTCCGGGCGGTCGCAACGACGCGTTGAACCGGCGCAGCGCCGGATCCAGGAAGCACGGCGGCCCGGCGAACGGCACCGCGAGTTCCGGCTCGGTGGCGCGCACCAGTCGCTGCACCGCCCGCAGCTTGGCCACCCGCTTCTGCGCCTCCAGCTCGGCCCGGCGCTCGGCGGGGTAGCGGTAGCAGATCGGGTGCCAGGACGCGCCGGAGGTCTGCACGGCCATCACGTCCAGCCGGCCGCCGGCCAGGTGCCGGGCCTTGCGGGCCTGCGCCGCGGTCAGCCGGGCGTCGTTGCAGTCGAGCACCGCGTGCCCGTCGGCCACGACCAGGAAGGCCGCGTCGTTGCACATCGGCGACTGCTCCGGAATCGCGGTGATCCAGGATCCCTCGTCGTCCAAAGGGAACTGCTCCCAGGCTGGCAGCTCGATCACGTTGTGGACGCCGGCCTCGGCGAGCCGGTCGCGCAGCGTCCGGGACTCGTACCTCGGGATCAGCACCCGGGTCCGGCCGGGCAGCCGGATGAGCACCGAGAAGTCCATGTGGTCGAGGTGCTCGTGCGAGACGGCCACCCAGTCGACGTCCAGCAGCTCCGGCCGGTCCAGGTGGTCGTTGCGGGGGAACTGGTGCCACGAGCCCAGGAACGCCCCGCCGCGGGCCAGCCAGGGGTCGGCGAGCAGCCGGAACCGCCGGGCCCGCAGGGCCAGCCCGGCATGGCCGAGAAACGTCAGCGTCGGCATGGCTGAAGCATCTACGGCGACGGTGGCAGGTGTGCCCGCAACCAGGCGTAATCCGCCCTACGTCATCGGCAGGAGACCGGCTCGATCGAGAACAGCCTTGCCGCACAAGATCGACTGCTACCACGACGGAGTGTCATGAGGTACTGCTACGTCAGTAGCCGGCAGCCAAACCTGCTGTTGCGGTTGGGGAAACCGGAGGTATCGTATCGGTGCTTCCACGGGGGAGGGAGCGGGTTTTCCGGCATGCAGCGGTCATCCCCATGACCATCGCGGGGGGCGATATGCATCCGAGCAGCGAGGCGCTCCTGGTGGCATCGGCGAGGGTGCCCCAGCAATCCGTGGCGCCGGCAGAGGCGCCGGCAGAACGCAATCAGGCCCAGCTGAACTGGCTCTTTCACGACATCCAGCACGAGGTCGCCACGATCATGCTGCTGGCCGAGGTGGTGGCGGCCGGCCCGGAGCTGGCGCCGGAGAGCCGGCACCGGCTGCGGCAGCTGGCCAGCGAGGCGCACTGGTTGAACCAGCTGGTCGGCGCCTATCACGACGCGCGGCAGGCATCCCGGCCGGAGGAGTGGCAGTCACCGTTCTCGGTGGTCCGGGTCGACCTGCTGGTGCACGAGGTGCTGGCCGGGGTGAGCCTGACCAGCGGGTGCGAGGTGCGCTGCGCCGCGGTGCCCGGCACGGTCTGGACCAACCGGCTGTGCCTGTGGCGAGCGCTGCGCAACCTGCTCGACAACGCGGTCCGGGCCGCGGACGCCCTGGTCGAGGTCACGGTGACCGCCGGTGCCGACTGGGTGACGATCGCCATCGACGACGACGGGCCGGGTTTCGGCAAGGGCCGCAAGGGGTTCGCCTCGCTCGGACTCGGCATCGTGCAGGACTACGCGGTGGCCAACGGCGGCCGGGTCGAGGTGGAGCGCAGCCGGCTGGGGGGCTGCTCGGTCCGGCTGCTGCTGCCCGGCCTGCCGACCTCGGCCGGGACGCCGGACCCGGCCGAAGCCTCGGCGGGCTGAGATGCCCCGCCCTCGCGAAGGGGCGGGGTGATGCGCGTCCTGCTCTGCGACGACCATGCCGTGTTCGCCGAGGCGTTGGAGTTCTTCCTGGTCCGGGCGGGGTATTCGGTGGTGCAGCTGGCTCGGGAGCCGGCCGAGGCGATCGAGGTGCTCGGCCGGCAGCAGGTGGAGGTCTGCGTGCTCGACCTGCGCTACGGCGAACGCCCGCCGGCGGCCGGTGGCGAGCCGGGCTGCAGCGTGCTCGACCTGATGCCGACCCTGCGGGCCGCCGCGCCGGCCGCCCGGTTCCTGCTGCTCACCGGGTACCTGGACCCGGGCCTGGTGGGCTCGGCACGGGCGGCGGGATTCACCGGCATCGTCAACAAGGGTTGCCACAGCCAGGACATCGTGGCGGCCATCGAGCGGGTCGGCAGGGGCGAGCAGGTCAGCATGCTCACCGCGGCCCCGCGCCCGGAGGGTGGCCCCGCCCGGCTCACCGACGCGCAGCGGGTCGCGCTGTTCCTGACCCAGCGCGAGCGGGAGGTGCTGGGCCACCTGGTGGTCGGGGCGGACACCACCACGCTGGCCCGGACGATGGGTGTCAGCTGGACGACCGCGCGCAGCCACGTGCAGAGCGTGCTGAACAAGCTCGGTGCCCACTCCCGGCTGGAGGCGGCCACCTCGGCGGTCCGCAACGGGGTGGTGGACGGGGAGACCGGCCGCTGGCTGCTCTGACGGCCGGCGGTGGCGGCCGGCACCGGCAATTTACGTAGCGGGCCTCGTTCCGGCTGAGGTGGAGCCCGGCCCGGCCCGCTCCGCACACTGGGCCCGCGGCTGGGTGGCGGGTGTGGCCCTCGGCCGGCCGGCTGGCGTCCTGGCTGAAACGGGGGTCCGTCATGAGGCGATGGATTGCGGCCGGGCTGGCCGTCGGGGCCGGTTCGATCTTCGCGATCGGCCTGGCCGTCCCGGCCGGCGCCGTGGTGAGCACGCTCTATGTCGGGGGTGCGAACTGCTCGGACGGAGGCGCCGGCACCGCCACCCAGCCGTACTGCACGATCGTCAAGGCCGGGACGGTGGCCACCGCCGGCCAGACCGTGCTGGTGGCCTCGGGCAGCTACTCGGGCACCGTCGTGGTCGCCAAGTCCGGCACCGCCGCGGCGCCGATCACCTTCCAGCCGGCGCCGGGCGCGAGCCCCGCGATCAGCGCCGGACCGTACGGGTTCTCGGTGTCCGGCAAGGCGTACGTGGTGATCAGCGGGTTCAGCATCAGCGGCACCACGCACAACGGCATCGCGATCAGCAACTCCGACCACATCACCATCACGGGCAACACCGTCACGCTGTCGGGGCAGCCGGTGAGCGGGCAGATCGCGGCCGGCATCGTGCTGTCCGGCACCACCAACTCGACCGTCACCGGCAACCGGGCCGACAACAACAGCGACACCGGCATCTACCTGAAGTCCGGCACCACCGGCACCACCGTCGGCTACAACGAGGCCAGCGGCAACGCCAACGGCTACCAGCGCAACGCCAACGGCATCAACGTGATCAGCCCGGGCAACACGATCATCGGCAACGTGCTGCACGACAACGAGGATTCCGGCCTGCAGTTCTACACCGGTGGCAACGACAACCTGGCCACCCTGAACGTCTCCTACAACAACGGCGACCACGGCATCGACGACCTGAACGTGACCGGCGGCCGGCTGATCGGCAACACGATCTATCACAACTGCACCTCGGGCATCAACGTCGAGGGAACGTCGGGCAACTACCTGGTGGAGAACAACATCGCCGTCGACAACGCCGTCTACCCGGCCTATCACGGCATCTCCTGCAGCCGGCGAGCCGGCAACATCGGCATCTGGGACTCGGCGCCGGCCAGCACCACCGTCGACAGCAACCTGGTCTACCTGTCCAAGGCCGGCACCATGTACGTCTTCGGCACCGCCTACGCCTCGCTGGCGGCGATGCGGTCCGCGACCGGGCAGGAGCAGTACGGGCTGCAGGCCGACCCGCAGTTCGTGGCGCCGGCCAGCGGCAACCTGCAGCTGGCCGGGACGTCGCCGGCCATCGACTCGGCCGACTCCGGCGCCTCGGGCGAGCAGCTCACCGACGCGCTGGGCAACCCGCGGGTGGACGTCGCCGGCGTGCCGAACACCGGCCGCGGGCCGCGGGACTACGACGACCGGGGCGCCTACGAGTACGGCGGTGGCGGGCAGCCGCCCCCCAACCAGCCGCCGGTGGCCAGGCTGGCGGTGAACCCGGCCACCGGCACCGAGCCGGTGACGGTGATCGCGGACGCCTCGGCGAGCACCGATCCCGAGGGGCAGCCGTTGACCTACCGGTTCGACTTCGGTGACGGCACGGTGGTCGGGCCGCAGCCCGGTGCCACCGCCGGGCACTCCTACTCCCAGGTCGGCAGCTACCAGGTGACGCTGACGGTGACCGACCCGGGCGGCCTGTCGGCGACCGCGACCGGCACCGTGGCGGTGTCCGCGCCGACCCCGCCGTCCTCGGCGAAGTACGTCGGCCAGATCGCGACCAACTACTCGACCAGTCGGCACACCAGCGGCTCGATCACCGTGTGGCGGGCCGGCGGGGTGACCGCGGGCCACCTGATGGTGGTCACCGTGAACCTGACCGGCACCACGGCCGGTGCGGTGACCGGCACCGACAGCGCGGGCGACCGGCTCACGGTGGCCAGCGACGTGCTCGACGCCGCCGGGCACCGGTTGCTGGTACTGGCGGGGGTGTCCGGCGGGTTGGCGCCCAACCAGACCATCACGGTGAGCTTTCCGTCGGCCGCGACGTACCGGATCACCGGCGACGACGTGTCCGGGGTGACCGCGGTGGATGCGCACGCCGAGTCCTCGGGCACCGGCTCGGCCTTCGCCGCCGGCCCGGTTTCGGCCGCTGCCACTGGGGAATTCGTGTTCAGCACGGTCGGTGCGTATGCCGCCTCGGCACCCGGTTGGGCCGCGGGCTGGACCGCGCTGACCGGTTACGCCGTCGGCACCGACTACCTCGGCCGGGCGTACCAGCTGAGCAAGGCTGCCGGGACGTTCACCGGCGCCGGGTCGGTGAACGCGACCAGTTGGCTCGCCGCCGCGGTCAGCTTCCACTGATGCCGTGCCGGCCGGCTGGACGTCGGCCGGTGGATGCCCGCCGGCTCGTGCCCGGCCCGCCCGACCTGACACCGTGCCCGCCGGCTCGTGCCCGGCCCGCTCGTGCCCGGCCCGCCGACCTGACACCGTGCCCGCCGGCTCGTGCCCGGCCCGCTCGTGCCCGGTCCGCACGTCCCGCTGCCCGGTCCGCTCGTCCCGCTGCCCGGTCTGCTCGTCCCGCAGCCCGAGGTGCCGATGGTTTCTGTCGGGTGACACGAGGAGTGGCGTGGTGGATGTCGAGTGGCGGGACGAGTACGGCACGCTGGCCGGGGAGTTGACGATCCGATACTTCGGCCGGCCGCCGCGGTTGCCCCGCTCGGCCGCCTATGAGCGCGAGGACTACCCCTGGAACATCGAGCGCCGCGGGATGGTCGTCGACTCCCGGGGGCACGCCAAGAACAGTGCCGAATACCACACCCTGGAAGACCACGCCTGGCAGTATCACGTGACCGCGCAGTACGAGCAGGCCTATCACTACTGGCTGATGGCCGCCTCCCATCGGCGCGACGACGCCGAGCTGATCAGCGGTGAGCCGGATCCGGGGCATGGTCGGGCGATCCGGTTCTGCCTGCGGCACGCGCTCTTCAACCAGGCCCTGGCCGCGGCGCAGCGCTCGGGAGGGCCGTGGCCCACCGAAGTGCAGTTCGGCATCGACCCGGTGCGATCGGCCGCGGATCAGGACGGGGCCCAGGCCGTGCTCGATGCGGTGCACGGCCACCTCAGCGAGCCGGGTTAGGGTCCACCGTGTGTCTGAGCAGCCCGGAGCACGCGCGATCGTCGACGGCTCGCCGCAGGGCGCCAGGCCACGTGTGGTGATCTACACCGACGGCTCCTGCAAGCGGAATCCGGACGGTCCCGGTGGCTGGGGTGTGGTGCTGTCCAGCGGGCGTCACCAGAAGGAGCTGTACGGCGGCGCGCCGAGCACGACCAACAACCGGATGGAGCTGACCGCCGTCATCGAGGCGCTCACCGCGCTGAAGGGCCCGAGTGAGGTCGAGCTGTTTACCGACAGCGAGTACGTCCGCAAGGGCATCACCGAGTGGATTCACAACTGGAAGCGGCGTGGCTGGCTCACCGCGGACAAGAAGCCGGTGAAGAACGCCGACCTCTGGCGTGCCCTGGACGAGGCCGCCCGCCGGCACCAGGTCGACTGGCGCTGGGTCAAAGGCCATGCCGGCACGCCGGGCAACGAACGTGCCGACGCGCTGGCCAACCTCGGTGCGGAGCAGCACCAGCACTAGTCCCGCGGACCGCGGTGGCGCTGAGGGCGAACGGAACCCCTCAGACGCCGAGTGCGAAGTGCCCCTGGCCGTCGCCGTAGTAGATCCGTGGCGGCTGGCTGCCGCCGCTGACCTGCACGTCCAGGTGCCCGTCGTGGTTGGCGTCCAGCAGGGTCGGTGTGTAGCGGGTCTGGCCGGTCGGGTCGTTCTCCAGCAGCACCTTGCCGCCGGTCTTGCCGAAGACCACCAGCACGCCGCTGCCGGCGCTGCCCGGCAGGCCCTGTTGATCGCGATGGGGTGAGATGTAGCCGGCCGCGATGTCGGTGCCCGGAGTGTTGTCGAGCCGGCCGAAGGCCAGCGCCGGCAGCGTGCTGATGTTGTAGAAGGACGCCGGCCCGGCGACGAAGCCCTTGCCCTGGCGGAGCATCGTGGTGAATTGCTCGTCCTGATCGGTGGATTCCCAGATGTCGCCGAACCGGTCGCCGTTGAAGTCCTGGCTGCCGACATAGCTCGGGAAGTCGCCACCGACGCTGCTCGACAGCACGGCGAAGTGCCGCAGCACGTAGATGCTGTTGGTCACCTCGGGCGGTGCGATGAACCAGGTCACGGCGAGGTCGGCCGCCGCGGAGTACCGCCGCTGCACCGCCACGCCCATGTCCGGACACCGGCTCAGACTCGCCAGCCCCGGGATCGTGTAGTGATGCACGACGGGTTTCGCGTAGTGACCGTGGCCGAGGCCGCGCTCCACCGTGGCGGTGCACGCGGTCGCGTCGAAGCCGAGCGTGGTCCGGTCGGGGACCGGGCTGCCGATCACATTGCCGATGATCGGGTCGCCGCGACCGTTCGGGCCGCTGCCGTCGGCGAAGGCGGCGGGCATCGCGGCCAGCAGGCCGCAGGCAGAGATGACCGCGATGATGGCGTTCCGAACTCGCATGATCGTTCCCCCGGGGCAGACTGTGGGACAAGCCGGAATCTATCGCGATCCGACGCTTCCCGCCCTGGACGTTGTGTGTCCTGTGGATAACTTCCGGAACGGGTGGTCGTCCGACCGTGCGGGCGGACCGTTCGGCATGGGATAGGCTGGTCGCATCGACTCGTCGAACTCTCGCCGCGAGTTGTCCGTGCGTCGTAGCACTTGACACCTGCTCCGCACGTGGCCCACCCGAAATCCCTCGGGCCTGGGCTGCCGGCGAGATACCCGCACAGATAGTGATCCTTTCGTGTCTTCAGCTGTTCCCTTTCGCGCTCTCGGCCTGCCCGAAAACCTCGTCGCCGTGCTGGACGGCCTCGGCATCGACACCCCGACGCCGATCCAGGCCGCGACCCTGCCCGACTCCCTCGCCGGCCGCGACGTGCTCGGCCGTGGCCGCACCGGTTCCGGCAAGACCTACGCGTTCCTGCTGCCGCTCGTCGCCCGTCTGTCGGCGGACCGCCCCGCCCGGCGCCAGACGCCGCGGGCCCTCGTGCTGGCGCCTACCCGCGAACTGGTCGGGCAGATCGAGGCCTCCCTCGCGCCGCTGGCCAAGGCTGCCGGGCTCACCTACGTCACCGTGTTCGGAGGGGTCAGCCAGGTCCCGCAGGTCAACGCGCTGCGTCGCGGGGTCGACATCGTCCTCGCGTGCCCGGGCCGGCTGGAGGACCTGATCGGCCAGCGGCACTGCACGCTGGCCGGGGTCGAGATCACGGTCCTCGACGAGGCCGACCACATGGCCGATCTCGGCTTCCTGCCCGGCGTGCGCCGCCTGCTCTCCCAGACCCCGCAGGGTGGTCAGCGGCTGCTGTTCTCCGCGACCCTCGACAACGCGATCGACTCCCTGGTGCGCCAGTTCCTGGCCAAGCCGGTCACCCACCAGGCCGACTCGGCGCAGTCGCCGGTGACCGCGATGTCCCACCACGTGCTGCAGATCGATCGCGAGCACCGCCTGTCGATCCTGCTCGACCTGGCCAGCGCGCCGGGCCGGACGGTCGTGTTCGCCCGGACCAAGCACGGCGCCAAGGGCCTGGCCCGCCAGCTCAACCGGGGCGGCGTGCCGGCCGTCGAACTGCACGGCAACCTCGGCCAGAACGCGCGCACCCGCAACCTCGAGGCGTTCCACTCCGGCGACGCCAGCGTCTTGGTCGCCACCGACATCGCCGCGCGGGGCATCCATGTCGACGACGTGACCCTCGTGGTGCATGCCGACCCGCCGACCGAGCACAAGGCCTACCTGCACCGGTCGGGGCGTACCGCCCGCGCCGGCAACGCGGGCACCGTGGTCACGCTGATGGCCCCGGACCAGGTCCGCGACGTCCGCGACCTGATGCGGGCGGCGGGCATCCAGCCGACCACCACCAAGATCGCGGGCAGCGGTCATCCGATCCTGGCGGAGCTGGCTCCGGGGGAGCGGGCGCTGCCCGGGCCGTTCGAGCCCGCGGCCAGGATCGAAGCACGCCCGTCCCAGCAGGCGAACCCCCAGCAGCCGAAGAAGGCTCGCAACCAGCGGCGCCGGCCGGCCCGCGCGGCCAGCCAGGGCGCGCCGTCGGTCCGGCGATCGGCCGGGTCGTCGGGTTCGGCCGCCACGTCGCCGGCCGCTGGTCAGAAGGCCGCGAGCCGGGACGGCGCGAGGCGCAGCAGCGCGAGCAGGAGCAGCGCGAGCCGAAGCAGCGCGGGCCGGGACGGTGTGAGCCGGGGCGGTGCGAGCCGGCCTGCGGCGACGCGGACGCACAGTGCCGCAGGCTTCAGCTCGGGGCGCCGCTGAGCGGGTAGTTGCCCCCGCTGTAGGACCCCTCGGACGGACGCTGTCCACCGTAAGCTGAGTTATCCACAGATCCTCTGACCGGTCGCTGAGTCTGCTGTGAAGCGATTAGGGTCGATTCGGTACTTCACGAATCGTGCAGAAGGGGCTGACGTGGCGAACGGGGCGGCGATCATCGAGGGTGAGGTGCGCGAGCTGGTCCGGCGCCGGGCCCTGGATCCGGTGCTGGAGCCGGACGCCACCCGGCGGCTGGTCGAGGAGGTCGTCGCCGATTACCTCGACCGGGCCGCGGTGTCGCCGCTGCCGCCGCTGCCGGATCCCCGCGACGTCGCGCGTCAGGTGTTCGACGAGGTGGCCGGGTTCGGTCAGCTGCAGCCGTTCTTCGACGACCCGGCGGTCGAGGAGATCTGGATCAACGAGCCCGGCCGGGTGTTCGTGGCCAGGCGGGGCCGGTCGGAGCTGACCACGGTCGTGCTCACCGCCTCGCAGGTCGCCGACCTGGTCGAGCGGATGCTGCGCATCTCCGGCCGCCGGCTCGACGTGAGCGTGCCGTTCGTCGATGCACAGCTGCCCGATGGCTCCCGGCTGCATGCCGTGATCCCGAGCATCACCCGCCGGCACATGGCGGTCAACATCCGCAAGTTCGTGATCTCGGTGTCCGGGCTGGCCGAGCTGGTCCGGCTGGGCTCGCTGCCCGAACGGGCCGCCCGGTTCCTCGAAGCCTCGGTCGCGGCCGGCCTGAACGTGCTCGTCTCCGGTGGCACCCAGGCCGGCAAGACCACGATGCTGAACGCGCTCTGCGCGGCCATCCCGGCCTCGGAACGGGTGATCACCGCCGAAGAGGTCTTCGAGCTGCAGGTGCCGCTTCCCGACGTCGTGAGCCTGCAGACCAGGCAGGCGAGCCTGGAGGGCACCGGCGAGATCACCCTGCGCCGGCTGGTGAAAGAGGCTTTGCGGATGCGTCCCAACCGCATCGTGGTGGGCGAGGTCCGGCAGGAGGAATGCCTCGACCTGCTGATCGCCCTGAACAGCGGCGTACCCGGGATGTGCACCCTGCACGCCAACTCCGCGCGCGAAGCGCTGACCAAGATGTGCACGCTGCCGCTGCTCGCCGGGGAGAACGTCAGCGCGGCCTTCGTCGTGCCGACCGTCGCGGCCTCCGTCGACCTGGTGGTGCACCTGGCCGCCGACGGTCGGGGCCAGCGGCGGGTGCGGGAGATCGTCGGGGTGACCGGGCGGACCGAGGGGGAGACCATCGAGACCTCCGAACTCTTCACCACCGCCGACGGCGCGCTGCAGCGAGGTGGTGGGTACCCGCCGCACCGCCAGCGGTATCAACAGGCTGGCTACGATCTCGCCGAACTGCTGCAGGGCCAGACCCGGTTCCGGATGGGCGCCGACGGCTGATGGGTGGCGTCCTCGGCCTGCTGCTCGGAGCCGGCCTGCTCCTCATCTGGCGCAGCGGTCCCCGGGCGCCGCAACGGCGATCCGTCACCGCGGGCTGGTCCGCCCGGCGTTCGGAGTTGCTCCGGCAGGCAGGCGTCGAATCGGTCAGCTCGAACCAGCTGCTCGCGCTGCAGGCACTGGCCGGGTTGCTCGCCCTGCTGCTCGTCCAGGTGGTGACCGGGACGTCGGCCGTTGCCTGCTGCTTCGCGCTGTTTGCGGCCGTCGCGCCGGTGGCCGTCGTCCGCCGGCTCCGGTTGCGACGCCAGAGCGCGCTCCGCGAGCTGTGGCCGGAGGCCATCGACAACCTGGCCTCTGCGGTCCGGGCCGGAATGTCCCTGCCGGAAGGGCTGGCCGGGCTGGGTACCAGTGGCCCGGAACCGCTGCGCCCGGCGTTCGGCCGGTTTGCCGTCGGCTACCGGGCCAGCGGCCGGTTCGGCGAATGCCTGAACTCGCTCAAGCACGACTTGGCCGATCCGGTCGGTGACCGGGTGTGCGAGACGCTGCGGGTGGCGCGCGAGGTCGGCGGCACCGACCTGGGGACCGTGCTGCGCACCCTGTCCGAACTGCTCCGGGTGGACGCGCGCACCCGCGCCGAGCTGGAGACCCGCCAGGGCTGGACCGTGAACGCGGCCAGGCTCGCGGTCGCCGCACCATGGCTGGTGCTGTTGCTGCTCGGCAGCCAGTCGAGTTCGCTGCGCAGCTACGACTCCTCCGGCGGTGTGCTGCTGCTCGGCATCGGCGGGGCGGTGTGCCTGGTGGCCTACCGCGTCATGCTGCACATCGGCCGGTTGCCCGAGGAACCCCGGGTGCTGCGATGACCGGCTGGTTGGGCGCCCTCGTCGGGCTGGGCATCGGCGGCGGGCTGATCGTGGTGGTCCTCGGCGCCCCACCGATGCGTCCGGTACGGCTGGCCGATCGCATCGCGCCGTACCTGACCGAGACCGCGGCACCGTCGAGCCTGCTGGTCCGGCCCGGGACCGGTGTGCGGACCGGCGGCGTGCGCCGGTTGCTCGGGCCGGCGATCGCGCGCTGGGTGCGCTGGCTCGATCGGCTGGTGGGCGGCTCCGAATCCGTTCGGCGCCGGCTCGGCGGCCTCGGTTCCGCCGCCACCGTCGAGGAATTCCGGGTCGAGCAGGTGGTCTGGGGGGTGCTCGGCCTGCTCGGCGGCACGTTCCTGCTGACCGCGCTCACCCTGCTACGCGGCGCGGTCGATCCGGTGCTGATCGCCGGTGCGGCGCTGCTCGGCGGGGTTGGTGGCGTGCTGGGACGGGACTGGTGGCTCAGCCAGCAGCTCACCCGGCGCGAGAGTGCCATGCTCGCCGAGTTTCCCGTCATCGCCGATCTGCTGGCCCTCGCCGTCGTGGCCGGTGAGGCCCCGACCGACGCGCTGCAACGGGTCTGCCAGCTCACCCGCGGCGAGCTGACGCGTGACCTGCGCACCGCGCTCGACGACGCCCGCACCGGCACGCCGATCACCCGGGCGCTGGCCGACCTCGCCGACCGGACGACCCTCGACCCGTTCGCGCGCTTCGTGCAGGGCCTGGTCGTCGCGATCGAACGCGGCACGCCGCTGGCCGGGGTGTTGCGGGCCCAGGCCGCCGACGTCCGCGAATCGGCCAAGCGCTCGCTGCTCGAGGCGGGTGGCCGCAAGGAACTGCAGATGATGGTTCCGGTCGTCTTCCTGATCCTGCCGGTGACCGTGCTCTTCGCGTTGTATCCCGGCCTGCTCACCCTGGTTTCCCTTGCGAAATAACGATAGTGATCGACGGAGAGGACGACGATGACCGAGGTCCAGCTGACCGCTGCGTGGTTCGGCACCCTCTACCTGGCTGCCCGGCGGCGGCTGGGCGGCCCGGATGCCGAACGCGGCGACGTGCCCGGCTGGGTGATGATCACCGTCATGTCCGCGGGCCTGGTGGTGGTGATCTTCGGGGTGTTCAAGTCCAAGATCACGACGGCCCTGTCCAGCGCGATCGACTCGGTCACCGGCTCCACCAAGTGACCTCGTGAGGCTTCCCAGGCTGGCGGAGGACCGGGGCTCGGCCGTGGTCGAGTTCTCGCTGATCTCGGTGCTGCTGGTCTTCCTGCTGTTCGGGGTGCTGCAGGTCGCCGGGCTGCTCTACGTCCGCTCGGTCGCGTCGGCGGCTGCTGCCGACGGTGCCCGGTACGCGGCCAACGCCGACGTCGGCCCGGCGCAGGGCGCTCGCCGCGCCAGCGACCTGATCGGCCGTGGCCTCGGTGGTGGCATGGCCGCCCGGTTGCCGTGCACCGGCGAGCTCGTCGCCGACCCGCAGTCCCGGCTGGCGGTATCGCGGGTGCGCTGCGCGGGCCGGATCCGGTCACTGCTCATCCCGCTGGGCGCGTTCGTGCGGGTGCGCGTCACCGGCCAGTCGCTGAAGGACCGGCCATGATCGGGCGTCGCCTCGATCCGGCGGGAGAGGAGGGCAACGCGATCGTCGAGTTCGTCTTCGTCGCGCTGATCGTCCTGGTCCCGCTGATCTACCTGGTCGTCGCGGTGGCGGTGGTGCAACGGGCCCGCCTGGCCACCACCGACGCGGCCAGGGACGTCGGCCGCGCGGTGGCCACGTCCGGCAGCCTGGCCGAGGCCGCCGGCCGCGGCCAGGTGGCTCTGCGGATCGCGCTGGCCAACCAGGGCCTGCGGCCGGACGAGGTCGAGCTGCGCTACGTCGGCGCCGGTGAGTCCTGCCAGGCGTCCTCGGGCCGGGCGCCCTCGCTGGCACCGGGCGCGGAGTTCGCGGTGTGCGTCGTCCGCCACCAGCGGCTGCCCGCCGTGCCCCGGCTGCTGTCCGGGCGCGGCATCACCACCGTCGGCCGGTACGTGGTGCACGTCGACGACTTCCGGCCGGCCCGATGATCGCCGTCCCCGCGCGTCGCCGGCGGGACTGGCACGCGGACGACGGCTCCACCATCCCGCTGATCCTGGGCTTCTTCCTGATCGGGCTCCTGGTGGTGGCCGGTGCGGTGCTGGCCAGCGACGCCTTCACCAAGCAGCGGGACCTGCAGAGCATCTGCGACGGCGCTGCGCTGGCCGCGGCGAACTCCGTCGACAGCCAGCAGGCGCGCACCCAGCCCCTCACCGGGGCGCTGCCGCTGGCGGGGGTGCAGGACGCAGCCGAGCACTACCTCTCCCGGGAGCCGGATCGGTCGAGCGTGCGGATCGCCACGACGGTGACCGCCGACGGGCAGACCGTGCACGCCCGCTGCGTCCGGCACGTCCGGCTCGCCTTCGGTGCCGCGATCGGACGTGCCGGAGGCGTGGACGAGCATGCGGCCGCCAGCGCCCGCTCCGACCTCGGCTGAGCGGCCCCCGGCTCACCCTGTGCAGGGTTGTCGCCGGACGTCAGCGGTCGGACCGCTGACGTCCGGAACGCAACACCTCCGATCCGCTCGGCTCGGCCACGTCCGGCCACGGTCCGCCCACACCCGGCCGGCCGGAGACCGGTGCTCAGCCACGCATCGCCCTACTCTGGGACCGGTGGTGAACGAGCAGCAGGCGACGGGCCGGCACGACGGGTTCGCCGGTCGGGACGAAACCGACGCCGAGACCCTGACAAGCGCCGGAAGGGCAACCGCCGAGCACGCCGGACCCGGCACGAGGGACCACGGCACGAGGGACCAGGGCACGAGGGACCACGGCACGAAGGACCAGGGCGAGGAGAGCACCCTCACCGTCGTCCTGGCGCTGGCGGCCAACCTGGGGGTGGGCATCCTCAAGCTCGGCGCCGGCCTGCTCTCCGGTTCCGGGGCGCTGCTGTCCGAGGCCGCCCACTCGGCCGGCGACAGCTCCACCGAGCTGCTGCTGCTCACCGCGCTGCGCCGCTCCGAGCGGCCGGCCGACCGCCGGCACCCGTTCGGCTACGGCAAGGAGCGCTACTTCTGGTCGCTGCTCGCGGCGCTGGCGATCTTCGTCTCCGGCGCGGCCTTCTCGATCTTCGAGGGGCTGCACACCATCCTCGGCCCGGCCGAGGACGCGAAGATGGTCTGGATCAACTACCCGGTGCTGGTGCTCGCCGCGGTCCTCGAAGGCATCAGCTTCCGGCAGGCACTCGGCCAGGCCAAGGGCGCCGCGGCCCGGGGCCGGCGCAGCGTCCAGTCCTACGTGCGCGACCCGGATGACCCGACGGTCAAGAGCGTGGTGCTGGAGGACTCGGCCGCGCTGGTCGGCCTGCTGCTCGCCGGGGTCGGCGTCGCGCTGCACCAGCTGACCGGCAACGGCGTCTACGACGGCATCGCCTCGCTGGCCATCGGCGTGCTGCTGATCGTCGTCGCCTACCAGCTGGCCCAGAGCTGCAAGGGCCTGCTGATCGGCAAGCAGGCCGATCCTCGGATGCTCGCCGCGATCGCCGAACGCCTGGAGCAGCAGCCCGAGATCCTCGACGTGGTCGACCTGCTCACCATGCTGACCGGCGTCGGGCGGACCCTGCTCTGCGTCCGGGTGGACTTCGAGGACGGCTGCACCGCGGACGAGATCGAGCAGGCCAGCGTGCGCATCGACCACGAGCTGCGGGCGGAGTTCGGCGAGCTGGACGAGATCTTCATCCAGCCGGTGCCACGCAGCGACGCCCGGCTCCGGCAGCGGGTGCTGCGCCGGTACGGCCGGGTGCTCGCCGACGAGCCCGAGTCCGAGGCCGCCGAGCGCGATGCCTCGACCGCCGCGATCGAGCGGGACGGCACCGACCAAACCGCCCAGCTGGGTAGCGCCGCCGGCTGACCCCAGGCGCGCCACACCGGGCGGTGCGACCAGTAGGCTGGGCTGCTGTGACTGACGTACCCGCCGAGCTGAAAGAGCTCTCGGCCACGATGTCCAGCATCGAAGCCGTGCTCGACGTCGACAAGCTGCGCGCCCAGGTCGCCGAGCTGGAAGAGCGGGCCTCCGACCCCGAGCTCTGGAACGACCCGGAGAACGCGCAGAAGGTCACCACCAAGCTCAACCACACCCAGGCCCAGGTGCGCCGGGTCACCGACCTGCGCACCCGGCTCGACGACGCCGGCGTGCTGTGGGAGATGGCCGAGGAGGCCGACGACGCCGACTCCCGGGCCGAGGTCGAGGGCGAACTGACCGGGCTGACCAAGGCGGTCGGCGAGCTCGAGGTGCAGACCCTGCTCTCCGGCGAGTACGACGCCCGCGAGGCGCTGGTCACCATCCGGTCCGAGGCCGGTGGCGTGGATGCCGCCGACTTCGCCGAGATGTTGCTGCGGATGTACCTGCGCTGGGCCGAGCGGCACAACTACTCGACCGAGGTCTATGACACCTCCTACGCCGAGGAGGCGGGCATCAAGTCCGCCACGTTCCAGGTCAAGGCGCCCTACGCCTACGGCACGCTGTCGGTCGAGCAGGGCACCCACCGGCTGGTCCGGATCAGCCCGTTCGACAACCAGGGCCGCCGCCAGACCAGCTTCGCCGGCGTCGAGGTGCTGCCGGTCGTCGAGCAGTCCGACCACGTCGAGATCCCCGAGGACGACCTGCGGGTCGACGTCTACCGGTCGTCCGGGCCTGGTGGGCAGGGCGTCAACACCACCGACTCGGCCGTCCGGATCACCCACCTGCCGACCAACATCGTGGTCAGCTGCCAGAACGAGCGCAGCCAGATCCAGAACCGGGCCTCGGCGATGGCGGTGCTGCAGGCCAAGCTGCTCGAACGCCGCCGCGAGGAGGAGCAGGCCAAGCTGGACGCGCTCAAGGACGGCGCCAGCAGCTGGGGCAACCAGATGCGTTCCTACGTCCTGCACCCGTACCAGATGGTCAAGGACCTGCGCACCGACTACGAGGTGGGCAACCCGGCCGCGGTGCTGGACGGCGACATCGACGGCTTCATCGAGGCCGGCATCCGCTGGCGCCGCTCCGCCTGAGACGCCGCCCGGTGCATGACATGCACTAATTTCCCTATAAGTGACCTTGCAGGTGGATCGAGAACCTCTGTAGCCTTCAGCCGAATAATTCCGGAACTGAAGGAGTAATGATGCATCGTGTGAGGAAATCTGTTCTCGCTCTGACGTCGGCGGGAATGGTCGCGGTCGGTCTGACCGGCCTTGCCGAGCCCGCGCACGCGGCGGCCGGCGATTTCGTTGAGTGTTACAACGGCAACTACTCCGGTTATCAGGTGAAGTGCTTCGCCTACGTCACCGGCAGCCAGATCAAGTGGACGTTCAACGGAATGCACCTCACCGCTTATGACGGCAAGATCACCATGCTGTCCAACTGTGGCACTAAGGGAACGCCCTACACCGCGTTGGTCGACTACATCGACTCCACCACCGGCGCTCCGGCCGAAGTCGGAACCAGCAATACCTGCGGTGCCGTCAACCAGTAGCTGCCTTATCTGTCACGGCCGCCGGGAGAGGCGGCCGTGACAAAGACACGTCAAGTAGGGCAGAACTACGGCAGCTGGACGTATGACGCCAGGAACGAGCGCGCCGAGTCGGTGTCCGCCCGGTACACCACGGTGGTGGCGTAGCACGGGTTGTCGCCGGTGACGGTGTCGCCGGCCAGCAGCATCACGCCGTTCAGCGTGACGAAGTTCGGGCCGCCGGAGTCGCCGTAACAGGCCCCGCCGTAGCCCTGTGACTCGATCATCGACAGCTTGATCCAGGTCGGGGTGAGGGCGTTGAAGCCCAGCGTCGCCTTCAGCAGGGTGCCGCCGCCAGGGTGGCTGGGCTTGCCGCCGCCGGTCTGCGCCTCCTCGGTGCCGTAGCCGACGGTCAGCCAGGGCGCGGCGTTCAGCTGCGCCGAAGTCAGCGCCGACAGCTGCCCCGCGGCCGGCAGCCGGGCCGGGGTGAAGCTCCACACGTTCGCCGGGGTGCGCGACCGGCCGGCGAAGTCGACCACGGCAATGTCGTGCGGGTCGGACTGGGCCTGCCGGTAGCCCCGGTCCGCGACTCCGGTGCCCTCCACCGCCTCGCCGTGCTGGACGAAGTACTGCGCCTCCGCGGTGCCGGAGAGCCCCAGCGCGGCAGCCGCGTCCAACTCGCCCTGCACGTCCTGGTCGAGGGAGACGTAGAAGTGGTCCAGCGACGGGTTGGTCGACCAGCCCACGATGCAGTGCGAGGCGGTGAGGAAGGTGTCGCGGTCGATCATCGCGCCACTGCAGTGCCAGTCGAAGGAGTCGTCAAGGCCGTCGCCGTTGGTGTCCCAGAGGACGAGCAGCGCGCCGGTCTCGGTCCGCTCCGGCGCGGGCGAGCCGTTGTAGGTGTTGATGGCGCCGGCCGGTCCGGCCAGCAGGCCGGCGGCGAGGACGGCCGCTCCGGTGGCGGCGAGGAGGGTACTGAGATGTCGTGGCATGCAGGCACTCCAGGGTGGGATGAGCACCGGTGATGAATTCCGCTGATGAATTCCGCGCAGAGCTTGGCATTCCGACCGGCCGCCGGGAAAGGATTCACGCCGGTTTCGGCCAGTTCCGCGTCCTCGCCCCGGGCGCGGTGGCCCGGAGCATGCGGTACCGGGCGGTAGGATAGCCTCCCGTGATTGCGCTCCAGAACGTCACCAAGATCTATCCGGCAAGCACCCGTCCGGCCCTCGATGGCGTCTCCCTGGAAATCGACAAGGGCGAGTTCGTCTTCCTCATCGGCGCCTCCGGTTCCGGCAAGTCCTCGGTGCTGCGGCTGCTGCTGCGCGAGGACACGCCCACCAAGGGCAACGTGGTCGTCAACGGCAAGGACATCGCCCGGCTGCCCGGCCGCAAGGTGCCCGAGCTGCGCCGCGGCATCGGCTGCGTGTTCCAGGACTTCCGGTTGCTGCCGAAGAAGACGGTCTTCGAGAACGTCGCCTTCGCCCTGGAGGTCATCAACAAGTCCCAGCGCTCCATCAACCGCTCGGTGCCCGAGGTACTGGAGATGGTGGGCCTGGACGGCAAGGCGCACCGGTACCCGAACGAGCTCTCCGGTGGCGAGCAGCAGCGCGTCGCGATCGCCCGGGCCTTCGTGAACCGGCCGCTGGTGCTGCTGGCGGACGAACCCACCGGAAACCTGGACCCCGACACCAGCCAGGGCATCATGGGATTGCTGGAGCGGATCAACCGCAAGGGCACCACGATCCTGATGGCCACCCACGACAACAACATCGTCGACGCGATGCGCCGCCGGGTCATCGAACTGGACCTCGGCCACGTGGTGCGCGACCAGAACCGCGGCGTCTACGGCATCGGCCGCTGAGCCGAGCCGACCCCCTCGTACGTGCCGAAGCCGAACCGATCGGAGCCCCTGACCCGTGCGCGCTAGCTATCTGATGTCCGGTGTGGCCACCGGCCTCCGACGCAACGCCAGCATGACCATCGCCCTGGTGCTCTCCACCGGCATCGCGCTGTTCTTCCTCGGCGGCGCGCTGCTGATCAACAAGGAGATCGCCAAGACCCAGACGGCGTACAAGGACAAGATCAACGTCTCGATCTACCTGTGCACCCAAACGTCCAACCAGACCCCCGGCTCGAACTGCAAGCACGCGGTGACCGACTCCGAGCGGCAGGCCCTGCAGACCCGGCTGCAGAACGACCCGCAGATCACCGGCGTCGACTACATCAACCAGGACGAGGCCACCTCGATCGCCAAGCAGCGGCTGGGCGAGAAGGTGGTGGACGAGGCCGGTCCCGGCGCGATCCCGTCCTCGTTCACGATCAAGCTCAAGGACCTGAAGAAGGACTACGCCCCGGTCGCCGCCCGCTATGCCACGGCCACCGGCGTCGAGCAGGTGCAGAACCAGGACATCAGCCTCAAGACCATGCTGCGGCTCTTCGACACCGGCCGGGTCGGCTCGTACGTGATGGCGATCATCGTCGGCATCTGTGCCCTGCTGCAGATGGCCAACACGATCCAGGTCGCCGCCCAGCAGCGCCGCAACGAGACCGGCATCATGCGGCTGGTCGGCGCGTCCCGCTGGATGACCCAGCTGCCGTTCGTGATCGAGGCGATGGTGGCCGCGGTGGTCGGTGCCGCACTGGCCATGGTCGGCAACTGGATCGCCAAGCTGGTGTTCCTCGACGGCCTGCTCGGCGACCAGGTGAAGTCGCGCATCCTGCAGCCGATCGTCGGCAACGACATCCTGCTGGCCGGCGGGGTCGGGCTGATCGCGGGCGTGGTGCTGGCCGCGTTCACGGCCTGGGCCACCCTGCGGCTGTACGTCCGGTTGTAACGCCTCAATCGGGTTGGGCCGCCAGGTAGGTTGATCGGTATGGTCACCGCACAGAAATCGTCGAACCGGCCTGCGCGCAAGCTGATCGCGCAGAACAAGAAGGCGCGACACGACTACACGATCGTCGACACCTACGAGTGCGGTGTGGTGCTGATGGGCACCGAGGTGAAGTCGCTGCGCGAGGGCCGGGCGTCGCTGGCCGAAGCGTTCGCCACCATCGACGACGGCGAGGTGTTCCTGCACAACGTGCACATCCCGGAGTACGCGTTCGGGTCGTGGACCAATCACACCCCGCGTCGGGTGCGCAAGCTGCTGTTGCACAAGGCTGAGATCCTGCGGCTGATCGGCCGGACCAAGGAGTCCGGGCTGACCCTGGTGCCGCTGTCGATCTACTTCTCCGAGGGCAAGGTCAAGGTCGAGATCGCCCTGGCCCGGGGCAAGAAGACCTGGGACAAGCGGCAGGACCTAGCCAAGCGGGACGCCGACCGCGAGGTGCAGCGCGAGCTCGGCCGCCGGCTCAAGGGCCGGTACGCCTGAGGTGCTGACCGACGCCGACGTGCCGGGCGTGTGGCAGGAACTGGGCCTGCCCGGCCTGGCCGACGTGCACGTGCACTTCCTGCCGGAGCGGATGCTGGCCAAGGTCTGGCGCTACTTCGACGAGGCCGAGCGGCACTACGGCACGCCGTGGCCGATCTGGTACCGGACCCCGGACGCCGACCGGATCGCCGCCCTGGCCGCGCTGGGCGTCGAGCGGTTCCCCACACTCTGTTACCCGCACAAGCCGGGCATGGCCGGCTGGCTGAACGCCTGGTGCGCCTCATTCGCGGCCGAGCACCCGGGCGCCATCCAGAGCGGGACGTTCTACGCCGAGCCGTCCGCGGCGGCCGACGTGGCCTCGGCGCTGGACTCCGGCGCCCGGATCTTCAAGGTGCACGTGCAGGTGGGCGGCTTCGACCCGTCCGACGAGGTGCTGGACGCGGCCTGGGCGCTGCTCGCCGAGGCCGGTGTCCCGGTGGTGGTGCACTGCGGGTCCGGGCCGCTGCCGGGCGCGCACACCGGACCCGGGCCGATCGCCGCGGTGCTGCGCCGGCACCCGGCGCTCGCCGTGGTGATCGCGCACGCCGGGGCGCCGGAGTACGCCGAGCACCTGGAGCTGGCGCTGCGCTACGACAACGTCCGGCTCGACACCACCATGGTGGGCACCGGCTTCATGGAGAAACGGGCCCCGGTGCCGCGCGAGGTGCTGGCCCGCTACGCCGACGCCGGGCACAGGATCGTGCTGGGCAGCGACTTCCCGAACATCCCGTACAGCTATGCCCACCAAATCCAGTCGCTCATCGACTGGGGCTTCGGCGACGATTGGCTGCGCCGGGTGCTCTGGACGAACGGGGCGGAACTGCTCGGCCTTGACTGACGGGGAGAGTTCGACATGACGCTGACCTGGCGGCCGCTGACCGTCGAGGACGCCGAGGCCTGGGCCACGCTGGTGAACCTGCTGGCCGAGGTGGACGGCACCGAGGAGTTCTACGAGCCCGAGGACCTGCGCGAGGAACTGCAGCACCAGGAGGGCTTCGATCCGGCGCTGGACACCCTCGCTGCCTGGCAGGGCGACCTCCTGGCCGGCTTCGTCGCGCTGTGGGTGAGCGGCAACCTCGACGCGGACGGCCGGGCCACGGTGGGCATCGGTGGCGGTGTGCACCCGGAGTTCCGCGGCCGGGGCATCGGCCGGGAGCTGATGGACCGGATCGAGCGGCGCGGCCTGGCGGTGGCGGCCGAGCGGCATCCCGGGGCCGAGACGTACCTGCGGGCCTCCGGTGGGCTGGCGGGCGCGTCGGTGCGGCCCCTGCTGGAGCATCGGGGGTACGAGCTGGCGCGGTACTTCCACGAGCTGGAACGGCCGCTTTCGGGAGGTCTCACGACGAGCGGCGGGGTGCGGCCCTTCGACGCCGAGCTGGCCGAGCAGGTCCGGCTGGCGCACAACGAGGCGTTCGCCGGGCACTGGGGCTCGTCGCCGCGGACCGAGGCCAACTGGCGCGAGCTGGTGGCCTCGCGGGCATTCCGGCCGGGATTCAGCTTCGTGAGCCTGGCGGCCGACGGCCTGGTGGACGCGTACGTGATCGCGCGGCAGTGGGTCGAGGGGGAGCTGTACGTCGAGCTGGTCGGGACGCGGCCCCGGGCGCGCGGGCGCGGGCTGGCCCGGGCCTGCCTGGCGGCGTCGCTGGCCGCGGCCGGTGCGGCTGGGCTGACCAAGGCGGCGCTGACCGTGGACGGCGAGAACGGGACCGGCGCCGGCCGGCTCTACGCCTCGATGGGGTTCGAGCCGGTGCGGGTGGTGGCGTCGTACCGCAAGCTGGCGTTCGCGGGGCGGTAAACGTCGTGGCTGGGGGCGGAGCGGGCATGGCATGATGGTCAGGTTCCACAGGCACACGACCAGGGGGTGAATGGTCTCGACTTCGGACGTCGAGATGCGGAGAAGCGGGCCGAGGACCGCATTGCTGACCTCGTTAAAAAAGCGATGCAAACAAAAATAAGCGCCGATTCCAATCGCGCTGACTTCGTTCTCGCTGCCTAATCAGCCAGAACGGGTCTGTCAGCCCGGGTTCGTCACCGGCCCGGTCGCTGGCATCAGCTAGGTGACTCACCGTCCTGGCCGGTCGCGGGACAGGACGGGACAACTCACAGCGACTGGGCCTGTCACACCGACTCGTGTGCGTGATCGGTGGGGCCGAGCAGAGGCACAGCACACTGCGCCCGGAGAAGACCCATCGAAGCGACGAAGGACCCGGGTTCGATTCCCGGCACCTCCACGAAGGGTTCGTTAATACGAACCGGTGTCCCCGATGGCCGAGCCGATGGCTCGGCCATCGGCGGTTCGGGGACCAGGTAGGTCGGGTGGGCCTGCCAGTTGGCGTCGATCTCTATGCGATCGATGAACTGTCTGAGCAGGTGCTTGATGGCCGTCGGTTGGCCGTTGCTCACCGCTGCGTCGACCATCGCCGCCGCGTCGTCCAGGCTGGCTATGGTCGGGATCGCTGGCGTCATCTGCGTTAGTTGCGTGGCAAGGTCGTCTCGATGTGCGGTGAGTTCCGCGCGACGGGCCGTCAGGTGGTCGATACGTTCGCCGCAGACCTCGGCGCTGATGGCGCCTGTCTCGAATGCTTGTAGGTAGCGGTCGATGGCCGCTGTGGTCTCTCGGAGCTGGTGCTCGGCGCTGGCAAGTTCTGCTTCGACGCGAGGTTTCTCGGTCTTCGCGTCGACTAGGGCGACGTTAAGGCCGGCGAGGAAGAGGTTGTGATTGGTGTAGACGCCGCGCAGCGCCGCCAGCGTCGCCGTCTCGAGGTCGTTGGCTGGTATGCGGGGACTGCGGCAGGTGTGGTTGCCCCGGGTCTGGCGGGTGCGGCACGTGTAGTACCGGTAGGAGCCGCTTCGCCCGTTTGCACTGACTGCGACGTAGCTGTTCGAGCACTCCTTGCAGCGCACGAGCCCGCTGAGGAGGAACGACGAATCGTTGGGTGCCCGGGTCGCGGTGGCGAGGCTTCGTTCCTGCGTGAGGGCTTCGGCCTTCTTCCACATCTCAAGGTCGATGATTGGCTCGTGCTTGCCCTCGTGGACAACTCCGTCGTGGCTGATTTTCCCGATGTATACCGGATTCTGCAGCATCCGCAGCACGCGCTGATTGGTCCACACCGTGCCTGAGCGGGTGCGGCGACCGTTGTCGTTGAGCCACGTAGTGATCGTTGTGGAGCCGAGGTGTTCGTTGACGAACTTGGCGAAGACGGTGCGAACTACGGCAGCTTCGGCTTGGTCGATAAGCAATGTCTTGCTCGGTGAGTCGAGGCTGAAGCCGAAAGGCGCGCGACCCCCGAGCCACTCGCCGCGGGCCGCTTTGCGTTCGAAGCCTGCTTCGATGCGGTCAATCAGTAAGCCCCGTTCGAACTCCGCGAAGATGCCCAGTAGCTGCAAGAGCATTCTGCCGACGGGGCCTTGGGTGTCGATCGGCTCGGTCGCGGACCGCAGCGCGACGCCGCACGCCTCGAGTTGTTCAACGATCTGCATGAGTCCGACGATCGAACGTGTGAGCCGGTCAATTCGGTAGACGAGGAGCACGTCGAACTCACCGGCCCGCGCGGCCATGAGAGCGGCCTGTAGCCCGGGTCGCTGCAGCGTTGCGCCTGATGCTTGGTCGACGAAGCGGTGCGTGATTTCCATGTTCGGCTGAGACCCGACGTATTGATCGAGTCCGCGGCCCTGTGCTTCAAGCGAGTACGGCTGGTTGACCTCGTCGGTGGAGATCCGTGTCAGAGCCGCGATTCGAAGGAGGGCGCCGTCCGTTCCGGGAAGCCCGAAGGGTTGCCGGGATCGTCGTTGCCGCTTGGCCATCGTGCGTCCTCCGCGTCGTGAACTGGATGTTCGTCGATCAATGGACGCTCGATAGTTTGTCGTGATCAAGTCGAGCGCTGGTCGAGTTCTCGCTCTCGGCGAATCTCTGGCAGGAGCACGGCCCGCACTGCTTCGATCGCCGCGCTACGCTGTTCCTCCGTCATCACGACGAACTTGGGCTCGGCGACGGTCACTCTGCGCCGGGTATTTCCTCCGGCTGCGGCCGAAGTCTTGCTCGCCGCGCTTTTCCGCTGAGTCGTCATGCGGCCCTCGGCAACTCGTCGGCAAGCACCGCCTGCCGAGCCAGCAGGGCTCGAAGCGCGTACGTGGCCTGCCGCGGTACGACGCCGTTACCGAGGATGCGCAGCTGAGCGGTGCGCGGCAGGGCGAGGTCGGCGCCGGCGACGTATCCGTCATCGAGGCCCATGAGCCATTCGACGAAGCGGGGGGCCAGCCGGGGGCGGCCGCCGCGGCCGGGTTCGACAGGGCACGGGGCGGGGCGATTGAGGATGGCTTCCCAGCGGCGGATCGCCGCCTCGTACGGTCCCCAGGCGATGTCGGTGTTCGCGCCGGCCGGCGTGGCGGGAACGGGATGGAGACCGCGAGAGGCGTCGGCCGCCGGTGCGGCGTTGCGAACGGGCGCATGTCGGGGCCAGGCGAGAAGGAATACCCGCTCCCGGCGGTGTGGAGCGCCTATGTCAGAGGCGCGCAGAGTGGTCCAGAGGCAGTCGTAGCCGGCGTGGTGCAGTTCGGTGAGGACGGTGTCGAGTCCGCCGCCGCGCCAGCGCAACGCGGCGACGTTCTCGACGACAACGACCGGAGGTCGCAGGCCGCGGATGGCTTGCACCACGTCGAAGAACAGGCCGCTGCGGGTGCCGTGTTTGATGCCGGCGCGTCGTCCGGCACCGGAGATGTCTTGGCAGGGGAAGCCGGCGGTGAGCACGTCGACGGGCTCGACGTGCTTCCAGTCGAGGGTGCGGATATCGCCCAGGTTCGGCGCGTCGGGTAGCCGAGCTTCTAAGAGTGCGCTGACGTGCGGATCGGGGTCGGCGACCCAAGCGATCCGTCCGCCCCCGAACGCGGCCAGCGTGGCGTGGTCGAGACCGCCGTAGCCGGTGCACAGGGATCCGACCACGACACTCATCGCTCTACCTCGTCGCCGGCTGCGGCGGGGCTGGCCGCCAGCGACTGCGCGATCCCGGGCAGGAGCAGTTCATGCGAGCGGGCGCCGGACCGTGATCGGTGACCGCCAAGGCCGTCGGCGACGCTGGGGGTAGGCAGCAGTCGTGCGGCGTCGGTGAGTGTGAGGCAGCCGGGTGGGATCGGTCGACCGGAGTTCTGGACGGTTCGGATCGCCGACGAGCGCGAGTCGCCTGCGGTCGGGGTCGGCAGCAGGTGGACCGCGCTGGGCAGGGTGAGGTCTCCGGAGCTGCCGTGCTGGTGTGGGCTGCCTTTGGTCGCGTCGCTGGCCCGAGGGGTGGGCAGCAATGCGACGGCCTGGTTGAGATCGACGCCGTTCGGGTTGGGGTCCGCGCCCTTGGCGTCGCGCGCCCTCGGCGTCGGCAGCAGCCTGCGGGCGATGAACGTGGTCAGGTCGTCGCCGCCCGAGCCGGGCCGCGTCGTCCGGGCATAGTCCGGCCCAGCGTCGGCCAACTTCGCTTGCGGGGTAGGAATCAGTGCCCGGACCTGGTTGCCCAGGCCGGATGGATGTGAGCGACGGTGGCTGCCCGCGTTCGGTGCCTCCGGCGAAGTGTCCGGCGTCGACAGACACCGATCCTCGGAGGGCAACGACGACACAACGGTTTCCGGGGCGGGCAGAGCGTAAGCAACGGCCCCGCGCAGCGCTCCGTGCGCGGGCCACGATCCGCTGCGCGCTTTGCGTCGCGCCGGGGTTCGTGTCGGTTCCGGCGCGGGCGTCCACGCTCCGGCGCGCAACCATGCGAACGACACCATGTCCAGGGCGCCGTTCATGTGAAACACACTCCGGCGTTGCAGTCCATCGCCGCAGTCCTCGCGTCGTCGCCGGGTTCGGGTCGGGCGTCGCTGACCTCGGCGAGGGGCCTCCCGGATTGGTGCAGGTATGCCTCGCCACGGAGGCCGTTGATGCCGTGGCGCAGGAACTCGTCGAGCGCGACCGCTTGCGCGAACAGGGTCGGCCGCTGTTGTTTGAGTTCGACGAAGTGCCTCGCCGGGCGGTTGGGACAGAACCAGCAACTCGAGCGGGGCGGCAGCGGCCGGCCGTGCTCGAGCAGCCAGGCGCGACAGTCGTCGCGGCTCATGCCGAGCTCGATCAGCGGCCAGCGGTTGACCTGCCACGGCTCCCACGTCGCGCACCCGCAGCGGGTGCAGCCGCCGGGGCCGTGGATCTGCAAGTACGGCCGGCCGCCGATGGCGCGGCGGATCCGGTTGTGTCCGCAGCGGCACTGGTCGGCGGTCTTCATGCGGCTGGCCTCGTCGGTGCTGTAGCCGATCCACTGCTCGACCCGGGCCTGTTTCCACGCGCCCGGTGCTCCGCAGAGCTGCTTGACGGCCCGGGTGATCGGGCGGCGCTTGTAGTCGTAGGAGCAGCGGTAGTGGTTCAACCGGCCGAGCCGCCCGTCGGCGTGGCGGATGCGGACCGGCAGGTTGGGCTGCCCACCGCGCCCGTGCCGGGCGACTAGGTCGGTCCGCAGGTCACCGGCGGCGACAGTCAGAAACTCGATCCCAGCCTGGGCGGCCCGACCGGCCAGGTAGTCCACGTGTCGATAGGTCTCGGGAAGCTCGCCGCCCGTGTCGGCGAAAGCGATCGCCCGCAGCGGCTCGAGCATGCCGTCGCAGGCCATCTCGGCGAGCGTCGAGGACTGGACGCCGCCGCCGAGTGACAGCACCGCGAACGACATCCGTGGGGCTGGTGCGCTCACGCCGCCCGCTCCGCCGAACTGAGATGCACCGGACCGCCCGTCGACGCGGCATAGGGTGTGGGTGGTGCCGCGTCTCGCCAGACGACGAGGTCCTCGTGCGCGACGAGGTGGCGGGCGATGCCGGCGGCGCGGGCTTTGCGGACCTGGTTGAGCTGGAAGAACGAGGCGCGGCTGACGAGCCGCTCGTCACGTAGAGCGGCGAGCAGCGCGACGTTGCGGTCGAGCAGCGCCAGGCCGGTGCGGTCGGTGATGGCGGTGGTGAGTCGTCCGGGCAGGTCGACGAGGATGCCGCGCTCCCAGTAGGGGCGGACGGTCATGGCGACGATCCCGCCCGGGCGCAGCACCGCCTGGCAGGCGGTGAGGATGTCGACCATCGCGTCGATGAGCCGGTCGAGGCCGACGTGGGCGAGGTTGTTGTGGTCGCGGCTGTAGCGGTAGTCGCGCTTGGCGACGCCGGCGCCTGGGCGGGCGGTGACCTGCCCGTGCAGCGACGCCCCGTATGGGGGCGAGGTCAACACCAGCGCCACCCGGCCGGTCAGTTCGGGTTGGAGCAGGGTGCGGATCGCGCGGGCGTCGCCGTGGATGACCCTTCCGGTGCCGGTGGCTCCTTGGGAGCGGGCGTGGTGCAGGTTGCGGCGGGCGAGCTGCGCCCACGCCGGTTCGTACTCGACGCCGACCGCGTCGCGGCCCAGATGTGTGGCCTCGACGAGGGTGGTGCCGATCCCGCACATCGGGTCCAGCACTAGGTCACCCGGAGCGGTGTAGTCGGCGATGGCTTGCGCGGCAATCGCGGGCAGCATCTTGCCGGGGTGGGCCATCGACGCCGGGACGTAGCGTCCGGCGCGCTGCAGCCGGGAGGGTTGCTGTCCGGTTAGCCAGACCGAGAGCGGCACCGGCGGCAGCGGCGGTTGTGCTGGATTGGGCATGATCTCCGGATCGGTCTCGGGGTCTGGTGAGTGGTGCGGCATGGGCGGGCTCCAGGTCGGGTGGCTCCGGATGGCTGGGCGGGTTCGCCCGTGAGCACCCCTGAAATCCGTCTGCGACAGTGCTGCGGGACACCACCCCCCCACGCGGGCCCGGAAACGCCCGACGGGAATGTGCCGGGGCTGCGCCGAGGGCTACTACGCCGGTACTACGCGACTACTACGCCGCTACTACGCCGGCCCGATGTGAGCGTCTGCAGGCCCGGATTCTGGGGTCTCGGCGCCATCCGAGCACGGGACCGAGCTCTGGCCCGGGGCTGCCCGCGCAGGCCGGGTCGCACCGCTGCCGGCTGCCCTGATCGCTCGTCGCGGGGGCCTCGACGGGCCGGTGTAGTAGTCGCGTAGTAGCGGCGTGCGTGCCGCGTAGCGGTGGCGTAGTAGCGGGCGAGGCGTGCTGGTCGGCATCCGATCCGACTCCCACCCCGGAGGCCCCGATGCCCACTGACACGACCCCGTCCACATCCGACCACGGCGAGACCGGGTGGCGCTCCGGCTACCGCGAACCTGCGCCCGATACGGCCGAGCGCACCCGGTCCCGCGGCCGCGACGTGTCGCCACTCGGGGTGGCCCGCACCGCGTTCGAGCTGCTCACCACCGGCCCCTGCCCGCTCGCCCTGGACACCACTGGCTGGCCCGGACTGCCCAACCGGCTGGTGCCGCTGGACGACCTGCGCACGCGGCTACTGGCCGCCTCCTGCCCGGCCGAGACCCGCGACCTGGTCTGGCGGCAGCTGGTGACCCACTCCCGCACCGGGGGCGCGGCGTGGACGGTGGCCTGCGTCGGGATGGCCCTGCCCGCGCTGCTGCGGATGGCCGCCGACCTGTCCGAGCGGTTCGCCGGCGATCCCGCCGACGTGCATGCCGAGATCCTCACCGCCTTCCTGGCTGCCCTGGGCAGGGTGGATCTGGACCGTCCGGGGGTGATGACCCGGCTGCGGTGGGCCGCCTACCGCGGCGGGCACGCAGCCGTCCGCGACGCGCTGGCCGCGCCGATGCCGTGCGGGGACGGCTACCGCTCCACCGAGCCGCCCGCCCCGGCGGGACACCCGGACCTCGTGCTGGCCCGAGCCGTCGCCGAGACAGTGATCAGCACGGTAGAGGCGGACCTGATCGGCGCGACCCGCCTCGAACGGCGCCGGATGCGGGACTGGGCCAGCGAGCGCGGCCTCGGGTACGAGGCGGCCAAGAAGATCCGGCAGCGCGGCGAGCGACGACTCGTCGCGTGGCTGCGCGACCGGGCCCGCATCAACGACGGCGGCGAGGACGGCTTCGGGGGCCGCTTCGTACGCCTCGGCGCTCCACCCGTCGACCGCGGCGCCGCGGCTGAGGTTCCCGGCGCCGACGGCCGGGACGGGCGCGCGGTGCCACTTCGGCTCGTCCGGCCGCTCGAGTCTGCGCTGTCCCCGAACGGGGGTGGATCTGGATTTCAGGGGTGCGGAGCAACCCTGCACCCGACCAGCCAGCCGGCTGGTCACCCGGCCGCGAGTTCGGAGGACCCCCGATGCGCCTGACCACCCGTTCCTCGACCTCCCGCACCGCGAGGCCGTCTTCGCTGCGGGCCGACCGCGTGACCCCGGTGCCCACCCCGAGCAGGCCGCGGACCTCGCCGATCGAACCCCGCTCGGCAAGCTCTACCGCCACGCATCGCCGACCTCGCCACGGTCTCCGGCGCCGCCTCGCGATGCTGAGCGCCCCCGCTATTGTCGTGGCGGCGCTGCTCGCGGCGGGCATGCCCGCCGCATTCGCCGCGTCGCCGGAGGTCGCGGCCTCGGGCGCGGCGCGGGTGGTGGCGTTAGCCGGCTCGGTCGATGACGTGTTGAACAACATCCGCAACTGGATCATGGGCATCCTCGCCGGCCTGGCGACGGTGTTCCTCACCATCGGCGGCGTCCGGTACGTGATGGCGGCCGGTGACCCGGGCGAGGTCGCGAAGGCGAAGATCGCGTTCAAGTCCGCCGCGATCGGCTACGCCCTGGCCGCGCTCGCGCCGCTGGTGGTCACGGTGCTCAAGGGCATCGTCGGCGCCTGAACCCCATGCCCACCCCCAGCACTTCGACCGTGGCGGCGGGTCAGCCGTTGGCGTTCCACATCCCGAACCCGTTCAGCGCCGGCGCGGGTGACGTGATCAAGTGGATCGTCTCTGGCATCACGAAGGCGATCAATACCTTCTTCGGCGACCTCGTCACGTCCGCGCTGAACCCGTTGTTGAAGCTGCTCGGGCAGACGCTGCTGACCACGCCGAGCGTGGACTCGCTGCCCCGGGTCGGGCAGCTGTGGGAGAACTCCCGCGAGATCGCGGTCGCCGTCTACGCGCTGATCATCTTGGTGGCCGGGGTGCTGGTGATGGCCTACGAGACGGTGCAGACCCGCCACTCGATCAAGGAGATCGCACCCCGGTTGGTGACCGCGTTCTTGACCGCGAACCTGTCGCTGATCTTCTGCACCAAGATCGTGTCCTTCGCCGACGCGATCTCGACCGCGGTGCTGGGCCAGGGCGCCGACCCGAAAGCCACCGCCTCCACCCTCACCAGCTTGGTGTTGAACGCGGTCACCAACGGCGGCATCTTCCTGGTCTTCATCGGCCTCGGGCTAGCGGGGATCCTGCTCGCCCTGCTGATCGGCTACGTCATCCGCGTCGCCGCCACCGTCATCCTGATCGCGGCCGCCCCGCTGGCGTTGATGTGCCATGCCCTGCCTCAGACCGACGGTGTCGCCCGGTGGTGGTGGCGGGCGTTCACCGGCGTGCTGGCCATCCAGCTGGCGCAGTCGATGACGCTGGTCGCGGCCATGAACGTGTTCCTGGCCAAGGGCGGGTTTACGTTCTTCGGCCCGACCGCGGACGGGCTGGTGAACCTGATCGTCACCATCGCCCTGCTCTACATCCTGTGGAAGATCCCGTTCTGGATCCTGCACCACGTCCAGAACGGCGGCGGCCGCTCCATGCTCGGCGGCATCGTCAAGGGCGTCATCGCCTACAAGACCCTCGGCCTGATCGGGCTCCGCGGCGGTGGCGCGGCCGGAGCTGGTCGCACCGCGGGCGGTGCCCGAGGCGGTGGTCCCGCCGCTGGCGGCGCAGGTCCGCGCGGTGGTGGCCCGAGGGGGCCGGCTGGGCCTCGCGGTTCGACTGGCGGCCCGCGGCGGTCAAGACCAGCGGGCGGTGCCCGCACGGCTTCGCGTCCGAGCGCCGCGACCCGCGCCCGCCTGGCCCAGACCGGCCACGCGAACCGGGCGCCTCGTCCGCTGGCACCGCCGGGTCAGGGGGTCTTGCCGCTCGGCCTGCCCACCCGCGACGACCCCCCACCGGCCCGGACTACACCGACGCGCCCGCTGGCCAACCGGCCGCACACGATGTCACCCCCGACCACACCGTCCGCATCGAGTGCGCGACCGGCAGCCCCGGCGACAAACCAACAGAGCGGAGGCAGGCCATGACCAGTCCCGAGGTTTCCCGCGCGGTGCGGATTCCGGCCGACGTGGAACGCGAGGACCGCATCGTCGCGGGCCTGACCGCCCGGCAAGTCGCCATCTTCGCGGTGGCCGGGCTGCTGCTGTATGCCGGCTATCTCGCGACCCACGCCCTCATCCCGCTGGCCGCCTACGCCGCCCTCGCCGTCCCGGCCGGGGTCGCGGTCGCGGTGCTGGTGCTCGGCAGCCGCGACGGGATGAGCCTGGACCGCCTCGCTCTCGCCGCGGCCCGGCAACGCCTGACACCGCGCGTGCAGGTGGCCGCCCCGGAAGGCATCACTCCCGCACCTGGCTGGCTGCAGTCCCGTGCGGCAGCCAGTGAGACCGCCGGCCGCAGCGGGGGTCGCCACGGTGGGGTTGGGACGAGCGTGCTGCGGCTGCCGGCCGATGCCGTCACCTCGGCCGCGAGCCTCGGCGGCGCTGGGGAGGTCGGCGTGGTCGACCTGGGTCGCGACGGGCTGGCGGTGGTGTGCGCGTGCTCGACGGTGAACTTCGCGTTGCGGACCCCGAGCGAGCAGGAAGCGCTGGTCGTCTGCTTCGGCCGCTACCTGCACGCCCTGTCCGCACCGGTGCAGATCCTGATCCGCACCCACCGCCTCGATCTCTCCGAACAGATCACCGGCCTGCGAGAGCGGGCCGCGTCGCTGCCCCACCCGGCGCTGGAGAGCGCGGCGCTCGAGCACGCCGACTACCTCGACCAGCTCGCCTCGGGCAGCGACCTGCTGCGCCGCCAGGTACTGCTCATGCTCCGCGAACCGGTCGCACCGACCGCTCCCGGCCGCCGCCTCACGCTCGGAGTCGGGCGACGCGCCACGACCGACGCGGTCAACACGGAACTGCTGCGCGCGGCGCAGACCCGCCTGGCCCGCCGGGTCGGCGAGACGGTCAGCCTGCTCGCTCCCGCCGGGATCACCGTCACCGCGCTGGATTCCGGCCAGGCGACGGCCGTGCTCGCCGCCGCCTGCAACCCGGACGCGCTCATTCCGGCCGGCGTGGTCCTGGCCGGCGCCGACGACATCATCACTACCCGCGGCAGTACCGACCCTTACGCCGCCGACCTCTACGAGGGCGACCTCTATGACGGTTCCGACGATCCGGACCCGTACGGCACCGAGGCCTACGACGCCCACTGGCCAGGCCTCAACCAAGGGGACGCCGACAACGCGGCCGCCAGCGACAACGACGAGCTGTGGTGGGCACGATGACCCGCCGCCGACCCAACCGGTCACACCGTCCCGACGATGTCGCATCGAGTGAGTGGGGCTCGACGGGAGCATTCACACCGGATGCCATTGAGGTTGCTCCACGCCACGTCGTGATCGGCGGCGAGCACGTCGCCACGTTCGCGGTCACCGGCTATCCCCGTGAGGTCCACCCCGGCTGGCTGCAGCCGCTGCTGACCTACCCGGGCCGGTTGGACGTGTCCGTGCATGTCGAGCCGATCGACCCGGTCACCGCCGCCGACCGGCTCAAGAAGCAACTCGCCCGCCTCGAATCGGGTCGGCGACACGACGACGCGCACGGCCGGCTGGTCGACCCGCAGGTCGAGGCCGCCACCGAGGACGCCTACGACCTCGCCGCCCGCCTGGCCCGCGGCGAAGGCCGCCTGTTCCGCCTCGGCCTCTACCTCACCGTCCACGCCCCCGACCCGGACACCCTCGCGGCCGAGGTCACCGCCGTCCGCTCCCTCGCCGCGTCGTTGTTGTTGGACGCGAAGCCGACCAGCTACCGGTCCCTGCAGGGTTGGGTGACCAGCCTGCCGTTCGGGCTGGACCAGCTGCGGATGCGCCGCACCTTCGACACCCAGGCCCTCGCGGCGGCGTTCCCGTTCACCAGCCCCGACCTGCCACCCGCCGACCCCGCCTCCCTGTCCGCACCCTCCGGGGTGCTGTACGGGTACAACCTCGGTTCCCAAGCCCTGGTCCATTGGGACCGGTTCGCGCTCGGCCAGCAGCTGCACAACCACAACTCGGTGATCCTCGGCCGCTCCGGGGCGGGCAAGTCCTATCTGGTCAAACTCGAAGCCCTCCGGTCTCTGTATCAGGGGGTGGAGGTCGCGGTCGTCGACCCCGAAGACGAGTACCGCACCCTCGCCGCCGCGGTCGGCGGAACCGACGTCCACCTCGGAGCGCACGGCGTGCGGCTCAACCCGTTCGACCTACCGATCCACACCCGCGCCGACGGGCGGCGCACCGCCCCGGACGACGCGCTGCTGCGCCGCACCCTGTTCCTGCACACCGTCATCACCGTCCTGCTCGGGGACGAGCCGCCGGCCGAGCAACGCACCGTCCTGGATGCGGCGCTCTCCCAGACCTACCAGCGGGCCGGCATCACCAGCGATCCCCGGACCTGGACCCGGCCGGCGCCGATCCTGGCCGATCTGCGCGCCACGCTCGCCCGGATCGGCACCCCGGCTGCCGTCGAGTTGGCGGCCCGGCTCCAGCCTTATGTCGAAGGCGCGTACTCGGCGCTGTTCGACGGTCCGACCACCACCCGCCCGGACGGGCACCTGCTGCTGTTCTCACTGCGGGACCTGGCCGACGAACTCAAACCCGTCGGCACCCTGCTCACGCTCGACGCGATCTGGCGGCGCGTCTCCACCCCGGTCGACCGACGGCCGCGGCTGGTGATCGTGGACGAGGCGTGGCTGCTCATGCAGCAGCCGGCCGGCGCCCAGTTCCTCTACCGGCTCGCGAAGGCCGCCCGCAAGCACTGGACCGGGCTGACCGTCGCCACCCAAGACGTCGCCGACGTCCTCGGCTCCGACCTCGGCAAAGCAGCCGTCGCCAACGCGGCCACCCAGATCCTGCTCCGCCAAGCACCGCAAGCCATCGACCAGATCACCACCGCCTTCCACCTCTCCGCCGGCGAACGCCAATTCCTCCTCTCCGCTGAACGCGGCCAAGGCCTGCTCGCCGCCGGCACCCAACGCGTCGCGTTCGAAGCCCTCGCCGCCCCCGGCGAACACCAGCTCATCACCACCGACCCCGCCGAACTCGGCGACGCCAGCCTCGACGGCACCGAACCCGATCACGACGGCGGTGGCACCGGATGGGTGGAACTCGACGCCGCCTGACACCTCGACGCCCCGGGCGTCCTTGATCGTTACGGAGAACCCGCCATGCCGGTGACCCGGCCCGCCTCGCGCCGACCCGCCCCGAAGCCCAGCCCCACGGGCTCGCAGCCCGGCGGCCCCCTCGGGCGCTACCTGCGCGACCCGGGCGGCAGCCTGCACCACCTCGAGCACGCCGCCATCCAGTGGGCGATCCACTGGGGTCCGCTCGCTGCCACGCTGATCGCTCTCGCCGGCGTCACCCTGATGGCCTGCAGGATCTGGTGGCGACGTCGCCAGCACGCCGAACTCGCGCGGGACGCGCGGCTGGTCACCGTGCTGGCCCCGCCGGTGGTGGATCCGGCCGGCGCGGCGGCGTTGTGGTCGAACCTGACCGGCTTGCTGCGCCCGGCCTGGCGCCGCCGACTGACCGGCCAACCGCACGTCGCGTTCGAGTACGCCTTCGACTCCGACGGCCTGACCCTGCGGCTGTGGGTGCCCGGCGTCGTGCCGCCCGGGATGGTCGAACACGCCATCCAAGCGGCCTGGCCTGGCGCCCACACCAGCACCCAACCGGTCGACGCCACGGGCGAGCGGCCGACCAAAGCACCGGCTTCGACGCAACGACGGATGGTCTCCGGTGGCGAGTTGCGGCTGGCCCGCAGCGAGGCGCTGCCGATCCGCACCGGCTTCGACGCCGACCCGATCCGCGCCCTGCTCGGCGCCCCCGCCGGGCTGCTGCCCGGGGAGCGGGCGGTGGTGCAGGTGCTCGCCCGCCCGGTCACCAGCCGCCGCGTCGCCCGCGCCCGCCGGGCCGCGACCCGCCTGCACACCGGCACCTCGACCCGGCCGGTCGGGCGCCTCCTCGACCTGATCACTCCCGGCGCCGGCGCGCACCGAAACCCCTCAACCCGCAGCTCGCGGGAGGCGGTGCCGGACCGGTTCACCTCGCTGGAATATTCGGCGCAGGACCGCGCCGCGGCGGGCAAGCAGCGCGGCGCGCTGTTCGAGACCCGCCTCCGCTACACCCTCACCACCCCGGTCCGGACCGACGCGACCAAGGCCACAGTCGCATCCGCGGGCGACCGCCTCCGCGGGAGGGCACACGCGATCGCCTCGGCGTTCGCCGTGTTCGCCGAACACAACCACTACCTGCGCCGCCGCCTGCGCCACCCAGACCGGGTAGTCGAGTCGCGGCGCCTCGGTCGCGGTGACCTGCTGTCCATCCCGGAGCTCGCGGCGATCGCGCACATCCCGACCGACGCGTTCGCGCCCGGCCTCCAACAGGCCGGCGCCCGCGCCCTGCCACCCCCGCCCGGAATCCCGACCCCCTCGAGCTCGAATGCGGCTCTGGTGAAGCCGCTCGGGCACGCCGACACCGGCCGCCACCGCCCCGTCGGTCTCGCGGTCGCCGACGCCCGCCACCACACCCACCTGCTCGGCGCGACCGGCTCGGGCAAATCGACCCTGCTCGCCCAGCTCGTCCTGGCCGACGCCGACGCCGGCCGCGGCGCGGTGGTGATCGACCCGAAAGGCGATCTGATCACCGACATCCTCGACCGCCTCCCGCGCCGCGTGGATAACCGGGTGGTGCTGATGGACGCCGACTCCCGCGCCACCCCGCCGTGCCTCAACCCGCTCGACGCCGATCCCGACCTCGGACCAACACCAGCCACCATCGATGACGTCGCCGCGGTCTCGCCCGGCGAGGACGTCCATTCCGAGGGCGAGTTGGACGGGCGGGCGCAGGTGGTCGTGGACAACCTGACCTCGATCTTCGCCCGCGTCTACTCCGCCTTCTGGGGTCCCCGCACCGACGACATCTTCCGCGCCGCCTGCCTGACCCTGCGCGCCCAACCCCACACACCCGGCAAGGACGTGCCGTCGCTGGCCGACGTGCCGACCCTGCTCACCGACCCCGGCTATCGCGACACCGCCACCGCCCACGTGAGCGACCCTGTGCTGAGCGGGTTCTGGGACTGGTACGACGGCCTGTCCGACGCCGCCCGCGCCCAGGCGATCGCGCCGCTGATGAACAAGGTCCGCGCGTTCCTGCTGCGCCCGTTCGTCAAGGCCGCGATCGCCGGCGGCCCGACCACCCTGGATATGCGCGCCGTCCTCGATCACGGCGGCATCTGCCTGATCCGCATCCCGAAAGGCTCGCTCGGGGAGGAGACCACCCGCCTGGTCGGCTCCCTGGTCGTGGCGTCGGTGTGGCAGACCGCCACCGCCCGCGCCGCCATCCCGCAGAACCTGCGGTCGGACTGCGGGCTGTATGTGGACGAGTGCCAGAACTTCCTCAACCTGCCCTACCCGCTCGAAGACATGCTCGCCGAAGCCCGCGGCTTCCGCCTAGCGATGACCCTCGCCCACCAGCACCTCGGCCAACTCAGCCGCGACCTGCACGACGGCATCGCCGCCAACGCCCGTAACAAGATTTTCTTCACCGCCTCACCCGACGACGCCCGCCAACTCGCCCGCCACACCGCACCGCGCCTGTCCGAGCACGACCTGGCCCACCTCGACGCCTTCCACGCCGCCGCCCGCCTCGTCGTCGCCGGCCAAGCCACCGCCCCGTTCACCTTCACCACCACCCCCCTCCCGGCCGTCGTCCCCGGAGCCGCGCGAGCGATCCGACGTGCCTCCGCCCACGGCGCGAAACCGACCCGCCGCCACGTCGACCGGGCCGGCCGCGCGGTCGCCACTGTGCCGGAACGCGTCAGCGGAATGGATCCGCGGCTCGAACTGGCATCCCAGAACGACTCCGTACCGAACAGGGAGCGAGAAGGCTCATGACGACCAGCAACCCGGCCCCGCAGCGCGCGCTGCGAGCCCACCGCCCGCCCCGGCCCGGTGATCGAACAGCGGTGTCACCCGATCACCTGGCCGAGCTGTCGCACCGGCTCACCGCCCGCGACCGTTGGCTGGCCCACCTCCTACTCGAACACCGCGTGCTGACCAGCACGCAGATCGTGCAACTCGGCTTCGGCGTGCCCCGCACCGCCAACCTGCGCCTCGCGAAGCTCTACCAGTGGCGCGTGATCGACCGATTCCAGCCCTACGCACAACACGGCGCATCCCCGATGCACTACGTCCTCGACCTCGCCGGCGCCCACATCCTCGCCGCCGGCTGGGGCCTCACCCCGGACGATCTCGGCTACCGGCACGACCGCGCGCTCGGCATCGGCCACAGCCTGCACCTGGCCCACGCCGTCGCCACCAGCGGCATCTACACCGCCCTGGTCGCGATCGCCCGCCACTCCGGCCAACACAGCGGCGAGCATGCCCAAGCGTCGCGACGGGTGACCGCGTGGTGGTCGGAGTCGCGCTGCGCCCGCTACTTCGGCGCCCACGTGCGCCCCGACGGCTACGGCCGCTGGCACGAAGCCGGCTCGTCCGGATCCAGCGACGTCGAGTTCTTCCTCGAATACGACTTCGGCACCGAACCGCTGGCGAAGGTCGCGGGCAAGCTGGCCGACTACCACCGGCTCGCGCACGCGACCGAGCTGGTCACCCCGGTGCTGTTCTGGTTCCCCAGCCACGAACGGGAGGACAACGGCCGGGCAGTGCTGGCCACCGCCCTCGCTGACCTCGGCGCACCGCCGGGACACCCCGATGGTTTGGTGCCGGTCGCCACCACCAGCAGCCTGCCTCCCGACCCCTCGATCCCTGCCAACCGTGCGGCTGCCAGCGCGGCGGTGCCCGACAGCCCCGCCGGCCCCCGTTGGCTGCCCCTGATCCCCGCAGCCGTCGCCCTGGCCCGCATGCGACCGTCCGCCGGTCGGCTGCGCCTGGCCCAACTCGGCGGCGTCTGGCCGACACGCGGCCGACCGGTCGTTGCAGCCAACGGTCTGCCGGACGCGGCAGCCATTGCCGCGCCGGCCGGCCGGACCGGCCCGGCACGCAGCGGCCGTTCATCGACACCAGCCGCGGGTTCGTGGCCGGCCCCGGCCGCGATGCCGCCCGACCCGAACCGCCGGGACGCCAGTCGCGGCCCGTCGGTGGCGGCGTGACCCGCGCCGTCGGGATCGCCGCCGCCGCCCTCGTGCTGGGGATGGTGTTGATCGCCGCCGCGACCGGCGGCGTCGCGGCCTCCCTGCTCGGTCTCGGCGGGGGCGGCAGCACCCCCAGCACCACTGCCACTAGCGAGATCCCGCCGGACTACCTCGCCCTCTACGAAGAGGCCGCGGCCACCTGCCCCGGGCTGGACTGGACGATCCTGGCCGGCATCGGCAAGGTCGAGACCGAGCACGGCCAATCCACCCTGCCCGGCGTGCACTCCGGCGCCAACTCCGCCGGAGCGGAAGTTATCTCTACGTGTCAGCGGTGGTGAGGCACGTTGGTTCTGCGGGCGACACGCGACGTGCCAGACGGATATCCGCAAGGTGTGAGGCACGTGGGGCTAGCGTCCGCCTCAATGGTGAGGACGTTCCGGGCCGAGCGGGCCGTGTCGCCGAGCGACGCGGCGATCTCGTGGGTCGTGATCGATGATGACTTCGAGCTGCATACCGCGGGCTGCGCGTTTCTGGCGGCGTTGCGGGGGCGGGACCGGTCGGTGAATACCGAGCGGGTCTATGCCGGGCGGGTGGCGCTGTTCTTGTCGTGGTGCGCGGGCGAGGGTGTCGACTGGACAGGCGTGCAGCTGGGACAGATGGTGCGGTTCAAACGCTGGCTGATCACCGACCCGCTGCCGCAGCGACAGCGAGCATCGATCGGGCCGGCGCGGTATCGGTCCCCGGCGACTGCGGACGCGGTGTTGGGGACGGTGTGCGAGTTCTTCCGGTTCTGCGCGCACCACGAGCTGGTCGACCCACAGGTCGTGACCGGGCTGTTTGAGCAGCGGTATCTGCGGTTCCTGCCACCGGGGTTCGAGGCCGGTGAGGATGATCAGTTTCGGACGGTCCGCTCCCGGGTGTTGACGTTCGCGGTCCCGGAGACGCCGTTCGCGTTCGTCGAGCCGGAGCGGGTGCCGGAGCTGGTGGAGCGGGCGGGCAACGCTCGGGACCGGTTCCTGGTCGGGTTGGTGGCGATGACCGGGATGCGGATCGGGGAGGCGCTGGGCCTGCACCGCGAAGACCTCCACCTGCTCACTGACTCGCGGCTGCTGGGCTGCCCGGTGGCCGGCCCGCACGTGCATGTCCGGCGCCGGGCGGACAACCCGAACGGGGCGTTGGCGAAGTCGCGGTTCCCGCGCACAATCCCAGTGCCGGAGCAGGCCGCGGGTCTGTATGCCGACTATGCCCATGAGCGGCACCGGCGGCTCGGTGAGCGAGACGTCAGTCCGCTGGTGTTCGTCAACCTCTACCGGCCACCGCTGGGCGGGCCGGTGAGCTATCAGAACGCGAAAGGCATGTTCGACCGGCTCGCGCGCTCGTGCGGGGTGACGGTGCGCCCGCACCTGTTGCGGCACACGGCAGCGACGACGTGGCTGCGGCAAGGCACTCCCCGCGATGTGGTGCAGGAGTTGCTGGGGCACGTGAGCCCGTCGTCGATGCAGCCCTATTTGCATCCGAACGAGGCCGACCAACGCGCCGCGGTCGAGCGGGCCGCAGCCTGGGCGGCGGACCAACGATGACCACGAGTGAGCACGCCTCGGTCGCGCCAACGCCGAGCCGGTTGTCGCCGCCGCTGGATCATGATGCGTGGGTGGCGTTCCTGCAGGACCGGCTGGCGCCAGAGGGGCAGTGGCGTCCGGGTGAGTTCGATCTGGCGCGGTGGCTGTTCACCGGTGACCCGGACAACCCGCGCACGACCTCGACCTGCTGCCGAGTGACGGCCTGCGACACGGTGGTGACCTCACACCGCATCTGCAACCAGTGCAGCCGGGCCTTTGCCCGCAGCGGGCTGAGCGCGGAGACGTTCACGTCGACCTACCAGCCGGTGCCGGCTCGTCAGCGGCGAACGGGCGAACCGTGTCTGGTGATCCATGACGGCGTCGCGTGTCAGCGGCGGCGTATCAGCGAGCGGACCGGGCTGTGTCACGCGCACACCGGCCGCTGGTATCGCACCGGTTACCGACGCGGTCTCAGCGTCGAGGCGTGGCGGGTCACGCATGCTCTGCCGTTGCCGGCTCAGCCGGCGTGCCAGGTGCCGGACTGCGCAGCCGACGCGAATGCCCACGCGGTGTTGTGCCATAGGCACGCCCAGGCGTGGCGCACCAGCCAGGCCAAGATCGCGGCCGAGCGACGGGTGAGCTCGCGCGATTGGGTCGCCGCGCAGCGAGAGCCTTTGCGGGCCAACCAGTTCAGTTTGGCCGGACTGGCCCCGACGCTGCGGCAGGAGTTGCTCTACGTGCTGCAGCAGCGCGACGCGCAGGGGCAGCGGATCGATCCGCTCGCGGTGCGGGGCCTGGTCGGGCGGCTGGCCGGGCTGGACACGCTGGTCACGGTGACCGCCGCCGAGCGGCGGGCGCGGATCGGCAAGCCCGGCATCGTCGCCTGCTACGCGCGGCTGGCGTGGCGGATCATCGACTTGACCTTCGAGAACTTCCGCGGCCTGACCCACACCGACCGCGACGTCTGGGACTGCCTGGCCCTGGATTTGCAGACACCGCGGCCGGGCCGGCGCCCGAATCGGGCGGTGCTGGACTTCACCCCGATCAGCCAGCCGTGGCTGCGCGAGGCCACCAAGCACTGGGTCGCCACGGCGCTGCCGAGCACCTACGAGGTCAAGCGAGCCGTGCAAGCGGCCACCGTGGTCTCCTGCGCGTTGGCCCGCCGGCCCGGCGGCGGGAAGCAGGCTGCTGCGCTGGGGTTCGCCGAGGTAACACTGGCCTATGAGGCGATCAAGTCCGCGACCCGCACCGACGGGCAGTTGCACGACAGCCATTTCCGGCGGGGATTGTGGGCCCGGTTCTGGGGCGTGATCGATCTGGCTCGGGCCAGCGGGCTGCTAGATGAGTTGCCGGGCACGTTCATCCGGCACTCCTCGCACCGCATCGTCGACGAGCAGACCAACGAAGACCAGATCGGCAAGGCGATCCCGGAGACGGTCATCGCCCAGCTCGACGCGCACCTGGACCTGCTCGAAGCCGGCCACCACTACGGGATGTTCTGGTCGCAGGCCGACGCCGCTGCGCTGTTTCGCGCCTCCTATCTGGTGCTGCGCGACACCGGACGCCGTCCGGGCGAGGTCGTCTCGCTGGCTGCGGACTGCCTCGAAGTCGACCGAGGCGAGTACGCGCTGGTCTATGACAACCACAAGAAGAAGCGGCTGCGCCGTCGACTGCCGATCGCCGCCGACACCGCGGCAGGCATCCAAGCCTGGCAGGCGCACCGGGCCGGGCTGCTGCTGCCGGCCGCGGGCCGGCCGTGGTTGTTCCCGGCCTGCTACGAGTCGAACGGAGCCGGTCATCTGACCACCATCCGGCTGGGCACCGCGCTGCGTCGCTGGGTCGATGCCATCCCCGCCCTGCACAGCGATCTGCCTGGACCGGACGGTGCCCCGTTGCCGTTCGACCGGTCGAAGATCTATGCCTATGCGTTCCGGCACTCCTATGCCCAGCGGCACGCCGACGTCGGGGTCGGGGTGGAGATCCTCAAGGAGCTGATGGACCACCGGGACATGAAAGTCACGCAGAGCTATTACACCGTCAGTCTGAAACGCAAACGCCAGGCCATCGCGGTCATGTCCCGCTACGTCCACGACCGCAGCGGCACGCCGATCACCAGTTCCGAGTCGGTGGCGCGTTACGAGCTGCGCTCGGTCGCGGTGCCGTTCGGCAACTGCATCGAACCCTCGAACGTGAAGGCCGGCGGCAAGCAGTGCCCGATCCGGTTCCAGTGCGCCGGCTGCGGCTTCTACCGCCCGGACCCGTCCTACCTGCCGGTGATCGAGGACCACGTCAACGCGCTCAAGGCCGACCGGGAAACCGCTTTGGCGATGGATGCCGACGAGTTCGTGGTCCGCAACCTCGCTGACCAGGCCGCCGCGTTCGGGCAGGTCGCCGAGGCCATGCGCAGCAAACTTCAGTCCCTGCCCGAGGCCGAGCGGGTCGAGGTCGAACAGGCCAGCGTGCTGCTACGCAAAGTCCGCGCCGGCCGCAGCCTCGACGGGAACCTCAGTGGTGGACGCCCGCTGCTACCCCTCACCGCCACCAGCATCGTCGCCGACAGAACGGAGGCCACGGCGTGACTGCGGCCCAGCCTCGTGCGGCCGGAATGATCGATGCCCGCCGCCGCGACAGCGACGTCAAACGCGCCCGCGTGCACACCGCCCTCGACCAGATGCTTCAGGAGAACGAGCCGATCAGCTTCGCCGCTGTCGCCCGGGTCGCGCACGTGTCCACCTGGCTCGTCTATGCCCCCGGCATCCGCGAATCCGTCGAACAAGCCCGCGCCCAACAGCAACGCCCGCGCCAGAACGACGGCGAATCACCCACGGCTACAAGTGATCGCGGGCTGCAGACCGAGCTGGCGCTGGCCCGCGCGGAGATCGCCCGGCTGCGCGCCGAACGCGACCAGCAGCAACGCCAGCTACGCCGCGCGCTCGGCGCCCGTCTGGACGACCTCGCCAAAGCCGACCTCGTCTCCCGCGTCGACGAACTCACCCGCCACAACAGCGAGCAGGCCGCCGCGCTCACCCGCCAGCAGGCGGACAACCAGACGCTGAAAGCCCGTGTCACCGAACTGGAAGACGACCTGGCCGCAGCGCGCACCAGCCTGCGCCGGATGATCCACGACCAGAACCTCGCGCCCCAGTAAGGCAACGGCGACGTCAGCCCGCTGGTGAGCCCGGCTCGATGAACCGGTCGCCGTCGCCGCCGAGCAGGAACGCGAAGCGATCCAGATCGGCCCGCAACCCGGCCAGGTCATAGCCGTCGCTGCCCACGAAGCGACGCAACAACGCCGCTAACACCTCGGCATCGCGATCGAACCACTGGCCGAGGAACCCGAGCAACTCGACCAACTCAGCAGCGTCCGCGCCGTCCAGGCGCACCTCGTGGGCTGCCATCACGCTTCCCCTTTCCTGACCGACCCATCAGGCCACCGCTACGTCGTCCGAGCGACCCTCACCCACACCTTGTCACCACGGAGGTGATCACCCATGTCCGGTGCCACGAAGATCGCCGCAGGCGCAGCCAGCGGGTTCTGCCTGCTCGTCGTGCTCATCGCCGCCGCGACCGGCAGCGTCGCCGCCCTGTTCGCCGGCAGCAGCGCCTCCGGCGCCACCACCTGCATCCCGGTCGGTGCCACCAGCGCCGCAGTCGCCGGCTACCAGCCGACCCAGATCAGCAACGCCGCCATCATCGTCGCGGTCGGCCACCAACTCGATGTCCCCACCCAGGGCCAAGTCGTCGCCATCGCCGCCGCGCTGCAGGAGTCCAGCCTGACCAACCTCGAGGGCGGCGACCGCGACAGCCTCGGCCTGTTCCAGCAACGCCCCTCGCAAGGCTGGGGCACCCCGGCGCAGATCATGAACCCCGCCTACGCCGCCACGCAGTTCTACCAGCACCTGCTCGCCATCCCCGACTGGCAGCAGCTGTCGGTCAACGACGCTGCCCAGGCCGTCCAGAACTCCGGCACACCCGACGCCTACGGCCCGCACGAGGCCGCGGCCCGCACCATCGTTGCCGCGGTCGCTGATGCCAGCTGCGCGTCGACATCCAGCGGCACCGGCACTACCGGCGGCACGGGCAGCGATGGCTGCACGAGCGTCGATGCACCCGACCCCGCCGTGCTTACAGCTATCGACTACGCCTGCGCCCAACTCGGCCTGCCCTACCAGTGGGACGGCTCCGGACCACAGCACGGCGACGCCGGCTTCGACTGCAGCGGCCTCACCCAAGCCGCCTACGCCGCCGCCGGAATCTCGCTACCACACAACGCCGCGCAGCAATACGCCGTCACCGCCCACGTCCCGCCCGGGGCACCGCTCGAACCGGGCGACCTGGTGTTCTTCGGCACCAGCCCCGCGACGATCCACCATGTTGGGCTCTACCTCGGCAGCGGACTGATGATCGACGCTCCCGACTTCGGCCTTACGGTCAGGGTCGAGAACTACAAAGAAGCTGACTTCTTCGCCAGCGGCCGACCCACCGCGACCCCACGTGCCTAACGTCCCTCACCGGAGAACCCCAGTATTCAGGCCGATTCCTCGGCCCACCTCTAGATAACCGAGGGGCCGATGCAGTTCGAGCCGGCCACCTTCGCCGAATACGACCAGCCGATCCCCGAGGGCGGCGCGAACCCGCCGTCGCCCTACGACCCGACGGACGCCATCTACGCCGCCGCCCGGATGCTGTGCGCCAACGGCGCCCGCGACGGCGCCGACCTGCACGCGGCGATCTACGCCTACAACCACTCCGACACCTACGTGAACGCCGTGCTGGCCGCCGCCGCGTCCTACGGCACGCCGGTCGGCAGCAACGACACCCCGCAACCTTCGGGCGGCACCTGGACGCCCACGATCGGGCAGGCGATCGCCGCCCGCGCTCTGCAGTGGCTGGGCTGGCCCTACACCTTCGACGGCGGCAACGCCGCCGGCCCGACCTACGGCAACGCCGTCGACTACGACTCCCGCAACGACGCCCACGTCTACGGATTCGACTGCTCCGGGCTGGTCATGTACGCGCTCGCCCCGTGGCTCGCAGTCGACCATCTCGCCTCCGACCAGTACACCCAAGCCGGATCGGTCCATCCGAGCGTGGCCGAACTGCAGCCGGGTGACCTCGTCTTCTGGTCCGACGACGGCACCATCGCCGGCATCGGCCACGTCGCCATCTACCTCGGCGACGGGCAGGTCGTGCAAGCCCCATATAGCGGCGCGTTCATCGAGATCACCCCGCTCGACAAAGTCGAGTCCGGCTACTACGGCGCCACCCGCCCGCTCACCAGCGCAGGAGTCTGATACCACCCGGCACGGCGCGACTCGGCCGACGTCTGGCCGCGTGTCAGGTCGTGAACCAGCACCAGCGGCACAACCGCCCGCCCGCATCGAGGAACGGGTTGGGTTGTGCCGCTCGTGCCGCGCTCGCGGCTACCGAAGGGACCTAGCTGGCCAGGCGGTAGCGACGCGGTGTCTCGCTGACCAGCACCGCGTCTCCGCTATCCGCTAGTCGAGTGAGCGCGTTCGCCACCGCGCCGGTCGAACGGTTCAGCGCCTTGCCGAGCGCGGCCGGCCCGACCTGCTCTTGAGCGTGGGCAACGAGGTACTCGAGTACGAGCGTGCCGAGTTGGCCGGGCCGCAGCCGCTCCCCGCCCGCGAAGTCGACGGGACTCTGGTCGCCACTTGCGTTGTCGGTGCTTCGCTGGCCGCCGTCCGTGGCGGAGTGACTCGCGGCGACCGGACTCCATCGCGCGGCCGGGCGACGGCCACCGGCCTCGACGGCCGGCGTGTCGCGGCGGGCCAGGCCCGCGGCTTCCAGCACGGCCAGCGCCTTGCCGACGGTGGACTTGCCCAGACCAGCGGCCTCGGCCAACTCGGTGGCAGTCGAGCCAGCGTGGGTGGCTAGCGCCTCGCGGACCCGCTCACCGGCCGAGCGGTCCCCGGCGTCCGGGTTCGGGTTTTGGGCAGTGTTCATCACAACCTCCAAGCGGGGATGGGTTAGCGGCTTCGGTAGTGAAGCCTTCCGTCGGAGACTCGGAATTTGTCCCGTGGTCTTTCCGGCACGGTGAACGTAGCTCGACGCCGCTGCGGAGCAAAGACAATTCTCGCCGGTCCGGATTACTTTTCGGGATCAGTCTCTCCGGGGCTGAAGATGCCGTCCGGAGGGCACGCATTTACCTTGTCCCACAAGGCGATTCTCTATCGAGTCCAACGGAGAAGACTGGCTCTCGCAGGCTGACCGACTCATTATTCAATGAATCGTGAGCGACTCTGACTCGATAAAGTCGAGCCTACGGCGCGAATTCGCCGAGCGCGACCTGATCGCTGTCCGGTCGGGTGGAGCGGCGGCATTTGGCCACCGCTTTCGCGGCGCCTCCGGCCCGGGCTGAGATCCACCCTTGAAACACGCGACGTGTCCGGCCGGTCGGCGTTACGGTCGCGACAGCTGCCGATGGCCCGACCACGAGGCGTCGGCTGTCGGTCGAGGGCATCGCCTGAGCGGACAGCGTACGGCGGTGGGCACCGCTAGAGCGCTGGATGGGGGCACGACGAGACCAAGCGGAGCGGAGGCGACGGGTCGGCTGACAGCAGCCGCACGGAGCGGGACCGGGAGTGCGGCGTCAGCCGTTCGCCCGGCGGCGGAGTTTGGAGTTGAAGGGCCTATTCAGTCTGGGCTGGCACGCTGTTCGTGTCCGGCGCGTCCACGGCGTCAGGTGGGACTGCCGGTACTCCCGCTTAGAGGGAGTACCGGCAGGAGTAGCGAGGGGAGTAGTGAACGGAGACCCCACCGGAGTACCCAACAGCCAGCACCGAGTCGATGTGTTGTTGCGGGTTCAGAGCAGGAGCGCGGCGAGGGCTCCGGCAAGTAGAGCGGGACCGAACGGCACCCGGGTTCGCCATCCGCCCCGCCGCGTCAGGACCACTGCGGCACCGGCGAGAGCGCCGCACAGCAGCCCGAGCGCGACACCGACCACTGCCGTGCCGACGCCGCGATAGCCGAGCACGAGACCCAGCGCGCCGGCCAGCTTGACGTCGCCCAGCCCGACACCGCCACTGACGGCCGCGACCGCGGCGAAGAACCCGGCTACCGAGGCCATCATGATCACCGCGCGCAGCAGCGGCCCCAGATGCCCGTCCATCATCGCCGCCGTCGCGAGCAGGATGAGCAGCACGGGGTAGTTGCCGAGTGTCAGCGCGTCGGGCAGCCGCTGCTCGAGCAGGTCCACCATCGCCAACGTTGGCGCCAGCGCCGCGATCCAGCAACCCGCCACCAGCACGAACTCGGCACCGACCCGCCAGGCCAGCAGGCCACCCAGCGCCCCGGCCAGCACTGTCGCGGCTACGCCCGCGTGTCGGGTGCGCAGCCCCCGGGTGGCGCGGGCTGTCGTGAGCATGCGCGCCGCAGCCGCCCGCTGGGTCGCCCACCCCGCAAGGGCGGTGCCGGCAGCGCTCGACGCCACCAGCATCGCCGCTACCACGCCCCGCTGCCCGGTCGGGGCCGTCAACCGGTGACCGGCCGCTGCGCGCCGACGCCTTCGGGGCGCGCCGCTGTGGACGGGGTGACCGTCGGCGTGAGGTGCGTGAGCCGCTCGGCGAGGACGGTCGTGGCCGGGTCGGGAGCCTGGTCGATCTCGGCCAGCCGGTTGGTCAGCAGCGCAAGGGTGTGGCCGATAGAACTGCCGCGGCCGAGGCGTTGCTGCAGCCGCATGATGTCGCGGTAGAGCTGCTCGTTGAAAGGATCCAGGTCGCGAGCGGTCTCCAACACGGCGAGCGCGTCGTGCGGGTCGTCGTCGGCGACGTGGCGGGCCAGCGTGACGGCGGCGTCGAGGACCTCGCGGCGCAGCGCCTCGCGTGGCGTCTCGACCCAGTCCGAGGTCACGCCCCCGGCCAGTTCGTCGGTGTAGGCGGCCAGGACCGCGCGGCAGGCCCTGGCCCGCGCGTCGTCGTCGCTCGCGGCGCGGCGGCCGGCCAGAGCGGTGCGGAGCCGCGCGAAGTCGGTGACGACCAGCCGCTCGTCGAGTTGGTACCGGTCGCCGTCCACGCGGGTGATCTCGCTCAGCGCCCCACCGCTGGCGGCGGACAGGGACCGCCGCAGCCTGTTCAGGGTGGTGTGCAAGGCGTTGAACGGTCGACCGGGCGGCGTGTCCGGCCACAGCGTGTCAGCCAGCCGATCGCGGGCAATCCCGTCCGGATGCAACGCCAGCAGGACCAGCAGCTCCCGCTGCCGCGGCCCCAACGACACGATCCCCTTGTCCTGGGAGATGAGGTCGGCCCCGGCATCGGTGTGGGTGGTAGGCAACGTGAGCTGAACCGGCCCCAGCACGCGCAGCGCCATTCGAGGCGAATCGACGTGCTCGGTCGCTACCTCGTGTCGCGGACGCGCCGAGTCGACGCCCACCGGCTCCGCTGGCGGGCCGCCGGCGTCTGGACTCGCTAGGAGATGGGATCCGTCGCTAGCTGTGCTGTCCGCCTGCGAGTCGGCCGACGTTGTGTGGGCGTAGCCGTTACTCGTCCCGCCGGGACGAGCCCGCGCGACAGCCGGTTCGACGATGACGGTCTCAGCCGCGTCGACGCTTCTGACCGAGCCCGAGTCCGCAGCCCGGGTAGCGCCCGGGGCCAACGCTGCCAGCAGGTCACCAGCAGCGGCGGCGGTGAGGATCGGCAGGCGGCGATGGTGAAGCGTGCGGGCCTGTCCGGGGCTGGTGGCGCTGATCCGGCCGTCCGGTCCGACGTAGACACTGCTGCCGGGCCGCCACTGGCCGAGCATCATCCCGCCGACCGCGAGCGCGGCGCCGTTGTCGAGCACCGCTTGCAGGCGACCGGTGTTCGTCGGCGTGAGGCCGAGGAGTAGCACGGGTCCGCGCGGCTGCGAGTCCGATCCCGACAAGTCCTTGTCGGGCTCGGACTGCTCGAGCCGCAGGCGGGCGCGGTGCAGCGTGATCGCCTCGAGCTGATCGAGTGCCTCGTTGAGGTCCGCAACGACGTGCAGCCCGGCTACCCCCTGAGCACTGGCGTCGACGCTTTCTCGGCGGAGCAGGAGGCTCGCGGTTGCGGCCGGCAACAGCAGCTCGCATCCGGCCAGACCCTCGCCGCTTTCGAGGATTCCCGGCGTCGCTGCGCCCGCGTTGAGTGGGGAGTTCGCCAGCCCGGGGTGGCGAGCCAGTAGCTCGAGTAGCAGCCCGCGCAGCGCTGCCTCGGCGCCGGGACCGGCCAGCCCGAGCCCGCCGTTAACTGCTAGATCTACAGCTTGTGCAACGCTCGTCGGCACGCCATCCGGATTCTGCCGGCCAAGCGCGAGAGCTGCGGGGGGAATGGCGTCGGTCATGACCGGCGGGTGCTTCTCCGCGTCCTCGTCGGCAGTGTCGGTGTGGGAGTCGCTGGCATCCGAGTCTCGGCCGTCGCGGTCGTCGAGGCTGCGGTGCGTGCCCGGGGTGGTCGCGCGCAGATGCGCCAGGTGCAGGCTGCGCACGATCGGCGCGACGGGCAGCAGATCGTCACGGCGGCCGCTGCCCGGCACGTAGCGGCGGCGTCGTCGGCGGCGTTCGGTCACGACCGCGGCGCTGATCGCGGCGGCGAATCCCATGCTGACAAAGACACCCTCGCCGAGGTCGAGTCCGCCGTCGCTGCCGTGGCTGTGGCGAGCCAGCGAGGTGCCTGCCGTTGTCGGCGTCGCGGCACGGGTCGCGCTCGACTCGCCGGACGTGTGCGGGTTGGGCGCGCTACGCGGTGGTTCGCTGGTGGGCGTGCCCGGCGTGTTTGTCGTAGCGATACCGGTCCGTGTCGGTGGTGTGGTCGGCGACGATCGTGGGCGGGGCGGGCGCGTGGGCGGCGCATTGGTGGGGGGCATGCTCGGCGAACCGTCGCCCGGTCCGGCTGGGCCGGCGGGGGTAGTCCCGGCGGGCCTGGGCAGGCGCAGAATCCACCCTGGCAGGACCAGTGAGGCACTAGTCAGCATGCCACCGTCGGCCTGCGGGACGCCCTGGTTGAGTTGGTAGATCTCCGGCCAGCGGGCGCCGTTGCCAAGGTAGCGGTCCGCGATGCGCCACAGGCTGTCGTGGATTCCGTCGTGCGGCGGTTGCACGACGGCTATGCCTGGCGCGGCGGGGCCCGGTGCAGCCGTGACGTCAGCCGACGGCGCGACACCTGTCCGGTCGAGAATCACGGCCGCCGCGGCGATGCCGGAGCGCGCTGGTGCCAGCAGTTCGGCGCTGCGGGTGGTGGCCAGAGCTGGGTGGGGTCGCGGGCTGACCAGGCTGGCCACGATGGTGGCCAGCAACACCGTCGCCAGCCCCCGGAGCGGGCCCGAGCGCCGGCCGCCGTGCGCGGACGGTGCCCGCGAGCTGACATGAGGATCGTCGGGGCGCGCGTCTCGCAGCGCCTGCGGCAGGGCGCGGGCGACGTCGGCGACGAAGACCGCCCAGACGAGCCAGCACAGACAGGCGAGGGTGTCGAGCAGGATCCGGTCGGTGAATGGCCCGGTCAGGGTGCCCTTGATCTCGGTGCCGGTGGGCCAGTGGTGCGGCAGCGGCCAGCCGAGCCAGTGCCACAGCCCGTACGGCACGCCGGCGATCAGTGCGACGAGCAGGCAGGCGGCGAGTAGACCGATGATCGCGCGTCCGAGCCACGCCGCCGCCCGTACGAGAGGTGGCCGCGGGCGCGGTGCCAGGAGCGGGCGACGGGTCATAGGTAGCAATCCATCGGGGGTCGTTAGGGGTTGTCGGGTTCGGGGCCGGTGATGCCGAGTTGCGGGGTGGCGGTGCCGGTGGCGTGCACGGCGATCGTCTTGACGCCGACGAGCTGCCACAGCTGGGTGCGGTAGGAGGTGGTGATCGCGACGGTTACCTGGGCGGTGGTGGCGGTCGCGGTCCCGGTGGCGCCTTCGGCGGCGAGGTAGCGCTGGGCAGCCTGTTCCGCTGCGCTCGGGTCGAGTTGCAGCGCCCCGGTGGTTCGGTAGACGGTGAGGTTGATCTGCTGGGCTCCGGCGCGGGCAGCTTCTTCGGCTTGGCCGATGGCACGGATCTTCGCCGCGTACGCCTCGCCGGGGTCGAGGGCGAGGCCGACGACGGCCATCAGCCCGACCAGCGCCGCGAGGACGAAGGCGCTGACCATTCCCGCATCCCCGCTCAAGGGCGCCCGGCGGCGACGTAGCCTGCGCCGGAGTGGCGCCGACAGGCCGACCGATGGCTGAGGGAGCGTCGCGTTCATGGGCTCACTGCGCGGTATACGTCCAGCGGCGAGGTCGCGGTGGCGGTGAGGGTGCGGCTGTTGCCGACGGCCAGCAGCGCCGCCGCGTCGGACAGGTCCAGCCGGCAGGACACGGTCACCGTCACGGTCCCGCCCGGGAAGAAGTCGCTGGTGTCCACCGACACGGCGGGCTGCCCGCAGCCGACCCCGGCCGTGGCGAGGCTCGCGGTGACGGTCTGCTGGGCCGCCGTGGTGGCGGAGGCCGGCGAGCGTGCCGCGCTGGCGGCACGGGCGGCCTCGTGCGCCACGTCGTCCAAGCGAAGCCGCGCGTCGACTCCGCGATAGACGAGCACGCCCGCGAACACCAACAGCGCGACCAGCACGGGAACGGCGATCGCGACCTCGGCGGCCACCGACCCCGCCTCGCCACGCCGCTTTCCGACTCGCCGTGTCAGGACCGAAGCGGTCGCTCGGCACCGGTCCACGAGAGCACGTCGGGCGTTCGGTAGCTCAGCGGCTGCGGGGGCGGCGGCCTCGCGTGGCGCGGCGGTCATGGCGCCGCCGAGAACTGTTCGATGGGTCCGGACGCTGTGGCGTGCACCGGCAATGCCGGGCCTAGCCAGACGCGCTCGGCGCGGCCGGTGATGGTCACCGTCACGCTGGTGGCGGTCCTGGTCACGGTGACCTGCGCGTCGACGAGCGGGCCGGTCGCCAGCTGCGCCAGTACCTGATTGGCTTGGGCCTGTCCGTCGGCGGTGGTGCCGTCGAGGACGCGGGCGGCGTCGAGTGCCTGCTCGGCCGCGCCCTGGGCGATGTGGTTGGCGTAGGCGGTGAGCGCGACCTGCACGATTCCCAGCACGAGGACGACGAGCAGCAGCATCGCGATGACAACCTGCGCGGCCACCGCGCCTGCCTCCCGACTCGACAGCTCTCGGTCCGGGGCAGCGCTGACGTGGCCCGGTGGCCTTATGCGCGACGGGCGGCGGCGTGGGGCCGCTGGTGGCGCGACAGGCGGCGTGGCGGTTGGGGTGGTGGCGGTAGGCATAGGCGTCAGGAGCACACGGGGGCGCGCGGTCAGAAGGAGATGCCGTTGGCTTTGCCCATGACGGCGTTGTAGATGACATCGCCGATCGCGGCCAGGGCGAGCGCGACGAGGATCGCGGTGACCACGACGGTCTCGGTGGAATAGCCGCTGTCGGGGTGCTCGCGCAAGTCGGTGAGGTTGGCGCGTAGCTGTGCCCAGGCGGCTGCGATGAGTGTCAGCATTGGTGGGTCTCCTTTCGTGTGGTGCCCGGTCGGGTTCTGGATGTTCGGGCTTACAGGCCGGTGAGGATTTGATGGAGAGCCGGATAGCCCAAGAACACGAGGAATCCGAGGAACAGCAGGCCCCAGGGCAGGCCGAGGCGTTCGGTGGCGGCTTTGGCTTGGGCGTCGGTGTCGGCGAGCAGGTGGGTGCGCAGCGAGTCGGCGCGGGCGGCGAGCGAGGCGCGGATGCGGGCGCCTTCGGTGCCGGCCAGGGAGAGGGAGGCGGCGAGTTCGGCGAGGTCGCGGTTGTCGATCTCGCTGCCGAGTTGTGCGAGTGCGGTGGCTTGGGGGATTCGGGTGAGGCGGGCGGTGTCCAGGGCGCGGCGGAGCTGGTGGAAGGCCCAGCCGTGCCCGACGGTGGCGGCGTCGGTGAGGGCTCCGTCGGGTCCGGCGCCGCCGGCCAGCGAGACGACGACGAGGTCGAGGTAGGCGGAGAGGGCGTGGCGGAAGTCGGTCCGCCGTTTGCGGGCTTGTGCGTGGACCTGCAGGTCGGGGGCGATGAACCCGATAGCGGCTAGCCCGAACGCGAGGAACACGGGCAGGGTCGGGTCGAGCGGCGCCCCGAGGCCGAGGAGCAACAGATCCAGGATCGGCGGGGTGAGCAGGCCGAGCAGGGTCAGGGTGGCCTTCTCGGCGAGGTGGGCGTCGACGTCGCGGCCGACGACGGTCAGGTCGCGGCGCACCGACAGGCTGGGCAGACCGGCGGCCCGCAGGGCGGGGGTGGCGCGGCGCCCGGCTCGGGCGGCCCATCCTGACCGGTCGGTCGCGAGGATTGCCGGCGGATCGGGTTGGTGGCGCAGCTGGGCGAACATGACGGCCAGCGGGGTGCGGGCGGGACACGCGAAGACCAGCAGCGCCCACAGACCCAGGCCGAAGCCGGCGCCGAGCACGATCGCGGCGATCACGAGTCGACCCCGGCTGCTCGAGCAGGCTCGACAGTGCGGTCGCCGCTGCCCGCAGCCACGGTGAGGAAGCGTTGGGGCTCGGGGATGCGGGCGAACCGCTGGGTCAGCGCGAGCCCGCCCGCGAAGAGGACACCGACGGCGAGGAGCACGAGCTGCCCGGCGGCGCTGTCGTAGGCGATCAGGTAGTGGCGGTCGAGCAGCAGCAGACCGAGGGCGAAAGTAACGGTGACGCCTACGGTGATCCGGACTTCGCTGCGGGCTTGGGCCCGGCTGGCGGAGATGCTCAGCCGCAGCGCGGCGTGGTCGCGGGCGGCCTTGGCCAGCGAGCCGAGGAGCTCGCCGAGGTCGCGGGCCCGCTGCTCGGCGGCCATCACCAGGGCGGACAGGACGAGGTCGGCGGTGGGATCAGCGAGGTCGTCGGCGAGGTCACGCAGCACGGGCGCAAGCCGCTGCCCGGCCTGCACCCGGCCCGCCGCCGCTACCACATGAGAGCGGATCGCGTCCGGGGTGAGGGGCGCGGTGACCAGGATTGCCTGCTCGAGCCCGGCCGCCGCCGACAGCGTGTCGCGCAGCATTTCGGCCCACGAGGCGACGGCCTCGAACCGCGCGATGCGCCGCGCCGATTCCCGGTCCGGGCCAAGCAACCGCGGAAGCCACCACGCCGCGATCCCGGTCAGGGCCGCGCCGACGACCCAGCCGGTGAGGACCCCGCCGAGGAGGGCGGCGGCCAGGCAGGCCAGCAGCTTGAGCAGGTCTCGTCGTTGCGCGCCCCGGCGACCGGGCCACGGCCGCCGGGGCGCGGCCGGAGCAGTCCAGCCGCGCAGGACGAGCCAGAGCCCGAGTCCGATGCCGCCGCCGAGCAGCGCGCCGAGTGCCGGTGAGATCGTCATCGCGGCCATCGCTGACTGGCCGCGCCTGTGGCGAGGTCGGGGTCGAGTCCGGCGGCGATCAGTTCGTCGGCGGTGTCGGTGCGCAGCGGCGCGCCGGGTGTGGCGCGGCGGTCCGGGCCGGGCTGGTAGATCTCGTTGCTGATGACCTGCCGCTCGTCGGCGTCGACGACTTCGCGGATGGAGGAGACGACGCGGGCGCCGTCGGTGGCGTAGGCGAGATGGACGACGAAGTGCACGGCGGAGGCGACGAGCAGGTTGGTCGCCTCGAGCGGGAGCCGCTCCGGGCCTTGGGCGGCGTAGGCGGCCAGTCGGGTGAACGCGATCCGGCTGGAGGAGGCGTGCAGGGTCGCCATGGATCCGTCGTTGCCTTGGGACATCGCGTTGCACATCGGGACAACCTCGGGTCCCCGTATTTCTCCCACCAGAACGCGATCCGGCGACATCCGCAGCGCCCACCTGACGAGTTCGGCTTGGGACACGGCGCCTTCGCCTTCGATGTTCGCTTCGCGGGCCTGCAGGGCGACGACGTCGGGGTGCAGAACGGCGTCGTGGTCCAGGCCGAGTTCGAAGGCGTCCTCGACTGTGACCAGCCGCTCGGACGGGTCGATGGCCGACGCGAGTCCCCTGAGCAGGGTGGTCTTGCCGATCGCGGTGCCGCCGGTGACCAGCAGGTTCTTCCTCGCCCGCACCAGCGCCCGCAGGAGATCGGCCACGTGGTTGTCGAGCATGCCGAGCTCACGCAGCTGGTGGAGGTCGACGGTGCGGTAGCGGTGGCGCCGGATCGAGAGCGACGGTCGCCCGTCGGCGGTCAGCGCCATGACCGCGAACAGCCGGGAGCCGTCGGGGAGGTGCAGGTTGACCGCCGGGGAGCCGCGGTCGAAGCGCCGCTCCTCAGCACCGGTGCGGGCGGCAAGGGTACGGACCAGTTCTTCGAGGTCGCCGTCGGAGTTGGCGATCGGAGCAACGCGGGCGCGGGTGCCGTCGGCATAACGGACGAACACTCGGTCGCAGCCGTTGGCGTTGATGTTCTCGATCCGCTCGTCGTCCAGCAGCGGCTGCAACCCGGCCAAGCCGAACTGCTCGTCCAACACCGCGGCCGTCACGGCTTTCTCGGTGTCCGGATCGGGCAGCGGCCGGTTGGCCATCAACTCCGCCTGCGCGTGCCGATGCGCCGCAGCGGTCAGGATCTCCTCCGCGATCTGCCGACGCGCCGCCACCGACAGCGGGGCGCCGGCCTCACGTTCGGCCTGCTCGATCCGGCCCGGTAGTTGCCCACGCAGAGCCGAGCGCAGCTCATCGCGCAGCGCGCCCCGCGTCTCGCTCCCGGCCGGCGACGCGCCGCTTACGACAGCGACACTCGTCGGGGTGGGGCCGTTGACGTAGGCGGTCATGGCCAACCCCGACGCGGCGGGCCGGATCCATTCGGGGACACGGTCGTCCAGGGACCGGGCAGTGTCTTGCCCTGCTCTTCGGGGTCCGGCACGCCCTCGGGCGCGGGGTCGGTCGCTGCGTGATCGGCCGGGCCCGATCCGATGCGGCGAGGGTCGCCAGCCAGTTTGTTCGCGAGTCGGGTCGCGGTCCGCACCAAGGCCGCTCGCGGCCGCGGAGTCCTCGCGCCCTGTCCGGAGACGGCGGCCGCCGTGCGCGGGTCCCACGGAACGGTGCCCGCCACGCTCAACCCGACCTCGCGCGTTACCTCGGCGGCCGGGTAACCCGGTCCCACGAGCAGCAGCCGCGTGCGAGCCGGCCCATCTACGATCCCGCTGATCACCTGGTCGGCGACGTGAGCCAGTTCGTCAGCGCGTGGCCGGGCCAGAATCAGTAGCTGATCGGCCGCCACGATGATGGGGCCAGCGGGACCGTCGGGGTCGAGTCGGCCGCAGTCGACGACGGCGACGACGTCGTCGCGGCCCGTATACGACCCGAGCACGCCCGCCCGGCCGTCCGCGCCGGTGATCGCGGTCAGGGCGGCGCGGGCTTGGTCCGGCCGCGTCGGACCGACCACGACCGCGAGTCCGCCGACGAGCGTCTGCGTGTGCTCGCCGACCAGCGCCGCATCGGTGCTGCGCCGGGCCGCCGCGGCCAGGCTGATCAGACCCGGCGCGAGCGCCAGCCGGTAGCGGGCCGCGAGGTCACCACCGGCCGGGTCGGCCTCGACCAGAACTCTGCGCCACGGTTGCGGCCAGCGTGCCGACAAAGCAACCCCCAGAGTGGTGACACCCGGGGACCCTTTCAGCGACGCGAGACACAGGAGCACGGCTTGATCACCCGACCCCGTTCAAGACCCTGGAACCAGGACTAGGTCGATCTGGCCGGCCGGCAGCGCCGCGACCGCCCGGGCCGCCGCGTCGTCCAGCTGCACTGACACGACCGTGCTGTCGCTCGTCGCGGACGGCGCGGCGACGCCGGTGACCACACCAGGCCACGGCCCACCCGACCCTGCAGTGCCGGCGGCAGGCGTGCTGGTCGATGAATCGCTCGTCGCGGCATTCGTGGGTTGGACCACCACGAGCAGCACATGATTGCCAGCGGCCAGATCGGGCGGGGCCTGTCCGGACTTAACGGCAACAGCGACGATCCCCTGACCCGCCGGCAGGGCAGCCGGGCCCAGTTCCGTTCGGGCCAGCAACGCGCCCGCGGGTAGCGACACCGCGACCTGCTGCCCGACGAGCTGGTCCAACATCGAGGCCGGGATCGTCGCCACACCCGCCTCGGCCGAGACCCGGACCGTGCGCACGTCTTCCGACGTCAGTCTCTGTCCCACCGTCACCGGCCGAGCCAAGGCCAATACCGCGGCACGGTGGTCCACGCTGGACGCGGCAACCCCGAACGCGAGCGCACACGCCACCACCAGCAGCACACCGACCATCAGGTGCGGAACGGAGCGCCGCCGTCCGCCCGGTATCCGGCCACCGGGCGAGCCACGGCGCACGTCCGGCGACCCGTCCCATCCGCCGGCTGATCGCGGCGGCGCTGGGGGAAGGGTCGGGCGAAACCGTGTCACCGCGACTCCTTCCTTCTCCCTGTCCCCGGTTGTGTCCTGGCCTGCGTAGCGTCGCTTGCGGCTACCTTGTGACGAGGGCTTGGGACTCGGCGACCGCAACGGGCGCCGTCGCTTGCCTGGTGAGGTCGGGCAGCGTGCCGGTCTGCCCGCCACCGGCCCAGGTCACCGACCAGCGCACCGTCGCGGTCATCGTGTACGCGCTGTCGGGCTCATCGGCCGAGGAGGCGCGGTAGGTGTGCCCGCAGGTCGGAGACGCGGACGCCGGATCGTCGCCTGCGGTAAAGACAGTTCCCGGCCCTTCGCACGTCACGCTCGAGCCGTCACCCAGCGTCCACACGACGGTGGTCGGGCGCGCCGTAGCGGTCACGCTCAACCCCGGCACCGTCGCCGTCGCCGACTGCGCATCCCAACCTGTGACCGCTAGCCACGTCGGCAGGTTCACCAACTGCTGCCCCGTCGGCGACAGCACCAGCGTCGGCTGCGGAAGAGCAAGTTCCTTGTACGCTTCCTGCGCCAACTGCGCCGGAGTGACCGTCGGCGCGCCAGGCTGCGTTGCCTCCCACTCCATGCCCTCGCCACCGTCACCACCCGGCGTGAACGGCGGACAGGTATAGAGGTAGATCGCGCCGTCACCTTTCGGGTGCCCGTCCCAGAGACCGTCGACGTAATCCGGTTGGGGCTCCATCAACTTCCAGTAGCACCTGCCCGACCAATAGCCGAGCTGCGGGTCATAACACGGGTAGTCCCTACCGTCTGCACCCACACAACCGGTCCCGCCGCTGTCTGAGCGGTTGCCGGACGACGTGCTGCTGGAGCCATCGCCGGGCGAGCTAACCGTCACCGTGCAGGTGCCTAGGTTCGGGTCGCATGTCGTCGGAGGATTGTCCGCCCAGGCCGACGCAA